>DATHIT010000104.1:0-33755 GCA_035489915.1 Pseudonocardia sp. | reverse complement strand
GCCGTCCCGCTCATCGTGGGCCCGGCGGTGGGCCTGGACGGGTCCGATATCGCGGTGCTGGTCAGCGCCGACCTGCTGGTCTGCGGGATCGCCTCGATCATCCAGTCGGTGGGCATCTCCAAGATCATGGGGGTGCGCCTGCCGGTGGTGGCCGGCGCGACGTTCACCGTGCTCAACCCCATGATCGTGATCGCCAACCAGTACGGCGGGCGGGACGGCTTGCCCTATGTGTACGGCGCGCTGATCGTCGCCGGGATCTTCGGGCTGCTCATCGCCAAGCCCTTCGCCGCGATGCTGCGGTTCTTCCCGCCGCTGGTCACCGGCACGGTGATCGTGATGATCGGGCTGTCCCTGATCGGCGCGGACATCGGGCTGATCGCCGGGGACAAGACCGGGTCGTTCACCGCGAAGATCCCGGTCACCGACGCCAACGGGCAGGTCCAGCTGGACAACGGCCAGGTGGTCACCACGATCAACCCGGAGGCCGGGCAGATCTCGCACATCGTGCTGGCCGGCGTGGTGATCCTGATGATCCTGCTCATCTCCCGGTTCTTCCGGGGCTTCCTCGGGCAGACCGCCGTGCTGATCTCCATCGTGCTGGGCACCCTGATCGCCTGGCCGATGGGGCTGGTGGACTTCGCCGGGGTAGCCCAGGCGGGTTGGCTGGGCATCTCCGCGCCGTTCCACTTCGGGCCGCCCAAGTTCGCCGCCGCCGCGATCATCTCGATGTGCATCGTGATCTTGGTGACCTACACCGAGTCGACCGCGGACATGCTCGCCGTCAGTGAGCTCACCGACCGCAAGCTGACCCGCAACGACCTGGCCCGGGGGCTGGCCACCGACGGGTTTTCCGCGTTCCTGGCCGGGTTCATGAACTCCTTCCCGGACACCGCCTACGCACAGAACGTCGGGCTGGTCAGCATGACCAACGTGCGCAGCCGCTGGGTGATCACCGTGTGCGGGGTGTTCCTGGTGATCCTCGGGTTGATCCCCAAGGTGGGCGCGGTGGTCGCCGCGCTGCCCGGCCCGGTGATCGGCGGCGCGGCCACGGTCCTGTTCGCGATGGTCACCGCCGTGGGTATCCAGACCCTGCACAAGGTGTCCTTCAGCGGGCCGGGCAACCACAACCTGCTCATCGTCGCGGTGTCCCTCGCGGTGGGCATGATCCCGACCGTCCAGCCGGCCTTCTACCAGCACTTCCCGGCCCAGTTCCAGATCATCTTCGGCTCCAGCATCACCTCCACGGTGATCGTGGTGTTCCTGCTGAACCTGGTGTTCAACCACTGGTGGCCGAACTTCCCGCGCCGGGAGAGCGTGGTCGGCACAGCGGTGGAACACGGCGCGGTCACCGGCAAACCCGACACCCCGTGAGTGGTATTGGTCGCTATAGCGACCAATACCACTCACGGGCTACTGCTGACGAGCACGCTGACGCTCCCCTCCCGAGAGGGTCGGCGTCTCGGTCCTACGCGTTGGCCCCGTCAGCGAGGTTCTCGCCGGTGCCGAGATACAGCTCAGCGATCGCCGGGTCGTGAGCTATTTCGTGCGCCGTAGCGTCGCGTGCGACTTCGCCGGAGACCAGAACGATCCCGTGGTCCGAGATGGGCAGTGCCGCGTGGGCATTCTGTTCTACCAGCACGACCGTGACCTGCCTCCGATCGCGCAGTTCCCGGACGTTCCGGAACAGATCATCGAGCAGCTTGGGTGATAGCCCGGCGGATGGCTCGTCCAGCAGGAGCACCCTGGGGGAAGGCATCAGGGCTCGTGCCATCGCCAGCATCTGGCGCTGTCCGCCAGACAGCGAGTCCGCGCGGGCGCGTGCTCGGTGTGCGAGGTCCGGGTAGATTTCGAGTATCTCGGCGATCCGCTGTCGGCGGATCCGGCGGGACAGGGTGGCCCCGCCGATTTCGAGGTTCTCCAGGATGGTCAGTGGCCCGAAGACATTCGACAGCTGCGGCACATAGGCGATCCCGTGCTCGGCGATTCGTGAGCGTTCCGAGGCCGTGGTGAGATCGGCTCCGCCCACCCGCACCGAGCCCGCCGAGCATCGTGCCGTCCCCGCCACGACCTTCAGCAGCGTGCTCTTGCCCGACCCGTTCGGGCCGATGATCGTGGTGATCGAGCCCGACGGCACGCTGAGCGAGACATCGTGCAGAACAGTGGCTTTGCCATAGCCCGCGGTGATGTGTGACAGGGTTATCGCCGTCATGTCGTCACGCGCCTCTCGGCTCGAGGTCCGCCACCGCGGCGCCGAGATAGGCCCGGCGCACTGCCTCGTTGGCGGCAAGGTCCCTCGGGGTGGAGTGGGCCACCACAACGCCCCGGTCGAGCACGTAGACCGAGTCGCAGGCGCGCGCCACGAACTTCATGTCGTGCTCGACGACAAGGATCGTCATACCCTCCGCCTGCAACTCGCGCAGTCGCGCCGCGAGTTTCGCGCGTAACGCGGGATTGACCCCGGCCATCGGTTCGTCGAGCAGCAGCAGCCTGGGGCTGCCCATCAGGGCCGCACCGAGTGCGACGAGCTTCTGCTGGCCGCCGGACAGCTCGCCGGCGCAGTCCTCCTCCGTCTGGGGAAGCTGCAGCCAGCCGAGGATCCTCCGCGCCGACTCCACCGCCTCGCGTGGCTCGCACGGTGGCGCCGCGCTCGCGACCAGCAGCTCCAGCACGGTCATGCGGGCCGGCAGATTCGCGTGCTGGAACGTGCGGCGAACTCCCTGCCGCGCGATCCGCCACGGTGCGGCGCCGTCGACGCGCTTCCCGGCCACGGTGACCGTTCCGGCGTCGGGGGTGACGAAACCGGAGATCGCGTTGAGCAGCGTGCTCTTTCCAGAACCGTTGGGCCCGACGACCGCGACGGCCGAGCCGGTCTCGACGCGAACGCTCACCCCGTCGACGGCCTTCAGCTCACCGAACGAGCAGGTGATGCCGGACGTTTCTAGGATGACCTCAGACACGCACCCTCCTGGGGTGGTCGGCGATGATGCCTTTCGGGCGCAGCAGCAGGAAGCCCAGCAGGATCGCGCCGACGAGAAGGATCCGCAGGGCGGCGATCTGATCGCTCGCCAGGTCGAGGAAATCACGGAAATACCGGGTTCCGTCGTAGATCGCCTCCACGATGACCGCGCCCACGACGGCCCCTGCGATCCGGCCCAGTCCGCCGATCACGACCATGGTCAGGGCCAGGAACGTCTGGAACGGCAGCAGTTGGTCGGGGCCGACGAACGAGATGTCGCTCGCGTGGAACCCGCCCGCGAGCGCGGCGGCCGCACCGGACAATGCGAGCACCCGGCTCTTGGCGGACACGACGTCGATGCCGAGCGCCGCGGCGAGCGGTTCGTTCTCGCGGATGATCCGCAGCGAGCGGCCGAGCTGGGACCGGTCGAGATGGACGGCCGCCAGCACCACGGCGGCCAGGAATGCCAGTGCCATGGCCAATCTCGCCAGGGTGTTGGCAGTGCCGTGCAGCTCGCCCCACAGCGGTGCGACATCGCCGAGCCCCTGCATGCCGCCGGTGACGGTGTCGGTGTTCGAGATGATCAGACGCAGCAGTTCGGCGACGGCCAGCGTGGCAATGGCCCAGTAGACGCCGCCGAGGGTCCGGCCGAGGCGGCCGAGCAGGTAGCCGGCACCCGCCGCGATGACGACACCCGCGAGCAGGCCGGCCCAGACGCCCATTCCGGCCCGGCTGAAGATCGCGACCGAGTAGCCGCCGATCCCGACGAAGGCAACCTGGCCGAGATTGATCATTCCCGCGCCGCCGGACTGGATGTTCAGGCTGATCGCGATCATGGCGTAGCAGCAGACGAGGATCGCAATCCAGGCGACGTAATCAAACAATGCGCACCTTCGCTCCCAGCAGGCCCCTCGGCCGGAAGATCAGGGCCAGGAGCAGGAACACGAAACCGATCGCCGGCCGGTAGCTCACCGGGATCGCGCTGCCTTCGAAGTCGAGCGCGAGCACGATCGCCTCCAGCAAGGCGACCCCGTAGGACGCAATCACCGCGCCCAGCACGCTCCCGAGACCGCCCACGATCGCGGCGGAGAACACCGGCAGCAGCAGGTTGAAGCCGAGCGCCGGCGTGGCCGACGACTCCAGCGCGAGCTCGATCCCGCTGATCGCCGCGAGGCCGCCGGCGATCGCCCACACCGTGGCGACCACCCGCCGTTCCCCGACTCCGGACACGCGCGCCAGCTCAGCGTTGGCGGCCACGGCGCGCACCTTCCTGCCCAGCGGGGTCCAGCGCAGCAGCGCGCCGGTGAGCACGAGCGCGCTCACGCTCACCGCGACCAGCTGTACCTGGCTGGGAGTCAGGTCGGCGCCGAGGACCGTGCTCACCTGCTCCAGCTCGTGGGGAACGTCGCGTGGCCTGGATCCGTATGCCAGCTGGATGACCGCCTGGACGACGACGGACACCGCGAGGGAGCCGATCATCGCGGGCATCTCGCCCATCACCAGTAGCCGCCGGAACAACAGCTCGTACATCGCGGCCCCGAGGGCCACGGCGACGACCACGCCGATGATCCCGGCCACCGGGACGATGAAGACGCCCGACAGCGAGATGGTGGCGTATGCACCGACGGTCGCGAACTCGACGTGCGCCACGTTGGCGAACCGCATTGTGCCGTAGACCAGGGTCAGGCCCGCGGCCAGCAGGGCGATCGTGCTGCCCCGGACCAGCGCGTCCGCGATCAGCTCGGGCGGCTGTTGGGTGATCACGGGAACTCGATCCTCCCGTCCCGCACCGTGCCGAGCGTGTACGGCTGCGCGAGCCGCTGGCCGTCGGGGCCGACCGCCAGCGGCCCCGTCACGCCCTGGTAGGACACCGCGACATCGGGGACCGCCGCGGCGACCTTGCCCGCGTCGGGCGCCCCGGCCTTCTCGATCGCGAGCGCGGCGAGAAAGACGGCGTCGTAGGCGAACCCGCTGAAGGACGTCATGAAGCCCTCGCCGTAGGTCTGCCGGTAGTAGGTCTCGTACTCGCTGCCACCGACCGAGGACTTCACATCCATCCCGGTGCGGCCTTCGACGGCTTTCGCGTCGGAGTCGGGGACGTCCTGGGACATGTAGATGTCGAACACGGGCTTGCTGGTCATGGCCAGCTCGTACATCTCGGCGTTGATCGCGGCGCCGTCCCTGCCGTAGGTCGTCACCACGTACACGTCAGGGTCCGCGTTGGCCAGCCGCGCGAGCTCCTGTCGGTAGTTGGGCTGCCCCTCGGTGTACAGCTCGCTGGCGACCACCTGGCCGCCCTTGCCGGTGAAGGCGTCCGCCACGCTGCGTGCGATGCCGCTTCCGTAGGCGTTGTTGGGCGCCAGCATCGCCACCTTCCGGAATCCCTTGTCGTACAAGGCATTCGCGGAGAATTCGCCGGCCTTGTCGTCGAGGCCGATGGTCGAGAATTGCATGGCGCCGGTCCCACGCAGTTCGATGGACGAGCTGCCCACGTTGATCCCGACGACCGAGCTCTGCTGCAGGAACTGCTGCATCGGGATGGTGTTGCCGGACGCGTACTCACCGATCACCACGGGCACCGTGGAGACGGCGACGAGCTTGCGTGCCGCGTCGATGGTGGCGGTGGTCTGCCCCTGCGAGTCCTCCACGGCGACGGCCAGTTTCTTGCCCAGTACCCCGTTACCGGCGTTGATCTTCGCGACCGCCAGCTCGATGCCGCGCTGTTGATCCGTGCCCACGGTCGCGTTCGCGCCGGTGAGCGGCAGTACCGCGCCGATCGTGATCGTGCCTGACAGCGCCGGATTCGCCGAGGGCAGAGGAGTGGTCGGCGGGCGCGCCTGAGCGCTGTCAGTCGCGTCCGTCGTCGCGCACCCAGCGGCGAGCGACAGTACGACGGCCGACGAGAGAAGGAAGAGAGTGGCGGGATGTCGCCGGAACAGCCTCATGATGCTTTCTCCTCAGCTGCATGTGGTAACGCATTCACCTGGTTGCCGCGGACCCTCGCCGCCAGGAGAGGGATCGATCGCATGCCGATGCTCCGGTAGAGGTCGACCGCGGGGATGTTGTCCTCGTCGGCGAGCAGGCCGGCCGTTCCGAACGTGCACAACGCCTCGCGCACGAGAAAGGACGTGATCGCCCGGCCGAGTCCCTTGCCGCGAAGGCCGGCTTCGACGGTGACACCGGAGATCAGGCCCACGGTGGCCGCCGACCAGGCCCACGCTCCCGTTGCCAGGATCCGGTTCCCGAGCGCGATCTTGGCCCAGCGCTGGACACCCGTCCGCCCCGGCTGGGCATAGGAGTCGGGAAAGTTCCGAGCCAGCAACGCGGCGATAGCCTCGGCGTCCCCCGGTTCCGCCCACCCGACCGCGCACGGGCGCGAGTCGCCCTGCCACGGCAGCGGCGCCGGGTGTCCGGAGTGGACCTCCGAGGGCACGCCATGACCTGCCGAGCACCACATCCAGTAGAAGTCGCCACGGCGTTCGAGCCCGGGCACGTGCCCGAGGATGTGGTCGACCAGGTGCCGGTCGCCGAATGGGCGGTACGTCGGCCCCAGCAGCGGAAGCAGGTCACCGAGCAGGTTCGCGGCCGCGGCCTCCTGACCGAGCACCAGGACCCGATCACGTTGCGCGAGCCCGGGCCGGGCGATGGCGGCGGCGGTGCCGTCTCCGGAGCACCAGGCGCGGGTGGCCGGTGACCGGTCCTGGGCCACCCAGCGGCGCAGGGGATCGTTGCCGACAAGCAAGGAGATCTGCCGGTCGCTCAGCTCGTGCACACCCGCCGCCCCCCTTCCGCACCGGTTGCCAGCGTCACGGCCGCGACGACCGCGAGCGCGGTCGTGGCTCCCAGGTAGACGAGCAACGTTGGAGTGAAACCGAACCGCGTGGCGCAGACGCCCGCCAGCAGGGGAGGCAGGGCGAAGGCGACGTAGTTGACGACGAAGATCACCGACAGCGCCCCGCTTCGCTGGTCGGCGGGAATGGACCTGCTCACCACCGCGGTGGCCAGAAAGAGCCCGGCGCCGAACGCAACACCCGACAACAGGCAGCCAGCCAGGAAGACGGTCATGCTGTGCGCCAGCACGCCGGCGGCGAGCATCATCGAGCCGAGCGCCAGACCACCACAGGCGATCACGGTCCCGCGGCGGGTGGCCGACTTTCGCTGAAGGATGGCCGCGGTCACCGCGCCGGCGCCGAGGAGCACGAAGATCGTCAAGGTGCTCGCGACCACGTTGCGCACCCCGAACACCTCCGGCATGAAACTGGGCGCCAGGGCGAGGAACAGCCCGCCGACGCTCCACGCCGCGATCAGCGTCGGCGCGAACCGCGCGAAGACCGTGCGGAACGCGCGAGGCAGTTGGAGGCGGCCACGCGAGGCACCAGGAGCGCGGGGCCGGCGAACGTCGAGCGAATCCGCGTCCAGACGCGCGATCAGGACCGCCACGACGAGATACCCCACGGCCAGGACGAGAAAGACGGTTCGCCGCGGCCACGGCAGGGTCTCGATCAGAACGGCGGACAGCAGGGCGCCGCTGCCCGGCCCCAGCGTCGGCGCTACCGCGGTCACGAACGAGCCGCGCTGCGTCCGATCCGCCGGTTGCAGATCGATGACCGACGCGCCGAACGCGCCCGTGGCCGCGCCGGTCGCCAGCCCCTGCAGGGCCCGCGCTGCCAGCAGGTCGGGCAGTCCACGCGCGAACGCGAACAGCAGCATGGCGCACGACAGCACGCCGAGCGAGACCACCAGCACCCGCCGCCGCCCCGCCCGGTCGGACAGGTTGCCGAGAACCAGCAACGCCACCAGGAGCGCGACCACGTACACCACGAAGACGGTCGCGACGATCGACGGCGAGTAGCCCCAGACCTGCTGGTAGACACGATAGACCGGGGACGGGGCCCCGGCCCCGGCCATCATGCCCAGGAAGCCCGCGGCGATCAGCCAGAAGGAGCCGGCCGTCCGGTGGCTGCCCGCTACCGCGCCCGCGCTAACTGGCGACGGGTTCGAATTCGGCATCGATTGTCGAACTGTGGTACCAGGAATTGCCCGCGGCCGACGAGATCAGATCGCGCGACTCGACCTCTCGGTACCGGCCGAGCTCCAGCGTCGCCCGCTGGATGATGTCCAGCGCGCCGAAGTAGCGGCGCAGGAAGTCCCCGCCCCGCAACGGAAGGACAGTCACCCGGATCTTGTCGTTCTGCTGCCGCCGCGCGGTCAGCAGCTCGACCAGGTTCTGCCCCTTCGCCTTCGTGTAGTCATCGTCCTCGGGATCGATGATCCACAGCACGCTGTGACCGCGCTCGGGGTCCGACAGGGTCGCGACCTCGCTGTGGCAGAACTCGTGGAAGTAGTTCCGCGAAGCCGGCACCATCGCCATCTCGTTGATGTGCATCTTCGCGAGCTTCAGCAGGCTCTCGTACCACTTCGGCGACGCGATCATCAGGATGTTCGCGTCGCGGCTGTTGCGCGCGAACTCGGACACGAGCGCCCGGGCCCGGTCGTCGAAGTCGGCCGCCAGCTCCTCCGAGAGTCTCGCCAGCCGATCGTGGTGGTCGTCGTCGATCAGCCCGAACTCGTGGAACATGTCCATGAGAATTGCGAAGTACTGGGAGACATGGAAAAGCGGGTATTCGCGGTCCGGCTCGCGCAGCCGCCAGTAGGCGATCGACGTGCCGTCCCGCTCGCCCGCTTCGGCCAGCGGGCCGCCCGACGTGAGCAGCATCGTCCGGTCGTGATAGTCGCCGATCGCCTGGTAGGCGCGCAGCGGCTCCTTCGAATGACCGCTGTAGGAACTGATGATGAAGACGGTGCCGGGGTCCTCGAGCACGGACTTCGGCGCCAGGAAGGTGAATTCGTAGTCGTTGAGGACGTACACCTCCACCGGCAGGCCAATCTCGGTGAAGTACCCGCGGACTATGTCGGAGACGATCGCCGAGCACCCCATGCCGGTGAACACGATCCGCTTCACCTCCCGGTTTCTGAACATGGAGATGAGCTCCGGCCGGACGAACTCGATCGAGTACTCGTCGTGCTTTCGCAAACCCGCCTTGTATTCGCGTTCGATGAACTCTTCGTACCTGTCGAGTCGTGGTTTCACAGCGGATCCTCACTTGTTCCGATGGGGACAGTGACGGGCGCCGTTGCCCACTCCCCGGGCCTACCTCCCGGCGCGGGGAAGACTGTGTGTTACCGCCGTCGTGACCGCACCGGGAAGGGCGTCAGGTCGATGGCGGGTCGGCGGCCCAGCATGAGGTCGGCGAGCGCTCTGCTCGATCCGCATGCCATGGTCCAGCCCATGTGGCCGTGGCCGGTGTTGTAGTACAGGTTCTCGTGGCGGCGGCCGCGGCCGATGATCGGCGGGCCGTCCGGGGTCATCGGGCGCAGGCACGAGCGCAGCGTCGCCCGGTCCCAGTCCGCCGCGCCGGGAAACAGTTCGCCGGCGACGGCGAGGATGTTCGCGAAGTCCCCAGGGGTGAACTGGCGGCTGTAGCCGTCGAACTCGGCCGTCGAGGAGACGCGCAACGCTGATCCGAAGCGGGACCAGGCGACGAGCGTCGCTTCGTCGACCCCGCCGTAGGTCGGCGCCGCTTTGTCGTCGGTGATATCGACGGTCAGCGAGTAGCCCTTGGCCGGATACACCGGCAGGTTCTGGCCGACTGTGCGGGACAGGAAGGGGCTGCCGACGCCGAGGGCGAGCACGTAGTCGTCAGCGCGGTAGAGCTCGTGATCGGTGCGTAGCCCGGTGATCCGGCCGTGGTGCTCGATCAGTTCGGTCGCGACCACTCCGGTGTGGAACTCGACACCCAGCTTCTCGCAGATCTTCGCGAGGTTGACGGTGAACTTCTCCGAGTTGCCGGTGCCGTCGCCCTTGCCGTGGATTGCCCCCTTGATCACGCCCATCGCTCCGGTGAACGCAGGGTCGAGCCGCGCGACCTGCTCCGCGGTCAGTGCCTCGATCTGCTGGCCGTGCTCGGCCAGCAACCGCATGCGCTCCATGCCGAGTTCGAGTTGCCGGTCGTCCCGGTACAGGTAGAGCGCCCCGAGCCGGTGCTCGTCGTACTCGATGCCTTCCTCGTCCACCAGCCGGTACAGCTCACGCTGGCTGTACTGGCACAGCGCGAGTTTGGCCAGGGTGTTCACCCGCGCGCGGTGTGGCGTGCACTCCCGCAGAAACTGGACGCCCCAGTTGACGAACCGCGGATCGAGCCGCGGTTTCACCCGGATCGCGGTGCGCTCGCCGCGCAGCGACCGCAGGAGCATGGCCGGTGCCCTCGGGGACGCCCACGCGAAGGAGTGGCCTGGGGCGATCAGGCCAGCATTGCCACCGGTGGCGTCGCGGCCCAGCTCCGAGCGCTGCTCGACCACGGTCACGACGTGCCCCTGCGACGCGAGGTAGTACGCCGTGGTCACTCCGATGACCCCGCCGCCGATGACGACCGTCCTCATGTCTCGGTCCTCCTCATGCGTAGGTCCTCCTCAGGCCGCGGCGATGGACTGGACTTCGACGACCAGGCCGTCGAGCAGCAGGCCGGCGACGACGGTGGCCCGTGCGGGGCGGTGCGCGCCGAAGCACTCCGCCCAGGCCCGGTTGAAGTCCGGCAGCACGTCGAGCGAAGTGACGAAAACCGTCGCGCTCACGACGTTCTCGAGGTCGAGGCCCGACTCGGCCAGGATGACCCGGATGCGCTCGATGATCGCCTCGGTCTGCTGGTAGGCGTCTCCGGGCGCGATCACGTTGTTCTGCGCGTCGAGCGCGACCTGGCCGGCGAGGAAGACGAATCCGCCGGCGCGGGTCGCCTGCGAATACGGGAACAGTGCCTCGCCAAGGCCGGCCGGGTTGATCGTGACGACGTCTGGCATGTCCGGCAGCTCCTCAGTAGATTCCGGCGTAGCGTTTCGGGACGACCGTTCGCTCGACAAAGTCGATCAGCGCCACCCAGTCGAAGACCGGGACCCCGGTCGCCTCGTGCACCGCGTGGGCGTAGACGGGTAGATCACTGCACTCCAGCAGCAGGGCGCCGATGTCGGGGTGGTCGATCAGCAGCCCTCGGCAGGCCTCCGTCACCTCGTCGCGCATCGCGTCGGTGTCGAGCTTTCCCGACTCCTGCAATACCACCGAGGCGAAATGCGGGAACGACTCCATGCCGGCGAACGCCGTCGAATCGTCGTCGCCGATGCCCACGGCCGCCAGCAGTTCACCGGTCACGCCCTCGGAGTTGGCCACGACCACGCCGACCTTCCGGTCCGAACCGATCAGGGAACGGATGAACGGGACCAGGAGCAGACTGCTCATGAACACCGGAACCGACACGGCGTCCGCCGCCGCGCGCTGCCAGAGTCCGAAGAACCCGCAGTTGCTGGTGATGGCGCGAACGCCCTCGGCCTCCAACTGCCGGGCCGCCGCCACGATGTCCTCGGTGTACCGCTCGGGCCGCGCGGCGCCACGGAGAATGTCGGCGCCGGGCACGTCCACCGGCAGGTACCGGACCGGGTAGTCGAAGCTCGCCGCGTGGTTGACATCCCCGGGAATGAACGGGATGTGCCACCGCGCACAGATGATTCCGACCGGATAGCCGTAGGCCGTCTGCCCCGGCCGAGCGGTATAGAGCGCCACCGCCACCTCCTGCTGCATTCATCAGTGCATGCAGCATAAAGCGAAGTGTCGGCCGACACAACCGTCGATGCTGGATCCGCCGCCGTGCCGGCGCTCAGCGCAGCTTGCGCAGGGTCACCGAGAGCGCTTCGAGGATGTGGTCCCGCGCGGCCTTCTCCGCCGCGTCACCGTCGCGCTTCCGCAGCGCGGCCTCGATCTGCCGGTGCCCCTCGATCGAGGCCGCCGCCTCCTCGTCGGTGTAGAGGTCGGCGATCCGGTAGTTGAAGAAGTGCTCGGTGTGTTGGCCGTTGAGGCGGCCGAGCCGCTCGTTGCCCGCCGCGGCGAAGATCGCCCGGTGGAACAGGGTGTTCTTGTCCACCAGGACCTGCCGCGCCGACTTTGCCAGCGTTACCGTGCCGGCCTCCACCTCGAGCACGGCCTCGATGGCCTTGCCGCCTCCCCGCTCCGCGGCGAGGCGGGCCGCCATGCCCTCCAGCGCCGCGCGAACCTCGTAGATCTCGATGATCTCCGAATGGGTGAACTCGCGCACCGCGAACCCGCGTTTGGTCGGGACGACCAGGCCCTCGGAGGCCAGCAGGTACAGGGCTTCCCGGACCGGGGTGCGGGAGACCTGAAGCTTGTCCGCAAGATCCGCGGCGATCAGCCGCTCCCTGGGCCGCAGCGTCCCTTCGATGATCTGACGGCGAAGCAGATCCCGAGACTCGAGCGTCAACGAGGAGGGTTGCGACACCGGACCAGCGCCCCTTTCGACGGACCACAGAATTTACCGAAGTTTACATGCAGTACTCCATGCGCCATGCCATGCACCACCTGGACACACCGACGACCTGTCGGCCCTCCCCCCGGCCAGCCCCCATTCCGCCGGCACAGAGCACCGATAGGTCACGCAGACCGTGCAGGGGCTGTGCGACCTGCTTGATACTGAGCACCATGACCGAGCACATCGGCGCCGCGAGCTCTCCGGCCGAGGCGAGGGCGGCGATCCGGGCGGGCGAATGGACCGGAATCACCACCGGCCTCTGCGGCGGGTACGTCCAGGCGAACCTGGCGATCCTGCCCGCCGCGTTGGCCGGCGAGTTCACCGACTTCTGCCGGGCAAACCCGCGCCCGCTGCCACTGCTGGAGGTCACCGAGCCCGGCGTCCCCGACCGGCTGCGCACCGCGCCAGGCGCCGATCTGCGCACCGACCTGCCGCGCTACCGGGTCTACCGGCACGGGGTGCTGGACACTGAGCCGACGTCGATCGAGTCGCTCTGGCGGGACGACTTCGTGGCGTTCCTGCTCGGCTGCAGCTTCAGCGCGGAGGAGGCGCTGCAGTCCGCCGGCGTGCGGCTGCGCCACCTGGAGGCGGGCACCGGGGTCGCGATGTTCCGCACCTCGCGGCGGTGTGAACCGGCCGGACGGTTCCACGGCCCGGTGGTGGTGTCCATGCGCGCCATCGCCGAGGACCAGGTGGAGCGGGCCCACGCGGTCACCGCTGAGCTGCCGTTCGCGCACGGCGCCCCGCTGCATGCCGGTGATCCGTCCGTGCTCGGCATCGCCGACCTGGCCGCGCCGGACTGGGGGGATCCGATGCCGGTCGGCCCCGGCGATGTGCCGGTGTTCTGGGCCTGCGGCGTCACTCCCCAGGCGGTGCTCGCCGAGGTGCGCCCGGAGATCGCCATCACCCACGCGCCCGGCCACATGTTCCTCACCGACCTGCGGGTCGCCGAGCTGGTCAGCTCCTCGGCGTCCTGATCACGAGCCGGTCAGGAACTGTCCGACCGCGGTGCGGCCTCCGGGGCCGTTGGCGTGGTCCTGGGTGATGTGGCCGGAGCCGGGTACGACCACGAGCCGGCCCTGAGGGGCGTGCGCGAGCTCCTGCTGTGCATAGGCGAGCGGGGTGATCACGTCGTGGTCGCCGGCCAGAACCAGCACCGGTACCGAGGGCAGATTTCGCCCAGGGGTCCACGGCACGACCAGCGTGGTCGGCCATTGCTCGCAGGTGAGCATCGCCCCGTTGCCGGTCGCGGTGTCCCGGTCGAACGGGAAGAACGCCGCGTCGGGCATCGCGCGCGCCGCCGCGCTGGCCGCCTCGGCGCGCCCGGCCGCCGGGGTGGACGCATCGCCCCACGGCCCCGGGTTGTCCTGGCAGACCGCGGACGCGTGCAGACCCTGGCTGAGCTGATCGGCGGACGCGGCGGTGCCCCGGTGCCCGTCGGCGATCATCGCGTCGAGCGCGGTGGAGTCACCGCCGGCGGCCTGGTGCAGCGCGGCTGGTACAGCGGTCAGGTTCGGTTTGCCGGCGGACAGCCCGGCGATGGTGTCGAGCAGCTCCGGCCCGTTGTGGCGGGTACGGACCACCTCCGCGAGGTCGCCGGCGGGGTCGGTGCCACACCCGGTCTCCTGGCACACCATCCGCAGTACCTCGACGATGCGCGCGTCCATGCCGATGTTCATCATGTCCAGCCCGTCGTGCGGCACGACCGAGTCCAGTACCAGGCGCGACACCCGATCCGGATGGATCATGGCGTAGCGCGCCGCGACGAACGAGCCGTAGGAGGCACCGTCCAGGCTGAGCTTGTCCACCCCCAGCGCCCGGCGCAGGGTATCCAGGTCGGCAACCGTGTCGGCGGTGGCGAAGAACCGCCGGTTGTCCCCGATCGCCCGCGCGCAGCCATCGACCGCGCCGGGTGGTGGCACAGTGAGATCGGAGGAGCCGACGGCCTCCTGGAGTTGCGGACATTGCAGGGCCCCGTCGCCGGTGCCACGTCCGCTGAAGAACACCAGCCGGTAGTCGCGCAGTACCGCGGGATCAAACCCGCTGGTGATGTCGGCGGTCAGCGAGACTCCGGGGGTGCCCGGGCCGCCGACAAGCCAGACCAACACCCCACGCGGCGCGTCCACGTTGTTGGCCATCGACACCTTGAGCGACAGCTGGCCAGCTGTCTGGGGGCCGGGTAGCAGTCCGTGATCAAGCGGAACGGCCAGCGTCGCGCAGCTGAAGTCAATGCGCACCGGCACGTTCGGAACAACCCCGGGCGGATCGGTGCCGATGTCCCCGAGCTCGGACTGAGCACACTGATGGACACCGCTCAGCCCGGACTCCGGCGCCGGGGGCGACCCGCCGCATGCGCTGAGTCCAGCCGCCAGCAAGCCGAGCACAAGCGCCACGGCGAGCCCTGAGCGACTCGCCCGGCCCTGTCCGCGATCAGCCGACCGCCCCGCCGCACACTCCGTGATCACCACACCGGAGCGTATCGGTCTCCAAAACATCAACTTCGGGTGGTGCGCCTCGGCCGGCTGGCCGCCCGGACCGCTTCGATGATCGAGTGGTAGCCGGTGCAGTGCGCAATGCGCTCGCCACGATCGTGTGGGCCGTGCTTTTCACCGGCGTTGGCTATGGTTTCGGTGGCGGCATCGAGCGCCTGCTCGGTAAAAGCCTCTCCGTCGGCCGCCTGCTGCGGGGGTACCGCTTCCCTTTGCAGCGATGGATGGGGATAGTCTGATCAGAGCATCGTGCCGAAAATGCCTGTCCTCGCGAAGTCGGGCTGAGTACCGGTTCTCGGCAAAAAACGATGCGACTACGTCTCGACGCGCGGTTATCCTCCGCGCGTGACTGACATCGACTCTTTGCCTCGCGTCGATCCCCTGCTGGTCAAGAGGTGGCTGGTCGCCCGTTCTGTGGCGCGCGGCCTTCCGCCGCCTGTACCGGATCACGGTGGACTGCGCGTCGAAACTGCCTTGCCGAATGAAACCCGGCGCTATATCTTCGCCTGCCCAACTGGCGGTTTGGGCGAACTGGCAAAGGCAGTTTCCCTTCCTCGCATCTTCCTGAAGCTTTTCGGTTCCGCGGACGAGATGCGTGTGCTGGTGCCCTCGCGCTGGCAGATCCAAGCGGCCAGCTACATGATGACGTATGAGGGCGAGATTGGCGGCCAAATTCAGCTTCCCGCAGGCTATGAAATTGAACTTTCCAAGACGGGTTCGGTGACGAGGGCACGCATTTTGGCGACAGGCGACGATATTGCCGCAAGCGGAGTTGCGGCGGAGGTTGATGGCGTCTTCATCTACGATCGGATCGTCACACATGCGGCCCATAGAAGACGAGGCCTTGGCCGCGCGATAATGGCAGCACTGGGCTCCGCGCGACATTCGAGCGCTGCCGAACAGGTGCTCGTCGCAACAGAGGATGGGCGAGGGCTCTATTCGAGACTCGGCTGGACGATCCGCTCCCCTTATACGACTGCCGTCATTCCGTTCAACGAAGATTAGCGGTGGCTTTCATGCCGGCCATGTCCGCGATCAGCCGGCCGCCCCGCCGCACACTCCGTGATCACCACGCCGGAGCGTCTCGGTGTCCAAAACGGGGTCGCCGTAGTACTCGCCGAAGATCGGGCGGATATGGCTGAGTAGGCTTCTGAACTGGGGATAGCGGCCGTGACGAGCTGTTCCGGTTTTTCACCCTGACATCGGCGGATGTCGCCTTCGTTGATCCCGGCCGGGGGCGTGGGCCGGCGGATCGCCTTGGAGTACGGCGCGCTGCGCCGCACCATCTACGCCGCCCGGTATCTGGCCGCAACTTCTTCGGCTCCATCGACGTGGATATCGAGGGCGAGCTGGCTCAGCTCGGTCCCACCGGCTACCGGCCGCTCCGCGTCCGCGACACCCTCTTCTGATGGCCACCCGTCGCGTCGGGCGCGTCCGATAGGCGATCGGCGGATCCCCAACCGGACACTTAGCCTCGATCTGGCCACCGGTCCTTACTTACCAACGCAGGTGCGCTGAGTCACATGTGGTCATCCTGAATCCAAGAAAGAGGGTGATTTCGTGGGCGCCATGGCCGTGTTAGCTCCAGCCGCCGTCGGCTTCGATGGTGGTGCCGGTGATATAAGACGCATCTGGGGAGAGCAGAAACGCGACCACGGCGGCGATTTCGGCAGGTTGGGCCAACCGGCCGAGTGCGCTCATGGAGCGGATGAGCGCGTCAAACGGTACATCGGCGAGTGCAGGGGGGGTGTAGTTGGCGCTGTAGCGGGTTGCCATGCGGGTGGCGGTGGCGCCGGGGGCGATCGCGTTGATGGCGATGTTCCGCTCGGCCAGTTCGGGAGCCAGATTACGCACCATGGCCGAGATAGCGGCTTTACTTGCCGCGTACAGGGCGTGTTGATAGACCGCCAGGCGCATACTGACCGAGGAGCTGAGCACGATCCGGCCGCCGTCGGTCATCGCGGCGACCGCCGCCTGGGTGACGAACAGTTGTCCGGCCACGTTGGTCTGAAAGAGGCGATCGAAGTCGGCCTGGGTGATGGTTTCCAGCGCTCCGAAGTGCTCGACCCCGGCGTTGCTGACCAACAGATCCAGGCCGCCGAACTCGGATACCACCGCGCCGACCAGCTCGTGGGTCTGCGCCGCGTCGCTGACGTCGCCGGGGAAGGCCGACGCGGCACACCCCTGGTCGGTCAGTTCGCCGACGAGCGCATCGGCGGCGGCCCGATCGGATCGATAGTTCACCGCGACGATGGCTCCCTGGGAGGCCAGGCGCCGCACGATCGCGGCGCCGATTCCGCGGCTGCCTCCGGTGACCAGGGCTCGTTTGCCCGCCAGGGTTGGTGCCGATGTCATGGTGCTCCCTCTGTTCTCTCTGTCTGTGTCGTCGCGCTGGATGGGCGGAGGTCGTGGACCCGTCAATTGGTCAGCTACACTGACGAATGTAGTCATAGAATGGCGCTAATGGCAACAGGTCCGGCATCACTGACGGGCACCGGCGGATGCCGGGTGGGCAAGCAGTAGGCGCAGCGCTGCGGAGACGGCCTGGCGGTCGTGTCGGCGGTGATCTGGTGCGGCGGTGGCGACGTAGGGTGTGTTCCTCATGGGGCGGGTGGGCGATGGAGCCGAGAACGGTATGAACGACGCGCAACGGGTGGATCTAGGGGTGGCGTTGTTCATCCCGTACCGGTACATGGAGGATCGGATCTTCCGGACCCTCCAGCAGGCCGGGTTCGATGACTGGACCTTGGCCCAGGTCCGGGTGTTTCAACGCATCGACCCGGACGGTTCGCGTCTCACGGACCTCGCTGACCAGGCGCAAGTGAGTAAGCAGAGCGCTGGGGTGCTGGTCGATCAGCTGGAACGCTTGGGCTATGTCCGCCGGGTCTCCGACCCCACGGATGGGCGCGCCCGGTTGATCGTGATCGAGGAACGTGGTCGCCGAGCCGCCGAGCTGGCCATCGCGACATCGGCCGAGATTCTCTCGGAGTGGAAGGCCTACCTGGGCACCCGCAACTTCACGTTGTTGCACCAGATCCTGGATCAACTCCGCGAGATCACCGACCCCTACACGCGGTAAACCCGGCCGCGCCGAGCCGTCCGCCCCCGATTCCCGTTCGCCCCGAGCCGCCGGGGCCAGCAGGCTTCGACTCCGGCTCGACATCGTCAGAGTCATTGACTACATTAGTCAATGACCCTGACGCCTGCATCGGCCTCTGAGCGATCCCCGCCCGCACAGCACCGACGGCATCCGCTCACACCGCACTTCCTGATCGAGAGGCAACACCGTGTCCACTGTCATCACCGGCGCATCAGGCCACCTAGGCCGGCTCGTCGTACAAGAACTCCTCGCCACCGGAACGCCGCCAGCTCAGGTTGTGGCCACCGGCCGAGACATCGACAAACTCGCCGACCTCGCACACGAAGGAGTCACGGCGCGGCGCGCGGACTTCGCCAACCCGATCACCCTCGACGACGCTTTCGTGGGCGCCGACGCGATGCTGCTGGTCTCGACGACGACGGTCGGGGAGCGGTTCGACAACGCCCGCAACGCCATCGACGCGGCGGCCCGAGCGGGTGTGTCCCGGATCGTGTACACCAGCATCGTCAACGCCTCGACCGCGCAAATGACGCTCGCTGACGAACATCGCCGCACCGAGGACTACCTGCGTGACAGCGGTTCGGCGTTCGTCATTCTGCGCAACGGATGGTACTTGGAGAACTACACCGACCAGCTCCCGATGATCACCCGATACCACGCATTGTTGGGCAGCGCGCACGACGGTCTCGTCAGCGCGGCCAGCCGACGCGACTACGCCGCCGCCGCCGCCGCGGTGCTGACGCAGGACGGGCACCTCGGAGCGACCTACGAGCTCGGCGGAACGCCGTTCACCCTGACCGAACTCGCCGCCACGATCAGCGACGTCCTCGGCACCCACATCGCCTACCAGGACATGTCGGTCGCTGACTACACCGGCGCTCTGACCGCTGCGGGGCTGCCCCCAGAGATGGCCGCCGCCGTCGCCGACGCCGATGCCGGCCTGGCTCGCGGAGAGTTGTTTACCGCTAGCGACGACCTGGTGAAGCTCATCGGTCGGCCAGCAACCACGGCGCACGAAGCCGTCCAGAACGCCTCGACCATCGAGGTGTCACGGTGAGCACCTCCGGACCCAGCGTCGATACCCACGAGATGGTTCTGATCCACCGCGTCATCCGGCGCGAGTTCGGTCAGCTCCCCCGACTGTTCCGCTCCGCGGCCAATGACCGTGCGCGATCTAAGGTCATCGGCGCGTACGCCCGGGAGATGTTGCACTTCCTCCACACGCACCACACCGGCGAGGACGAGCTGCTCTTTCCCTTGCTGCGCGAGCGAGCTGCGCTCGACCCGGAGCTGATGGACCGGATGGATGCGCAGCACGCGCAGGTCAACGACGCCGTCGCGGCCGTCGGCGCGGAGCTGCCGGCGTGGACAGCGAGCGCGGACGCCGCCGCCGGCGAGCGGCTGGCGGCCCTCATCGACGCCACGATGCCGATATTGATCGATCACCTGGCTGAGGAGGAGCAGAAACTGCTCCCGATCGTCTCGGTCACGCTGACGCAAAGCGAATGGGACGCGCTCGGCAAGCACGGAATGAGCGCGATTCCGGTCACGCGGCGGCTGGTCATCCTCGGTCACATCACCGAGGAAACCGATGACGCGGAACGGCAGAGGTTCATGCAGGTCGTGCCGGCCCCAGCTCGTTTGGCCTACAAGCTGATCGGCCACCGCCAGTTCACCCGCGAAACCACCGCGATCCGCGGCTGACCCATGGTCGACGGTCTGCAGGATGCGGCGGATCGTGGACTCACTCGGCGCGCGGCGTCTCATGCCCAGCCGCAACCGGGCGCTGGCCGGCCGGTCCTGGGCCCACTCGGCGATCGCGATGTAGGAGCGGGCGCCGGCCAAGACCGCGGCGACACTGAGCGCGAGCACGGTCACCAACCGGTTTTCGGCGAGTACTACGGCGACCCCACAACATCAACTTCGGGTGGTGCGCTCGGTCGGCTGGCTGCCCGGACAGCTTCGATGATGGCCTGGTAGCCGGTGCAGCGGCACAGGTTGCCGGACAGCGCGGCGCGGACCGTCGGCTCGGTCAGCTCGGCGCCGGCCGACTCCTGGATCAGCTCGGTGGCGGTGACCAGGAACCCGGCGGTGCAGAAGCCGCACTGCAGGCCGTGGCGGGTGGACAGCTCGGCGCTCAGCCGGCGGGCGGTGGCGCAGGATGCCAGGCCCTCCACGGTGGTCACCCGGTGCCCGTCGGCCTGTACCGCCAGGGTCAGGCAGGCCCGCACGCTCCGGCCGTCCAGCAGCACCGAGCACGCCCCGCACACGCCGTGCTCGCAGCCCAGGTGCGTGCCGGTCAACCCCAACTGGTCACGCAGGAAGTCGGCCAGGCTCAACCTCGGCTCCACCGACCGCTCCACCACGGTGCCGTTCACGGTGATCCGTACCTCGATCACGCCACCGCCCGCGCGTCCGCGTCAGCCCGGGTCTCGGCGTCGGTCAGCGCCCGGCGCAGCGCCACCCTGGCCAGCTGCCGGGCGTACTCGGGATCCTCGGAGAACTCCAGCCCGGCCGTCCACGCCTCGGCCAGCGCGTCCCACCGCCGCGCGGCCAGCGCGTCCCGGTCCGCCGGTCCCGATGCGCTGACCAGCAACGGCCTCTCCCCCGCCGACATCAGCCCGGCCCGCACGCCGCGCACCGAGCCGTCCTGGGCCAGGTCCACCACGGCCGCCGCGCCGGCCATCGCGAAGTCGCCGTGCCGACGGGCCAACTCGACGAACCCCCAGCCCTGGCCGGGCCGCAAGCGAGGCACCCGCACCCAGGTGAGCAGCTCGTCCGGGCGCAGCGCGCTGCTGAAGTAGGACAGGAAGAACTCCTCGGCCGGCACCGCGCGCACCCCGTCCGCGCGCGATTCCAGGTAGCAGGTCGCGCCGAGGGTGACCATCACCAGCGGCAGCTCGGCGGCCGGGTCGGCATGCGCCAGCGAGCCGCCGAGAGTCCCCCGGTTGCGGATGCCGACGTGCCCGATGTGCCCGGCGGCGGCCGCCGCGAGCGGCACCTGGGCGCGCAGCTCGGGGTCGGTCTCCAACCGGCGGTGCCGGACCAGCGCGCCGATCAGTACGTCGTGCTCGTCGCTGAACACCCGGTCCAGCTCGGCCAGCCCACCGATGTCCACCAGCACCTCCGGCCGGGCCAGCCGCAGGTTCATCAAGGTGAGCAGGCTCTGGCCGCCGGCGAGCACCTTGACGTCGGCTCCCGCGTCGGCGTGCGCGGCCAGGACGGCCAGCGCCTCGGCAACCGACGCCGGCCGCAGGTACTCGAAGGGCGCCGGCTTCATCGGGCCAGTACAGGTTCCGGGGCACGCGCAGCGCGCCATAGCTGCCCCGGGGTGATCGGGGTGCTGGTCAGATGCGCGCCGATGGCGTCCTGCACCGCCGCGGCCACCGCCGGGTAGGCGGCGATCGTGCCGGACTCGCCGGCGCCCCGCACGCCCAGCGGGTTGCGGTCGGTGCGCGCGTGCCGGGCCACCACCCGCACCTCGGGCAGATCCGTGGTCTCCGGCACCAGGTAGTCGGCCAGTGACCCGGTCAGCGGCTGGCCGTCGGCGGAGTAGCGGAACTCCTCCAGCAGCGCCCCGCCCACCCCCTGGGCCACCCCGCCGACGATCTGCCCGTGCACGATCAGCGGGTTGATCTCGACGCCACCCTCGTGGGCCACCGCGTAGCGCAGCACCGTGCACAGCCCGGTCTCCCGGTCCACCCCGACGATCGCGGCGTGGGTGCCCATCGTCCAGGTCACCGTCGGCGGTCGGTAGCGCGCGGTGACGTCCAGCGGCTGCGCGTCGCCGAGCCGCCCGCGCGGGGCCAGCGCCCTGGCCAGCTCCGCCCAGTCCACCCAAGCCGCGGACCCGACCAGCTCCGCCCGGTCCAGAGAAACAGCGGACCCGGACAGCTCCAGCGCCCGCGCAACCAACTCCAGGCAGGCCTGGTGCACGGCGTTGCCGGCCAGTACCGCCGAGCGGCTGGCGAACGTGCCGATGCCGTCGGGCACCGCGTCGGTGTCCCCGTTGACCACGGTGATCCGCGACGGATCCACGCCCAGGGCATCCGCCGCGACCTGGGCCAACGTGGTCTGGTGGCCCTGGCCGGCCGAGGCGGAGCCGGCGAACACCTCGAAGCGGCCGGCCGAGGTGAGCCGCACCCGGCCGGTTTCGTACGGGCCGCGCCCGGTGGCCTCCAGGTAGTTCGCCACCCCGTAGCCGATGGCCAGCTCCGGGTGGGCGGCGCGCAGCTCGGCCAGCTCGGCGCGGGGCAGCGCGTCCAGGCACGCCTCGAAGCAGCCCAGGTAGTCGCCGCCGTCGAACTCGATGGGCACGCCGTCGCGGTACGGCAGGTCGACCGGGTAGGGCAGCTCGGCGGCGCTGAGCAGGTTGCGCCGGCGGATCTCCTCCGCGCCGATGCCGAGGTGGGCGGCGGCGGCGTCCAGCGCCCGCTCCAGCGCGAAGCACGCCTCCGGCCGCCCCGCGCCCCGGTACTGCGCGACCACCGTCTTGTTGGTGAACGCCGCCCGCCCGGACACCCGCATCGCCGGCATCCGGTACGGCCCGTGCAGGTGCACCGCGGTGTTGGCCAGGATGCCGGCGGTCCACAGGCTGGCCGCGCCGACGTCCACCACGAAGTCGTCCTCCCAGCCCAGGATGTGCCCGGTGGCGTCCACCGCGAGCCGGGTGTGGTGCACCTGGTCGCGGCCGTGGGCGGCGGCGACGAAGTGCTCGGCGCGGTCCTCCACCCAGCTCACCGGCCGCTCCAGCCGCCGCGCCAGCAGCGGGATGACGATCTCCTCGGGGTAGACGTTGGCCTTGGTGCCGAAGCCGCCGCCGACGTCCGGGGCGGCCACCCGCACGCCGTCCCGAGGCCACCCGGTCACCGCGCACAACGCCTCCCGGACCAGGTGCGGGATCTGCGTGGAGGTCCACACCTCGACCCGGTCGCGGCGGTGGTCGACCGCGGCGAACACCCCCCGGCACTCCAGCGGCACCGCGCCGTGCCGGCCCATCCGGTAGGTCCCGGTGACCACCAGGTGCGCGCCGGCCCGCGCGGCAGCCACGTCACCGAGCGCGAAAGCGATCCGGCCGGCCTCGTTGCTGGGCAGGTGCTCGTGCACCACCGGGGCGCTGTCGGCCAGCGCCGCCGCCGCGTCGGTCACCGCGGGCAGGTCCTCGTAGCGCACGTCGACCAGCTCGGCGGCGTCCTCGGCCAGGTGCCGGGTCCGGGCCACCACCACGGCCAGCGGCTGACCCACGTAGTGCACCGCCTCGGTGGCCAGGCAGGGCAGCGCCGCGTCGGCCATCCGGAACTCAGTGGCGGCGGCAAATCCCGGGTGCGGCTGGTGCAGCGTGGGCAGCGGGGCGGCGCTCTCCGCCAGGTCCGTGCCGGTGTACACGGCGACCACCCCGGCCTGCCGGCGGGCCTCCTCCACCTCCACCTTGAGCAGCCGGGCGCTGGGCTGGGTGGACCGGACGAACATCGCGTGCACCGTGCCGGGTTCGGCCAGGTCGGCCACGAATCGGCCCCGCCCGGCCAGGAACCGAGCGTCCTCCCGCCGAGGTACCGGCCGCCCGACCCAGCTCACCGCATCCTCCGTTCCCACCGCCAGAGCAGCAGCGACAGCACGAAGGACACCGAGACCAGCAGCAGGATGGTGGCCATCATGTTGAGGTAGTCGCCGGAGCTGTAGGCCTGCAGCACCACCCGCCCCAGGCCCCGCCGGGTGGCGAAGAACTCGGACAGGACCACGCCGACCACGGCCAGGCTGACCGAGAGCCGCACGCCGGTGAGCAACGGGCGGCGGATCGCCGGCAGGATGATGTGCACCAGGGTCTGCCAACCCGAGGCGTTCACCGATCGGGCCAGCTTGCGGTACACCGGCGGCAGCTCGCGCACCCCGATGGCCACGTTGATCAGGATCGGGAACAGCGCGAACATCAGGCCCATCACCACCTTCGCGCCGCTGAGGTGGAAGATCGGCAGCAGCACCGGGTAGAGCACGATCTTGGGCAGCCCGTTGAGCGCGATGAGCAGCGGCTCGAACACGATCCGGGCCCACCGGGACAGCCCCAGCACCAACCCGGCCGCACCGCCGATCAACGCGCCGAGCAGGAACGCGACCAGCGAGTTCTGGAAGGTCACCTGGGCGTCCACCAGGTAGCTGCCGGTCGTCAGGTTGGCCAGCAGGGTCCGCACGGTGGCCAGTGGAGCCGGGATGACGAACACCAGCTCGGAGGCGATCTGCCAACCGACCAGGGCCAGCGCGGCCAGCCCGATCGAGCCGAGCAACGCCGCATGCTTTCGGTCCCCCACCCGGATCGCGGGTGCATCGGTGGCCGCGGGCGCCGTCGTCATGACCGGCTCCGCCCCGCCATGACGACCCGCTCCAGCACCGCGAGCAGGACGGTCAGGATGATCGACACGGTCAGCACCACCAGGATGTAGGCGTACATCGGGGTGGTCTCGAAACTGTCGTAGAGGTACCGGATCCGGTACCCCAGCCCGGCCTGCGCGGTGGTGAACTCCATCGCGATGCAGCCGATCAGCGCGTACACCACGGCCAGCCGCAACCCGGCCAGCACAAACGGCGCCGCGCTGGGCAGGGCCACCCGGGACAGCTGCTGCCAGCAAGTGCAACCGATGGAGCGGGACAGCTTGAGGTACACCGGCGGGATGCCGGCCAGCCCCACCCAGGTGTTCAGCGCCATCGGGATGGCCGCCATCACCGACGCCAGGATGATCACCGACGGGGTGCCCAAGCCGACCACGACGATCATCACCGGGTAGAACAGCACCAGCGGGACCGCGTAGAACGACACCAGGTACGGCTCGAAGATCCGCCCGACCAGCGGCGCCTTCCAGAACGCCACACCGATCACCAGGCCAGCCACCCCGCCGAAGCCGATCGAGCCGAGCACCTCCAACCCGGTCCGGCCCGCGTCCGCCCAGAAACGGGGGTCGCCGGCCAGCGCACCCAGCGCGGGGAACAGCGCGGAGGGCGCCGGCAGGATCTCCGCGGACCACAGCGCCGCGGCCGAGCCGATCTCCCAGATCACCCCGAGCGCGACCAGCAGCGCCGCCGTGGCCAGCGCGCTGAGCTGGCCGTCCCCCCACACTCGCCGCCGCCGAGGCGGACCCGGGGCCGGTCCCGCCGGGGGCGCCGCCGGCTCGGCCACCTCGGGTTGCCGGACGGTCACCTGCCGACCCCCGACTCCTGCCGGAACCCGCGCAGTGACTCGGCGCGCAGCGACTCCCACACCCGGTTCTGCAGCTGGTTGAACTCCGGGGTGGACACCACCGAGGCGTCCCGGTCCTCCGGCAGGTCCACGTCGATCACGTCGATGATCCGCCCCGGCCGGTAGGACATCACCCAAACCTGCTGGGAGAGCAGGATCGCCTCGGACAGGTCGTGGGTCACGAATAGCACCGTCTGGTGGGTGCGCCGCCAGATGCGCAGGACCTCCGCGCCCAGCAGCAGCCGGGTCTGCTGGTCCAGCGCGGCGAACGGCTCGTCCATCAGCAGCACCGACGGCGCCAGCGCCAGGCTGCGGGCCAGCGCCACCCGCTGCCGCATCCCGCCGGAGAGCATCGACGGGTAGGCCGACTCGAACCCGGTCAGGCCGACCAGCTCGATCGCCTCCAAGGCCCGGCGCCGCTGTTCGGACCGCTCCACCCCGGCGATCTGCATGGCGAACCGCACGTTGTCGGTCACCGTCTTCCAGGGCAGCGTGGAGTCCTCCTGGAAGACCAGCCCGACGCGTCGGTCCGGACCCGTCACCACCCGCCCGTCCACCACCACGGTCCCGCTGGTCGCCGGCTGCAGCCCGGCGATCACCCCGAGCAGGGTGGACTTGCCGCAGCCGCTGGGCCCCACCACGGACACGAAGCTGCGTTCCGGGATGCGCTGGGTGACCCGGTCCACGGCGGTCACCGGCTCACCGCCGGGGGTGGGGAACCGCACGGTCACGTCGTCGATCTGGATGCCGCGATCGGTCATCGTTCCGCCTTCTGTCGCAGCCCTGGGGCTTACAGCTGGGTGCGGGCCGGGTCCGGCAGGTACTGCTGGTCCAGGACGGACTTCCAGTTCACCGGCGTGGTGATCTGACCGGCGTCCACCATCAGCCGGGACAGGTTGGTCAGCGCGGCGGCGTCCACCTTCAGCGAGTACGCCTTGGCCAGCTCGGGGGTCTGGGTGAGCGATTGCGCCATCACCGCCGGGTCCACCTTGAGCAGCGGGGCCAGGTCGGCCGCGGCCTGGGCCGGCTGGGTGGCCACGTACCGCATCAGCCGGTCGGCGACGGTGAAGAAGCCGCGCAGGTTCTGTGGGTTGCGCTGGGCGTACTCGGTGTTCGCCGCGACCAGGTCGGCCGGGAAGTCGCCGACCACGTCCCGGGTGGCGACCAGCACCGCCGCCCCGTCGGTCTGTTCCTTCTGGGTGACGAACGGGTGCATGGCCCAGCCGGCGGTGATCCGGTTCGCCTTGGTGGCCGCCCAGTTGTCGCCCATCGGCCCGATCGCGATGGTCTTGATGCTGGGCGTCTGCTTCTGCAGCGCCTTGACCAGCAACTCGGTGGTCGAGCCGGCCGAGGAGAAGCCCAGGGTGGCGCCGGGCAGCGCCTGGCCGGGCTTGCTGGCCAGCCAGTAGAAGTCGTTCACCTGGAACCACGGCGCGACGACGGTCAGGTGCGAGGCCGGCTTGGCCGCCGCGAGTACCACCGAGGTGTTGCCGGCGATGGCCAGGTCGGCGTCCCCGCTGGTCACCACCCGCAGCGTGTCTCCACCCCCGCCGCCGGAGTAGAGCGAGACGTCCAGCCCGGCCTCGTGGAACCAGCCCTTGTTCACCCCGACCTGCAGGATCGCCATGAACGGCAGGCTGTCGGTGCCGGTGGCGGAGATCCGTAGCGCGGTGGTGGGGGCGGCGGAGTTGGAGCCGCCGACGGCCGTGTCGCCGCCCTCGTTCGCGCACCCGGCCAGCGCCACCGCCGCGAGCAGCGCGCCGACCAGAGCGAATGTCCTACCTCGAAACGCTCCCATGGGATCCTCCCTGGTCCGTCATCGCGCCGGCGGCCCGGCGGCGTAGCCCCCGGCCAAGTAGAGCCCCGCAGGCGAGCGCAAAGCCAGCCACCGAGACCGTCAGCAGAACCGTCCAGTGCGCGCCTGCCCCGGACGAGTGTGAGTCCGTGCCGGGCACCCCGCCGGTCGAGATCGCCGGCTCGTCGCTGGTCCGGGTGGTTGGTGTCGGCCAGCCGCGCAGCGGTGGCGGTGCGCCCGGTACCGCGTCCCCCGGCATCGGGAACGCCAGCTCCGCCCGCTCGGTCGGCTGGTGGGTCGGCTGGTGCGCGGCGGTCATCGACCGGCGATCTCGGCGAAGGTCTGGATGGTGCGGGCGCGCCCCTGGGCCCGAGGGGCGAACGGCACGATGGCCACCTGGTCCACGCCGAGGTCGGCGATCTGCTTGAGCCGGGCCTGGCACTCCTCGGGCGTCCCGGCCAGCGCGAACAGGTCCACCAGCTGGTCGGGCACCATCCCGGCGTGGTGCGCCTCGGGATCCATGTGCTGGTAGTAGTCATAGCCCTGGCGGATGCGCTCGATCACCGGTTCCAGCGCGGGGTCCACCGGGGCCGGCAGCGGCCGGATCACCACCCGGGAGACGTGCGCGCGCACCAGGTCCTTGGCGGCGGTGCTGTCGTCCTGGATCGCGGTCGGCGTCCACAGCACGATGTGCAGGTCGGACAACTGGCGGCCGGACTCGCGGGCGCCCGCCTCGATGGTGGCCAGCGCACTGGAGACGAACTCCGGAGCGGTGCCGACCAGCACGATGACCCCGTCGGCGATCCGCCCGGCCAGCTTGAGGATCTTCGGGGCCGACGCGGCGAGGTAGATCGGCACCTGGACCGGCTCGCTGAGGTAGCTCAGCCGGAACTCCTGCCCGCTGTGCGACTCCCGCACGCTCTCGCCGCGCAGCAGCGCCCGCAACTCGGCGACCGCGTGCTCCAGCTCGGCGAGCTTCAGCGGGTTCAGCCCCATGGTGCGCAGCGAGGAGTCGCCGGTGCCGATGCCCAGCGCGACCCGCCCACCGGTGAACTCGGCCAGCGTCGCCCAGGTCGAGGCGAGCAGCGAGCGATGCCGGGTGACCGCGTTGGTGACGCCGGTGCCGAGCACGATCCGGCTGGTCCCCACCGCGGCGGCGCCCATGGTCACCGACGACTCCCGCCAGATGTTCTGCGAGTCACCGATCCACGCGTGCTCATAGCCGAGCGACTCGGCCAGGTGCACGTACTCGCGCATGGCCTGCACCGGCTCGGTGGGAAAGAGCCCTACCCCTGAACTGACCACAATCGACCTCGCACTCTGGAGCCTGGATCATGGATCATGTATACAGAGCACAGTAGCAACGTCAGTGTTTCCAGGGAAGGTCGTCGGCGCGACTTCCTGGTTACCGAGTCGGAGGTGGGCGATGACCACAACCCTGGTGACCGACGTGGGTCTGCTGGTGACCGGTGCCTACGGCGAGCTCCCCCGCCGGGAGGTGAGCCTGGTGATCGAGGACGGCGTGATCGCCGGGATCGACATCGACCACCCCGCCCCGGATCAGGTGATCGACGCGGCCGGCCTCACCGTGATCCCCGGCCTGGTGGACGGGCACGTACACCCCACCTTCGGCGAGTGGACCCCGGCGCAGAACTCCATCGGTTGGGTGCACAACTACCTGCACGGCGGCACCACCACCATGGTCTCCGCCGGTGAGCTGCACGTACCGGGGCTGCCCTTCGACGACCTCACCCCGGACCTGGTGATCAGCCTGGCGATCACCGCCAAGCACACCACCGGCCGGGTCCGCCCGTCCGGGGTGAAGGCGCACTGCGGCACGCTGCTGCTGGTGCCCGGGCTGACCGAGGGCGACTTCGACCGGCTCGTCGAGCACAACATCCACCAGCTCAAGTTCATCTTCTACGACTGGAACCGACTCGGCGACGGGGAGGCCCAGCGGTACGTGGAGTGGGCCCACGAGCGCGGCATGGTGGTCAAGCAGCACTCCGGCGGGGTGTCCCGGTCCGGGTCCAGCAAGGTCGCCGGGTACGACGTGGTCAGCGCGGTAGGCCCGGACGTGGTGGCGCACATTTCCGGCGGTCCGATCCCGATGCCGGCCGAGGAGATCCGACAGGTCATCGACGGGCTGCCGGAAGCCGCGGTTGAGGTGTGCAGCTCGATGAACTACCGGGCCACCATGGACACCACCGCCCACCTGAGCGTCACCGGCGGGCTGGACCGGCTGACCCTGGGCACCGACACGCCAGGCGGCACCGGGGTGATCCCGCGCGGCATGCTGCGCAACATCTGCTTCCTGTCCTCGGTGTGCGGCCTGGACCCGGCCGACGCGGTGGCCGCCGCCACCGGCAACACCGCGCTGTTGCATGGCCTGGACGTCGGGGTCATCGCGGTGGGTCGCCCGGCCGACCTGGTGTTCCTCGGCCCGGTCACCGGATCCGCGGCCACCGACGGCCTGGAGTCCTTCGCGCTCGGGGATCTGCCCGGCATCTCCATGGTGCTGGTGGACGGCGAGCCGCTGGTCACCGGCCGGAGTGAACAGACGCCGCCGACCCGTCGACCCGCACGAATCACCCACCCCGGACGCTAAGGTTTGTACACAGTGTCCACTCCGAAGTCCACCCCGAAGAAGTTCACCCGCCCGCCGACCGCGCAGCAGGCGGTGCTGGCGGAGCTGAGGCGCGCCATCCTGGAGGGCGACCTGGAGCCGGGCAGCCAGTTGATCCAGGAGACGGTCGCGGAGAGGCTCGGAGTGAGCCGCGTTCCGGTGCGCGAGGCGATGCGGATCCTGCAGGGCGAGGGGCAGATCTCCTACACCCCGCACCGTGGCTACTTCGTCACCGAACTGAGCCTGGACGAGCTGGAGGAGATCCGCCGGATCCGCGAGCTGCTCGAGGAGGAGGCGGTCGTCAAGGCGATGCCGAATCTGCGTGACGAGGACGTCGCGGTGATGGCCGAGGCGTACCAGGAGATGGAGCTGGCCGGCGCGGACGGCGACATCGCCGCGATGAACGCCGCGCACACCCGGTTTCACTTCGCCCTGCTCTCCGCGTCCGGGATGACCCGGCTGATCCGCATCCTGCGCCAGCTCTGGGACGCGGCCGACCCGTACCGCGCGGTCTACCACGGCGAGGAAGCCAGCCGGAGGGCCGCGCAGAAGCAACACGCCGCCCTGCTCCGGGCGGCCAAGCAACGCGACACCGAGCGGGCCATCAAGATCCTGCACGACCACCGCCAGCAAACCATCGACCGGCTGCGCGGGGCATTAGACAAGCACAAATGATATTTCCGGTGCGCTGTGTGCCTCCCGTGGTCATGATCTGGCGGGAACTGGGACTGGGGGGCACCGGAGATGAGACGTGTTTGGCGCGGCCTGCTGGCTCGCGGCGTGGTGCTGACGGTGGTGTTGACCGCCGCATTGGCCGGCTGCACCGGTGGTCCGGGCGGCGGCAAACCGGTACCACCGCTGAGCGGCTCGACCGGCTCGGGCGACGGGTCCGGGTCCGGGTCCGGCGAGGCGAGCGCGGCACCGGCGCCCAGCCAGGGCATCGTGGCCAAGCCGCAGTCGACCGCGCTACCGGTGGAGGCACGCAACATACGGCTGGTCCGCCAAGGCAGCGACGAGCTGGTGCTGCAGTTCGACTTCTACAACGGGACCACCGAGAAGCTGGCCCCGGACAACTACGGCATCGACCGGGTGCAGCGAGGGCTCCTGCTGGTCGACCTGCCCAGGCGCACCGGGTACAGCGTGCTGTCGGTCCCGAACACCGGCGCCTGGGGCAAGATGAGCGCCAACGTCGACGAGTACGTCCAGCCCGGCCAGTCGGCCACCGTGACCGCGGTGTTCGCCGCGCCACCGGCGGAGACCACCAGCATGCTGGTCGCCATCGACCCGATGCTGCCGGTACAGGTCCCCGTGCAGCCGGCCGGCTCCCCCGCGCTCACTCCGGACCCGATCCTGACCGCGCCCACCGATGAGAGCCGCGCGTTCAGCCCGCTGGTCTGCGCGGCCGCCCAGCAGGGCGGGCAGAGCGAGTTCCGGCTGCCCAGTGACGTGCTGTTCGCCTTCGGCAGCGCGGCCCTCTCCCCCGCCGCCGAGGCCGCCCTGGACTCACTCGCCGCCCAGGTGACCGGTAAGGCCGGCACGGTCACCGCGCAAGGCAACACCGACAGCATCGGCGACGACCCGTCCAACCAGCGGCTGTCCGAACAGCGCGCCGCCGCGGTGTCCCAGGTGCTGCAACAGAAGCTGGGCGCCGACTTCGACTACACCCCGGTCGGCTTCGGCGAGACCAAACCTATCGCCCCGAACACGAAGCCGGACGGCAGCGACTACCCCGACGGGCGGGCGCAGAACCGCCGGGTGGACGTGGTGATCAAGACGGCCGCCAGCGCACCGCGGGCGGCCCTGCTGCCGCCGGGGCAGCAGCTGGCGAACGAGGGGCTCAAGGCCAGCGTCGCCGAGGTGCAGCGGGTGGATGGCTACCTGATCACCACGTACCAGGTGACCAACCCTGGTACCGAACAGGTCCGCTTCGACTTCGCCGTCGAGCCCAGCAAGGACGAGGTCGCCGACGGCGAACTGACCGTGCTGGACAGTTCGGGCCAGAACCACGCCAAGGCGTGCACCGTCGCCGCCCCGGTCTACTTCGCACTCACCGCCACCATGGGCGCGATCTTCGGGATGCACGGCCTGGCCAACGTCCCGGCCGGTGCCACGGTCACCCTGTGGGGACTCACCCCCGACCCGGCACCGAACGCCACCTCGGTCAACGTCCAGATCGGCGGGTTCCCCCAGTCGCTTCCGGCACCGGTGACTCCGGGCGGCTAGCGCTGCCGGCAGCACCGACCGACTCGCCCACCGGCCGGCGCATGGTTCGGCGCAGGGTCTCCTCGCTGCCCAGCCCACTGCGCCGCGCGGCGGTGGCCAGGGTCTCGCCGGACAGCAACAGCGCGGTGGCGGCCTCCAGCCGGACCGAGGTGACGTAGCTGCTCGGGGTGCAGCCCAGCTCCGCGCGGAACAGCCGGGTCAGGTGCCGAACGCTCAGCCCCGCCCGGGCGGCCAGCGCGGCCAGGCTGTGATCGGCGGCCGGGTCGGCGGCGATCTGGTCGCACAGCGCGCGCAGCGGCCGGCGCCTCGGGCGGGCGGTCCGAGCCGGCACGGAGAGCTGCGGCTGGGCACCGAGCCGGCGCATGAAGACCACCAGATCCCGGGCGATCTGATGCGCCAGCTCGTCGCTCTCGTCCTCCTCCACCAGGGCCAGTGCCAGATCGATGCCGGCGCTGACCCCCGCCGAGGTAAGAATCGGGCCGTCCCGGACGTAGATCGAATCCTCGTCCACCCGGACGTCCGGGAACTGGCGGGCCAGCGTCCCGGTGTGCCGCCAGTGGGTGGTCGCCCGGCGCCCGTCCAGCAGCCCGACCGCGGCCAGCGCGAACGATCCGGCGCACACCGAGCTGACCCGCCTGGCCCGGGGCGCGAGCAGCCGGATCGCCTCCAGCAGCGCCGTCGGGGGGCCGTTGACCAGACATTCCCCGCCGGGCACCAGCAGGGTGTCGACCTCCCCCACCGCGGCCGCCGGGCAGCTGACCCCCAACCGCAGCCCACCCGAGGTGACCGCGTCGCGCCCGTCCGGCGAGCACACCGTGATCCGGTACCCCACGCCCATGTCCACTGCCACGTCGAAGACCTCGAGCGGCCCGGTGACATCCAGCAGCCGCACTCCGTCGTAAACCAGCACCACGATGGCCAGCGGACGCCCTGGCATGCTCGATCGCGCCGGGCCGACACCATCCATCGGCAGAGACTAAGCCAGCACCACGCGCGCCCCGCCCTCACACAGCCCGCCCCGCGCTCACGTAGCAGTCGTGGGTGGGTGGCCGATATCGCTCGCACAGACCGGCCGCGGCCGGCGCAGACCCTGCAGGGGCTGTGCGAGGGGGACGGGGTCTGCGCGAGCCGGGAGGGGCTCTGCGCGGGCTGGGCTGGGTCGACGCGAGCGGAGGTTGCGGGCGCCGGTAAGGCCCGGTGGCCAAGTCGGTGGCGCGCCAACCGGACCGTGATCTGGTCAGAGTCCGCTCACACAGCCCGCGCCGTGCTCACACACACCGCGCCGTGCTCACACAGCCGCCCAACGCGCTGTGCCGAGCCCAACGCGCTGTGCCGAGCCACGCGCGCTGTGCGAAGTGCCGGAACACGGCGCTCATGGCCGGATCTGAGGGCATTGTGGCCGGGCCGGCGGGGACCGTCACTCGCGCGTTACCTGGCGGCAATGCCTGCTCCCAAAAATTCGGTCACCGGCCGGTTATTCCGGCGGCAATCGTTCCCACTCGACGAGGTGGCGAGGAATTGTGTCCGAGAAGAATGCTCTGGCGCTGAGTATCGGAGTGCTCGGGGCGCTCGCGGTGCTGCTCACCGGCGCACTGGTGACGGTGCCGGTGTGGGTGGTGTTCATTGCCTGGGCGTCCTTCTTCATTCTCGGCGGCGGGGTCGGCGGACTGTGCCGATCCGTGCTGAGCAACCTGGTCGGGGTCGCCATCGCCGGGCTCACCCTGCTGGTCAGCGGCACGCTTGAGCTGGGACTCCCGCTCACCGCCGTCGCCGTGGGGGTGGGCAGCGCGGCGATGGTCCAGGTGTCCAGGGTGCGGCAGCTGGCGGTCATCCCGGCCATCGTCTGGGGGTTCGCCTCGACGGTCGGCACGGTGGCGGTCACCGGTCGGCCGGTCACCATGGCGGCCCTCGGGAACCCTGTGCTGATGGCCGCCGTGGCGATAGTGTTCGGCGGCCTTTTCGGCATAGCGTCG
>DATHIT010000103.1:0-4325 GCA_035489915.1 Pseudonocardia sp. | reverse complement strand
GCCCGTTCGGGCCCACTAGCTCAACGCCCTGCTCTCGGGCCTGGGCCAGGAGTTGCTCGGCCAACTGCTGCTGATCCACCTCGTTCGCCACGGGCTCCAGTGTTTCGGTCATGATCGATCCTTCCCGCCAAGCTCACACTCGGCGTGTCGACCAAGATCAGATCCACCGTTGTTCAGACAGTCCCGCGCCAACCGCTAGGAGCCAATGATGGAACGCAGTCTGTTCACCCTCGACCACGCTACCTATCGCCTGCGTCGTGGCTTAGAGGGTCGATTTGGTGCTGGGGTCCGGGTGTGGGGCGTCTAGTAGGGGGACGAGTTCGGTTTCGAGGTCGAGGTGTAGTGCCTGTCGCAGGAGGGTTGCGATGTCAGTGGGTTGGGTCTGGTCGGGGTATTCGAAGTAGCGGCCGTGCGCGAGGCCTGGTGTGCGTCGTCCGGGTAGGTTGCCTTCAACCGCGACGTCGCGGATGCCTTGGCCGAACAACGGGCGCAGGGGGCCGCCGAACCAGTCGCCGAACCAGCCCTTCTCGGCGGGAAAGTAGAGGTTTGTCCAGCGGGTGACCGCGAATGACGCTCCGGAGGTGAGCACGGTGCGTCCGCCTCGCGATCGTCCGTAGCTGGGTTCGCCGCTCGTGGTTGCTTCGACGGTTCGGCTCGAGGTCACAGGTGGGTCTTGGGCGATCTCGCCTCGGGCGACGAGCCGGTCGAATTCGGCCCGGTTACGGGTGTAGAGCAGGTCGGCGAAGCACATCGGGGTTCCCAGGGTGATCAGGTCTGTCACTAGCCAGGGGTTGCCTTGGGCCCGCACGCCTTTCCAGAGCGAGAACTGTTGTGCCTGGTAGTCGTCGAGTTCTCGACGTTGGCGCTCGTCGAGCCCGTCGAGGGGGTGGGTGAGGACGGCGGCGGCGGCCGCTTCGAGTTGGGTCAGGCCGGGCAGGGGTGAGGGTTTGCCGTCGGCGCTCTGCTGGGGGTTGCCGCCGTACATTCCGCTGGTTTCGGCCCACAGCGAGGTGAGGCCGTCGTGGGCGATGAACGCGCCCAGGCTGTGGGCGACAACGATGATTCGGGAGTAGCGCCCGTCGTCCTGCAGCGAGCGCAGCAGCTCGACCATGCCCGCGCGGATGGCTCGGCGGGTTTCGTAGGAGCGTGGGGAGCGGTCCAGGTAGCGCACCACGTCGACGAAGGAGTCGGTGATCTGGCCGCCCAGCTTTTTGATCATCGCCAGCAGAACCGCGACGAGCACGCTTTGCCCGAGCAGGGCGCCGAGGATGCCGTTGAGGGTGAACTCGGAGATCTGGACGCCTGTAGCGAGGAACGCGACCAGAGTCCCGACGAGGAGCACAACGAGTGCCCAGGTGATCCACCAGATCACCCGCAGTCCGGCCGGCACGGTCGTGGGGCGCCGGATCAGCAGGCGCCGCAGCGTCGGCAGCAGGTCGGCCAGGCGATTGCCGGTCATCAGATAGGACCAGTGGTACTCGAAAAACTCCACTTGGCCGTGCACCAGACGCCCGCCCTCGGTTCGCCGGAACGCCAGATGCCGGCGGGCCTCGAAGGACTTGGTGATCAGTGCGGGGCGGGAATAGTAGAGCCGTTTACCGCCCACTTTCGGCAGGGCGGAGCCGACGAACCGGTTGAGCGTCTCCAGCGGCAGCTGCTCGCCCATCCCGTGCACGACGACCACGGCGGTGCGAACCGTGCGTTGCGCCCGATCACCCGGGTGAGCGGAGCGCCTCTGACCCTGCCTGTCCTGTTCCCCGGTCACGGGGCACCGACCTCCCAGCGAGCTGCTCGAGGCGTCAAGTATGGATCGGGGGCAGCCTCACTGGAGCGAGCCCGGGTCCTGACCGGCAGGCGTGTCGCACGGGTGTAAACCCCACGCCCACAAGTGGGGACTACGCCCCGAGCTTGGGGGACCGCACCATCGTGGCCAGGGCGCTTCGCTGCGAACCTCATCACCCGCGAAAACGACGCGGGCCGAACCGAGGGCATTGATTGCCCCGGCCACTACTTGGCCTACCGGATGCCGCCAAAGCACCCCGTACAGGTCACAATGAGCAGCGCGGAGATGCGTCATGGCGATCGACAACGACGTGAGGGGATGGCCCGGACCTGACGGCTCGGATGAGGTCAACTTCTGGCGAGTGCGGGAGATCAAGCGGCTCTGGCGGGAAGCCTGTGAAGGCTACGACGTGTGCCAGCGGATTCACACACCGACTGGCTGGACCGTCGCGGTTCCGTCCATCGGGCAGGTGAGCCTGGGCGCTCCGACCGTGATGACTGTCCAGCTACGTCCAGGCCAGCGACCCGAGCAACTCGAGGCGCTCGCGTGCGAGATCGCCGACGTCATGGGCATCGGCGGGATACGGGTGATCCCGTTTCGGGCCATGTGGGTTCGCGTGGAGCTGCTCGCCCAAGGCAACGGGCCCACTCCTCCGATCCCACCTGGCGATGGGCGCGGCCCAAGCAGCAACGGGCCCGCTTCCCCCGCGGCCCCATCCGGCCGTCGGCGCGGCCCAAGCAGCGCCTGGACGAGGCGCTGGCACACGCCGACGTCGCGGCGACCGGAACAACCAAGTTGACGCGTTCTGCCTGGTCAGGTGGTGCTGGGACCGGAGTTGCTCTGCTCGTCCAGCGCGATGTGATCCATACCGCCAAGCAGGTTGCCAGCCTGGACCTGGTGTCGGGGGGCCGGGTGATCTTCGGCGCGGGCACCGGTTGGAGCCGTGAGGAGATGCGCAATCACGGCACGGAGCCGCGCACGCGGGGAAGGCTACTCAACGAACGGCTGGCCGCGATCAAGGAGATCTGGACCAAGGACAAGCCCGCCAGCGCTTATCGGTAACCACGACCGGCCCGCGGGGCATACGGCCATAAGCGCGCTGGTCAGGCTACGCGACATAGTTGTCGGTACTCACAGGTCGCGAAAGTCTCCTCTATCCGGGCCCGGCTCTCGGAGTCACGAGTCATTATCTTCCTCACCGGGCGTCTGCTTCAATGCTGTGACCTGGCGTGATGCCAGCTGACGCCGCGTCGCGTGTCGTTGATCAGATAGACGAGGTCTCCGGTAGATCGCTCAGCGACCGAGGAGATCGGCAGTACCGGAGACCTCGTGCAGAACTTAGCGGTGACAATACGGGGGCGGACCTGATCGACGCGCAGTTGCGTGCGATCAAGGCTGTCGCCCACGAGTCCTTAAATGCGTTCGACACCGGCCTGTCGAAAGGTGTCGATCAATTGCTTGGACACTGTTGGGGTACTCATAGCAAACGACGCTGAGCACAGCGCGAAGGACAATTCGCCGCTCTCTTCGGCGTCGTATTTTTGCGCCAGCAGCAGCGGCACCGGTGCCCAGACGATCGACTGCAGGGGGCACCTGCCGCGCGTCGAGCCTGGCGCGCCGTCCGTTTACCGGGTAGCGCCCGCCGTTCGTCGATGTGGCGTCCAGATCCGAGGAGAGGCGTCAACCCGCCGGGTCCATCAGGCGTCTCAAGGGCATGCAGAGAAGTCAACTCCGGCGTACGTGGGGTGTCGGGGGAGGGGAGCTAGTGGTGCCCAGAAGTTCGACCGAGGTTTTGAGTCGGCGGGACTTGGCGTTGTTGCACGCGGTCGCTGACCGACGGTGCGAGATCCAGCATGGCCGCGAGTCGGTGCTATTCGTTGACGGCCGGGTGTGCTGCGATGCTGAGGTGGGCCGTCGGCTCATTGATTCCGGACTGCTGGCTCAACCGGGCTTGGGAACGGGCCGATGGCCAGCCCGCCTCAGCGAAGCGGGTAAGGCGAAGCTGGCTCGCGGCGAGCAGCCCGACCGTGTGGGGCAAGACTGAGGCTCTGCGGCATGACCTGCGGTGATCCAGGGGATCGTCGACAAGGCATGATCGTTTGCCGTGTCGCTGCGGATGCTTTACCTGATCTTCAACCGTGTGTCGCTCGGAAAGTCATCGCTGCACGTCAGGCTGCGTATCGGTATTCGTTGATGAGGCCACCGAGGACGCGGGTGCGCACGACTCTGCGGGCCTCGAGGTCATGCATCGTGGCGGGGTGTTGATCGATGTCGGGTGGAAGCTGATGTCGTGACTGGTGGGGCCGGTGTTCGTTGTAGTGCCGCCGGTACCTGCCCAGGATCTCTCGGGCGTGGGAGGCGTTGAGGATCAGCACGTGGTCGCATGTTTCGCTGCGTAGGGTTCTTGATCGCCGAGTGGGTGGTTGGGCGTCCGATTCGGCCGCGGTGTGCGGTGTAGTCCCATTTGGCGGCGATGAACTTGCGGTGCCAGGTGAGCAGCGTGGCTGGGGTGACCGGGAAGGCGTCGCGCCATCGGCGTCGC
>DATHIT010000102.1:0-5542 GCA_035489915.1 Pseudonocardia sp. | reverse complement strand
TCCCACAGGAACCCCACCGGGTCCAGGTCCTGCCAGACGAAGTGGCTGGGATCCCAGTTCAGCCCGAATGCCGAGCGCTGGCCGACCGCGTCCAGTGCGGCCACCGTCGTCCAGTAGTCGTAGGCGATCTCCGAGGGGTGCACCTCGTGCGCGAACCGCACTCCGACCTCGTCGAACACGTCCAGAATGGGGTTCCACCGGTCGGCGAAGTCGCGATAGCCGTCGGTGATCATCGACTCGGGCACCGGCGGGAACATGGCCACCGTCTTCCAGATCTTCGACCCGGTGAAGCCGACCACCGTGCGGACACCGAGCGCGGCGGCCGCCCTGGCGGTCACCTTCATCGCCTCGGCGGCCCGCTGCCGCACGCCTTCCGGCTCGCCGTCGCCCCATACCCGCGCCGGCAGGATGCCCCGGTGCCGCTCGTCGATCGGGTCGTCGCACACCGCCTGGCCGGTCAGGTGGTTGGAGATGGCGTGCACCTGTAGGCCGTACTTGTCCAGCAGCTCGCGCCGGCCGGCCAGGTAGTCGTCGTCCTCGAGTGCCGCCCACGGGTCGAAGTGGTCTCCCCAGCAGGCGATCTCCAGGCCGTCGTAGCCCCACTCGGCGGCCAGCCGGGCCACCTCCTCGAACGGCAGGTCGGCCCACTGGCCGGTGAACAGGGTGATCGGTCGGGCCACTTGTTGATCCTCCTAGTCCGAAATGGGCTGCCAGCCGCCGCCGGCGGCCGCCGAGCGCTGCACCGCATCCAGCACCAGCTGCACGCGCAGCCCGTCGGCGAAGGAAGGCACCGGGTCCCGGTCGGCGGCGATGTCGGTGACCAGGTCGACGGCCTGGTGGGTGAAGGTGTGTTCGTAACCGAGCAGGTGCCCGGGCGGCCACCACGCCGCCACGTAGGGGTGGGTGGGCTCGGTGACCAGGATGCGGCGGAAGCCCGCGGTGTCGGCGTCCTCGGTGCCGTCGTAGAACTCCAGCTCGTTGAGCGACTCCAGGTCGAAGGCCAGCGAGCCCAGGCTGCCGTTGAGCTCGATGCGCAGCGCGTTCTTCCGGCCGATGGCGAACCGGGTGGCCTCGAAGGTTGCCAGCGCGCCGCCGGCGAAGCGGCCCAGGAACAGCGCCGCGTCGTCCACCGTGACCTCGCCTCGGCCGGTACCCGCCGACGAGCCGGACAGACCACCGGCGGCGTCCGGCAGAGGCCGCTCCTTGATGAACGTCTCGGTGAGCGCGCTGACCCCGGTGAGCACGTCGCCGGTGAGGTACTGCGCCATGTCCACGATGTGCGCGCCGATGTCGCCCAGCGCGCCCGACCCGGCCGTCTCCTTTCGCAGCCGCCAGACCAGCGGGAACTCCGGGTCGACGATCCAGTCCTGCAGGTACGCCGCGCGCACGTGGCGCACCTGCCCGAGCCGCCCTTCGGCCACCAGCCGGCGGGCCAGCACCAGCGCGGGCACCCGCCGGTAGCTGAACCCGACCATGCTGCGCACCCCGCGCGCGGCGGCCCGCTCGGCGGCGGCCACCATCGCCCGCGCCTCCTCGACCGTGTTGGCCAGGGGCTTCTCACACAGCACGTGCTTGCCGGCGTCCAACGCGGCGATCGCGATGTCCGCGTGCGTGTCCCCCGGCGAACAGATGTCCACCAGCCCCACGTCGTCGCGGGACAGCAGCTGCTTCCAGTCGGACTCCGCCGAGCGCCAGCCCAGCCGCTCGGCGGCCCGCTTCGTCGCCTCGGCGTTGCGACCGCAGAGCACGGCCAGATCCGGGGCCAGCGGCAGGTCGAAGAACCGGCCGGCGGTGCGCCAGGCATGCGAGTGCGCGGCGCCCATGAAGGCGTAGCCGACCATGCCGATACCGAGTGTTCCCCCCGCTCCGACCATCAGGAGTCGAACCCGAGCGGCAGGTAGTCGGCGACATTTTCCCTGGTCACTGTGGCCGAGGCCAGCGTGATCGAGGCCGGCACCTCCTTCTCCACCAGATCCCCCATGCCCCGCTTCTGGGCCACCAGGCGGGCCAGTGCGATCGCCGAGGAAGCCATCGTCGGACTGTAGGTGACGGTGGCCTTGAGCACCGTGTTGTCCGCCTGGATGGCGCGCATCGCATTGCTCGACCCGGCGCCGCCGACCATGAAGAACTCACTGCGGCCGGCCTGCTGGATCGCGGCGAGCACGCCGATGCCCTGGTCGTCGTCCTGGTTCCACAGCGCGTCCAGCCGGGGCGCGGCCTGCAGCAGGTTCGCCGCCACCCGCTGCCCGCCCGCCGCGGTGAAGTCGGCGGCCTGCCGGGGGCCGACCTTGAAACCGAAGCTGGCCAGCGAGTCCCGGAAACCCTGGCTGCGCGCCTGGGTGAGCGGCAGGCTGTCGATGCCGGCCACCTCACCGATCACCGGGTTGGCCACCCCAGCCGCCTTGAGCCGGTTGCCGATGTAGTTGCCGGCGCTGACCCCCATGCCGTAGTTGTCCCCGCCGATCCAGGTCCGGTAGGCCAGCGGCGAATCGAAGATCCGGTCCAGGTTGATCACCGGAATACCGGCGGCCATCGCCCGGCGGCCCACCGAGGTCAGCTGGCTGCCGTCGTTGGGCAGCAGCACCAGCGCGTCCACCTTCTTGTTGATCAAGGTTTCCACGGCGCCGATCTGCTGGGTGATGTCGTTGGTCGGGTTCACCGCCTCGAAGGTGACCTCGCTGTACTGGCTGGCCTGGGCCTGCGCGTTCTTCGCGATGGCCGCGATCCAGCCGTGGTCGGCCGCCGGCGCGGAGAACCCGATGGTCACCGGGCGCCCCGGTGCGGCGCTGTCCCCGCCCGGGGCGGCCGCACCCGGCGCCGGGGCGGTGGCTGCCGGCGGCGCGTTGCTGGTGCACGCGGTCAGCGCCATGCCGGCGCCGACCCCGAGCGCCCCGGTCAGCAACCCTCGTCGGCGCAGACCAGTACTGATACTCACGGGTCCTCCTTCATCAGACCTGTGAGTGGTAAGTGGTCCTATAGGACCACTTACCACTCACGGGCTATTTCTTTGGGCGCGGGATTGGAAGAGCACGGCAGCGACGATGATCGCTCCCTTGGCGATGTTCTGGACCTCGGTCGCCAGGTTGTTGAGCACGAACAGGTTGGTGATCGTGGTGAACACCAACACCCCGAGGATCGAGCCGACCAGGGTGCCCCGGCCGCCGGAGAGCAGGGTGCCGCCGATGATCACCGCCGCGATCGCGTCCAGTTCGTAGAGGGTGCCGTGGGTGCTGGACCCGGTGGTGGTCAGCGAGGTGATCATGATCGCGGCGATGCCACAGCACAGGCCGGACACCACGTAGAGCAGCACGGTGTGCCGGCGCACGTCGAGCCCGGCCAGCCGGGCGGCCTCGGGGTTGCCGCCGATGGCGAAGGTGCGCCGGCCGAACGTGGTCCGGTTGAGCACCACCCAGCCCACCGCGACCACCAGCGCGAAGATGTAGACCAGCAGCGGGATGCCGAGCAGCCGGGTGCTGGCGATGGCCGCGATGGCCGGGTCGGTGACGATCTGGCTGCGCTTGCCGGAGATCTGCTCGGCCAGGCCCTGCGCGGAGATCAACATCGCCAGCGTGACGATGAACGGCACGATCCGCCCGTAGGCCACCAGCACGCCGTTGACCAGCCCGGCGCCGGCGCCCACGGCGAGCGCGCAGGCCACCATCACCACCGGACCGTAGGACTGGGTGGCCACCGTGGTGGACCACACCGAGGCCAGCGCCATCACCTTGCCCACGGACAGGTCGATGCCGCCCCCGATGATCACCATGGTGACCCCGACGGTGAGCACCCCGATGATGGACGCCGAGGTCAGGATGGTGAGCAGGTTGGCCGTGGTGGCGAAGGTGTCGGCGGTGGCGATGCCGATCACGCACAGCACGCCCAGCACCGCGACCAGGCCCAGGTTGCGGCCGGCGCCGGTGTCCAGCAGCCCGGCCAGCTCCGGGATCCGACGCCGTACCGGGGTATCGGCGGCTTCCCGTGCGGCGGCCTGTGCGGCGGCTTCGGTGGCGGCTTCGTGCGCCACGGCTTGCCGCTTCGCGGCTTCCACCTGGCGTTCGGCGTCACTCACGCTCATCCCCGGCTCCCTTCCATGACCAGGTCGAGCACGCGGGCTTCGTCCAGCTCACCGCCGGGCGCCTGGTGCACCACCCGCCCTTCCCGTACCACCAGCACCCGGTCGGCCAGCCCGAGCACCTCGGGCACATCGCTGGACACCAAGATGACCGCCACTCCTTGCCGCGCCAGCTCCCGGACCAGCGCATAGATCTCGCCGCGGGCGCCCACGTCCACGCCCCGGGTGGGTTCGTCGAGCAGCAGCACCGAGCAGCCGGTGAGCAGCCAGCGGGCCAGCACCACCTTCTGCTGGTTGCCCCCGGAGAGGGTGCGGACCAGGCGCATCGGGTCGGCCGGACGCACGTCCAGCTGTCCGGTGGCCTCCCGCGCGGACCGGCGCTCGACGTCGGTCCGGACGAAGCCGGCGCGGGAAAATCGGCTCAACACCGGCAGTGAGACGTTGCGGTACACCGGCTCGGCCAGCAGCAGCGCCTGGCTCTTGCGTTCCTCCGGGCACAGGCCGAGCCCGGCGCGCACGGCGGCGGGAACCGAGCCGCCGCGCAGCGTCCGGCCGCGCACCCGCACCGAGCCGGAACTCGCCTTGCGCGCTCCGTAGATCGTCTCCAAGATCTCCGAGCGGCCCGATCCGACCAGGCCGGCCAGGCCCACGATCTCTCCGGCGCGGACGGTGAACGACACGTCGCTGAACTCGCCACGCCGGCCCAATCGGTCCACCTCGAGCACCACCTCCCCGGTCGGGGTCGGGCCGCGCTCGGGCAGGGCGTACTCCACGTTCCGGCCGGTCATCAGCCGGATGATCTCGGTGGTGGGGGTGCCTCGGGCCGGCAGGTTGCGGGCCACCGTGCGACCGTCCTTGAGCACGGTGACCCGGTCTCCGATCCGGCGGATCTCCTCCAGCCGGTGGGATATGTAGACCACCGCGACGCCGGACTCGGTGAGCTCGCGGACCACCCGGAACAGGTTGTCCACCTCTTCGCTGTCCAGCACGGCGGACGGCTCATCCATCACGATCAGCCGAGCGTTGCGGGACAGCGCCCTGGCCACGCTGACCACCTGCTGGCCGGCCGCCGGTAACCGGCCCACCTCGCGGCCGGCCGGGATCTCCGGATGCCCCAGCCGGCGCAGCAGTGCGCGGGCGGTGCGCTCGGCGCCGGCCGGGCGGGTGAAGCCGAGGCGAGCCGGCTCATGGCCGAGCACCACGTTCTCCGCCACGCTCAGCCCTGGCACCAGGTCCAGCTCCTGGTGGATGGTGGCGATCCCGGCCACGTCGGCGTCGTGCGGGGAGCTGAACGACACCCGCCGCCCGTCCCACTCCAGCTCGCCCGCGTCGGGCCGGTGCGCCCCGGCCAGCACCTTGATCAAGGTGGATTTGCCGGCGCCGTTCTGGCCGAGCAGGCAGTGCACCTCGCCCTCGACCACGTCCAGGTCCACGCCGTCCAGCGCGCGCACACCGGGGAACTGCTTGACG
>DATHIT010000101.1:0-4897 GCA_035489915.1 Pseudonocardia sp. | reverse complement strand
CGTCGGGCCCTTGTGGATGTGGATGTTGCGGATCCCGAGCTGCTCGCACTTCTCCAGGTAGCGGTAGCTCCACGGGTCGGTCAGCTTGTAGCCCTTCGACTCGCCCTTCCACTCCGCCGTGTAGAGCTTGACGCCCTTGAGGCCCCACCGGGCGGCCAGCCGCTCGAGATCGTCCAGGCCGCCCTCCCCGTCACGCGGGTCGAACGCCCCGTTGACGATGAACTTGTCGGGGTGGTTCTCCACCACCGCGCCGTTGCGCTCGGTGGTGTTGAACCCGTTGATATAGAAGTCGGTGAGGTAGGTGGGCTGGAAGATGGCCTTGTCCACGTACCCGTCGGTGAACAGGTCGTGCAGAAGGTCCTGCTCGGTGTAGCTGCCGAACTTCTCCAGCGACCAGACGTACTCGCTCGGGCTGAGGTTGCGGTGGTAGTCGTAGAAGCAGCCGGTGAATCCCTCGCCGTACCGGTTCTTCTGGTTCGACGGGCCGCCGTCCCAGAAGTGGATGTGGCTGTCGACCACGAAGTATTGCTCGCCGTCCTTCTGGTACATCTCAGTCCTCCACCGGGCGCAGGTCGAAGTCGATGTAGTCGGCGGCGTCCTCCGGATTGGCGAACAGCATCGTCCGGTCGTCGAAATGGACCATCCGCCCGTAGTGGGTGGACATGATCTCCTCGAAGTCCGTCTGGTCGAACTCCGAACCGACGATGTCGGTGATCTCGGCGAAGTCGAAGGTCAGCACGTTCTTCGCGTCCACCCGGATCATCGAGGGAAACTCCTCGACGGTGATGCCCTCCGTGCCGCGGAGGAGGTCGGCGACGATGTAGCCGATCTGGTTGTTCATCAGGGTGACGCCGCACATGTTGGACGAGCCGGTGCTCGATCCGAACTGCGGCTTCTGCACGCTGGTCACTGGGACAGCTCCTTGGGCTCGGGGAGATCGAGGTCGGACAGCAGGGCGCGGAAGCCCTCGGTGGCGGCCTGCCACGAGTCGGCGAAGGTGACTACCTTCTCGTGCGGCTGCGACCAGATCGGCTGCAGCTGGTGCGCGGCCTTGACGCTGAGCGGCACCCAGCGCGCCAACCACCCGGCGAGCACCTCCCGGTTGTGCTCGCGGTGGGTCTCGTCCGCGGTCAGCAGCCGGAACAGCGCCCGGGTGTAGCGCTGGTCGCGGTCGTAGTCGTTCTCGCCGGTGCCGACCAGGGTCGGGGTGACGTAGTCGCCGTTGCGGGCGGCGATCTGCATGACCAGGTGACTGCGGAAGAGCACGCCGACCAGCGGCTCGAACACCACGTTGGCGGCGAAGAGCGACTCGGCCCAGTCACCGATCGCGGTCAGCCGCTCGACGTTCTCCCGCACGCCCTGCCAGGCGGGGTCGGTGTGCCAGGTCTGCCGGTGCACCGAGCCGTCCAAGCTGATCTCGGACTCGGCGAGGTCGAGGTTGTACAGCGCCAGGTCTTGGGAGAACCGCAGCTTGTGGGTGCTGTTCACCGCGATGGCGTTGTTGATCATGTTGGTGGGCGCGGATCGCTGCTCGGACAGGAACACGTGCATGCCCAGCCCGTGCTCGGCGTGCATCCACGCGCCCAGGTTCCGCTCGACGAACCGGGTCCAACTCGACGACCAGCTGCGGTAGGCGTTGGCCTTGCTCGCGTTGGCCAGGGTCAGCCGGATCTGCCGCACCACGTTGGCGTTGTTGCGGTAGATCGTCTGTTCCCATTCCTCGTTGGGGTCGAGGAACCGGTGCCAGTCGCCGGAGCGGAGCTCGGTCCACTCCTTCGGGTAGCCACCCGGGCCGTCACCGAAGCCGTAGACCCAGCCTTGGGTCAGGTGCCGGTCCGGGTCGGGCTGGACGTCGAGGGTGACGTCCTCGTACACCGTGGCCCGCAGCTTTGCCGGGGTGAAGTAGTTGTAGGTCCGGCTCTTCGAGCTGGGGAATTCCAGGAGGCCGGCTTCGGCCCCGGTGAACTCGGGTTTCGGGAAGCTCCGCTCGGAGGCGGGCGCGGTGGGGCTGCTCGTCATCGGGCACTTCTCTCTGCTGGGGGATGGGCGGCGCGCTCTAGCTCTCGGCGGCGGCCGAGATGGTGAACTTGTCGTAGAAGACCTGCTCGGGCGGCACTCCAACGGTCTCCAGCAGCGGCAGCGCCGCGTCGATCATCGGAGGGGGCCCGCACAGGTAGACATCGCATTCGGCGAGACCGGGCTCCCGCGCCTCGAGCACCTTCGTAACCACGCCGGTGGCGCCGTTGCCGTCCCCGGGCCAGTCCTCCGGCCAGCTCTCCGACAGGCAGGGGACGAAGGTGAAGTTCGGCAACCTGGCGGCGATCTCGGCGAGCTCGTCGAGCTTGATCAGGTCGCGCTCGGTGCGGGCGCCGTAGTAGTAGACGACCTCCCGGTCGCTGCCGCTGTCGGCCATCTGCCGAAGTAGCGCGAGCAGCGCGGACATGCCCGCGCCGCCGGCGACGAAGACCAACCGCCGGTCCGAGGCGACCCGCAGGGTGAATGCGCCGTACGGCCCACTCACCTCCAGCCCGTCACCGACCGACAGCGAGCCGGCCAGCATCTCGGAGAACAGCCCGCCCGGATAGCGCTTGATGATCAGCTCCAGGCAGCCCTGCTTCGCCACGGCATTCGCCATCGAGAAGGAGCGGCGTTCCTCGGTCCCCGGGACCGCGATGTCGATGTACTGCCCGGGGTGGAAGCGGAACGCGCCGGGATCGGGCAGCGCCAACCGCACCTGCGAGATGTCGTGGCTGAGCTCGGTGATCTCGGCGACCGTGGTCTGCACCGTCACCACGGGCAGCCCGGACCGGATCATGTCCTCGTCGTAGTTCTCCAGCTCGATCTCGAGATCGCTGTAGGCGTGCGCCCGGCACATCAGCACGTAGCCCTCGTCGCTCTCGTAGTCCGCCAGCGCGAACGTCGAGTAGCGGCCCATCTGGACGTCGCCGTCCAGGACGAACGCCTTGCATGCCGAGCACTGGCCTTCCCGGCATCCGTGCATCAGCGACACGCCCTGCCGGAACGCCGCGTCCAGGACCGTCTCGCCTTCGGTGGCCTCGATCTCGATGCCGACCGGCTCGAACCGGACCGTGTGTTTGTCGGCCATCAGCCGCACTCCTCAACGGTGGTGGAGGTGGGGTGGACCGGCCGGGCGGGCCAACGGAGTACACCGCGACATGCACTCCGGTGACCGCGCCCGGCTCGGACCCCACGGGGTGGCTACCGCGCCGGTCAGGGCGCCGGCGTGATGTTCGGGTTGGCCTTGTACTCGGAGATGTGCGCCTCGCGCTCGGCGTCTGACATCTGGTTGAGCAGCACGTTCGGGCTGTTGAACTCGATGCCGCGCAGGTTGTCCAGCGTCCAGAGCTTCTTCGGGTCGTCCAGGTCCAGGTGCGGCTGCGGGATCAGCGTCTTCCCGTCGTCGCGCACGTAGCCGAGATCGGCGACCACCTCGGCGAGGTCACGGCCGTGGTGCAGCGTCTCCCACTCCCGCTTGCCGGTCAGCCGGCCCATGTTCGGTGTCGGCCGGCCCTGGTACTCGGCACGGAACGCGACGGCGTCGGTCCAGTGGCAGGTTTCCGAGCAGTAGGTGCGCCACTGGTCGTCGACCTTGTCGGTGACCATGTCCTCGCGGATGAGGCAGGGCACCATGCAGGTCCAGCAGCGGTGCGGGTACTGGTAGCCGACGTCCTCGAACGCGATCGGCTTGTGCCCGTTGGGCTTGCTCAGCCGGGCGTAGGCCTCCCACCACTTGCCGAACTGGTTGTACCAGCCGGGGTACTTGTGCTCGAACCACTCGAAGTCGGCGTCGGTCATCGGGTCGATGCGCCAGTAGTTGACCGGCCATCCGGTGGCGAAGAACTGGGCGACGCGGTGCACGTAGAAGCCGTTGTTGATGCGGTCCCAGGCCTGCTCCACCAGGTCGTGCGGAATGACCAGGCCGTACTTCTCCAACGGGATCAGGTAGCTGCGGTAGTAGTCGTCGTAGATCCAGCGCTGCCACATCTCGGCGTAGCTGTCCCGGTCCTTACGGCGGTCCTTCGAGCCGTACTCGATGAACGTGCCGATGGCCGCGTCGACCACGCAGTGGTTGTTCCACCAGGCATAGCGCAGGTCGCGCTCGAGCAGCGTGCGGTTCTCCTCGTCGGCCAGCGCCATCAACAGGATGGAGTAGCCGTTGGAGATGTGCCGTGACTCGTCGGACTGCACCGAGTGGAATACCGTCGGCAGCAGGTAGTCGCCGTTCGCGGCGGCCTCGCTGGGCATGGCGACGAACAGCGTGTTGGTGAACGCCGTCTCCGCGACCACGGTGAGGTAGATGTTCGCCGCGGTGATCGCGTCGCCGGTGATGAACCCCTCGCCGAACTGCCGGCCGATGGTGCCCGCGTAGTTGTTCGCGAACGCCTTCTCGGTCATGTCGAAGCCGGCCGGATCGATGTAGTGGTTCATGTAGAGGCGCTTGAGGTTCATCTGGATCGTCGAGTGCCGAACCTCGTCGATCATCTGCACGGCGAGCCCATTGTGGATCTCGGGGTTGGGCACCGCGTCAATGGCCATCGGCATCGCCCGGGCGGCGGAGATCTCCGGGAACGGGATGATGGACAGGAACAGCTTCTGCCACTCCATCCACCGCTCCTGCACCTGCCGGAACATGTTGCCCCGGATGGCGCCGTCCATTGCGCCGAAGACGCGGTTGTCCTTCTCCTCCTCCATCGGGAAGTAGGAGCGCAGGATCTGCTTCAGCGGATCCTTCTTCGGGGCCTTGTCGAACTTGTAGTCCGTGCCGAACCGCTTCGCGGGAGTGGCAAAGGTCGGTTCCCAGGACAGCTCCGTGATCTTCTTGTGTGCCTTGCTGAGACTTTGTCGGCTCACGCCTGACCTCCGGTGCTCGGATTTT
>DATHIT010000100.1:0-4579 GCA_035489915.1 Pseudonocardia sp. | reverse complement strand
CCGCCGGGCACGATCACCGCCTGCACGCCGTGCAGGTCAGCGTCGGCGTGCCAGAGCGGCACCGCCTCGGCGCCGGCGTAGCGGACCGCGCGCGCCGCGTCCACGTCGTCCAGGGTGCCCGGAAAAGTGATCACCCCGATCCGGGCGCTCATTCCCCCGCACCATCCGCTTCCGCCGCACCATCCGCGACCCTGGTCACCGACCAGTCCTCGATCACCGGGTTGGCCAGCAGCGTGCCGGCGATCTGCTGCAGCGTCTCGTCGTCCACCGAGTCGTCGACGTCCAGCTCGAAGTGCTTGCCCTGACGCACCTCGCGCACCCCGGCGAAACCGAGGCGGGGCAGCGCCCCGGCGACCGCCTGCCCCTGGGGGTCCAGGATCTCCGGCTTGGGCATCACGTTCACCACCACACGGGCCATGGCGTTCAGCCTAGAGGGAATCAAGCTTTTGCCGGACGCCGCCGCACGTGAGAGTGGCCGCATGCGGATCCTCATCCTCGGCGGCACGGTGTTCCTCTCCCGGGCGGTGGCGGTGCAGGCGTTGGCCAGGGAGCACAAGGTGTGCTGTGTGGCCCGCGGCGTGTCCGGTCAGGTACCGGACGGGGCTCGGCTGTTGGTGGCCGACCGCAACCAGCCCGGCGAGCTGGCCCGCGCGGTGTCCGGCGAGTCGTTCGACGCGGTGGTCGACGTGGCCACCATGTCGCTGCCCTGGGTGCGCGACGCCTTGGCCGCGCTGGCCGACCGGGTGGGGCACTGGACGTTCGTGTCCTCGATCAACGTCTACGCGGACAAGGCGACCACCGGTCAGAACACCGACGCCCCCCTGCTCGCCCCCCACCTCGGCCCGACCGCGGCGGAGCCCAGCCCGGACGTCGACCCGGACGTCTACGGCGCGACCAAGGTGGCCAGCGAAGACGCGGTGCGCGAGGCCATGGGTGAGCGGGCGTTGGTGATCAGGGCCGGGTTGCTGGTCGGGCCGGGTGACCCGCTCGACCGGTTCGGCTACTGGCCGGCGCGGTTCGCCCGGGGCGGGCGGGCCATCGTGCCGGACGCGCTCGACCAGCCGTTCCAGTACGTCGACGTGCGCGACATGGCCGGCTGGATCGTGTCCGCCGCGGAGCGCGGCTTGGCCGGCGTGTTCGACGGCTCCGGGCCAAGGGGGACGCTGGGTGGGGTGCTGGACGGCATCGCCTCGGCGGTGGGGGCGGCGGATCTGACGCTGGTCCCGGTTCCGCCTTCGGTGCTGCTCGAGGCGGGGGTTACCCCGTGGGCCGGCCCGCGCTCGGTGCCGCTGTGGGTGCCACCGACGTACCTCGGGTTCACCGACCGGGACACCAGCCCGGCTCTGCGGGCCGGCTTGGCTGTCCGTCCGCTGGCCGAGACGGCGGCCGACGCGTTGGCCTATGAGCGCTCGCTGGGGTTGGACCGGCCCCGGTTGGCCGGGTTGACCGCCGCCGAGGAGCACGAGCTGCTGGCCCGCCTGGGGTGATCAGCGCGGCGTCGGTGTATCGGCCCGGCGTTGCGGGCATCGGCCCGGCGTTGCTAGGCCGCCTCGGCTGATCGGCGGCGTCGGTGCCTCAGGCGGAGAGTGGTGTGCGGGCCGGCATCGGGGAGCGGTAGGTGGCCGGTTGCGCGCCGGCGGCCAGCGCGGCGTCCGCCGCGTCCAGCAGCGCCTGCCGCGCGGCGGGCCGGCCCAACTCCCCGGCTTCGACGGCGATCCGGACCAGGCCGCCCCGGCGGGCGGTGCGGGCAGCCAAGGCGACCAGCGCGCGGTACCGCCAGGCATCCGCGGTCTCCGGCGGCACCCCGCCGGAACTCCGCGCCCCGCCGGCAGTCCGGACTCCGCCGGTGCCCAGCACCCCGCCGGCACCCAGGATCCCGCCGGCGCTCAGCGCGGCGCCGGTGTTCAGCGGCCGGCCGGTGTTCAGCACCCGGCCGCGCAGCAGCCGGTCGTGGTTCCCCCTCGGGTCCAGCAGCCGCACTCCGGAGCTGTCCGCGCAGACCCGGAACCCGCGCTGACGCAGCGCGACGATGGTCCCGGCGGAGGCCAGCCAGCGGGGCGGGGCGAACACATCGGAGCGCAGCCCCAGCTCGTCCATCGCCCGGGTGGCCCCGATCAGGCGCAGCGCGGCCTCATGGCTGGGCAGCACGGCGAACTCGGCGCGGCGCCCGATCTTGGCCATTCCGCTGGTGGCCCACCGGCCGATCGGGTCCACCGTGTGGTCGAAGCCGTGCAGCACCAGCGCGTCGCCCACCTCGACGCGGCGGCGCAGCCAACGGATCACCGGGGCGTCCGGAAGGTGCCGGCCGTCCCGCGGGCGGGGCGGGAGCAGCCAGGACGCCGGCACCAAGCGGGAGTCCAGCTCGCCTGCGAACGAGACGCAATCCGGCAGGTTCCGCTCAGACAGCCCGGACAGGGACACGATCAGCGCGGTCACAGTTCCATGAGGCCGCACCGGTGTGTCGCGCGGCTAACCGCGGTGTGGCGTGTCCATGACAGTGGTGTGAAACATGCTGTTAGCAGCCCCTGTGCCCGCTCCGGCGGGCGGCGCAGACCCAGTACCGCCGGCGCAGACTCTGCAGGCTCTGTGCCGGCCGCGGCCGGTCTGTGCGGGCCAACGAGGGCCGGCCGGGGACAAACCCGACTAGTCCCAGTGCTGGCCGGTGATTCGCTGGTAGAGCTCGATGTACCGGTCGCGGGCCAACTGCACGATCCCGGCCGGGATGGCTGGGCCGGGCGCGGTCTTGTCCCAGCCGGTCCCGGACGCCCAGTCCCGGACGATCTGCTTGTCGAACGAGCGCTGCGGCCGGCCCGGCTCCCACTCGTCGGCCGGCCAGTAGCGCGACGAGTCCGAGGTGAAGATCTCGTCGCCGAGCACCAGCGAGCCATCCGGGTCATCCGAGGGCCGGCCGAACTCGAACTTGGTGTCCGCCATCAGGATCCCGTTCGACGCGGCCAGCGAGGCGCCTCGGCGGTACAGCTCAAGGGTGGCTTCCCGCAGTTGGGCGGCGGTGTCGGCGCCGAGCAGCGCGACCACGTCGTCGAAGGTGATGGCCTCGTCGTGCTGGCCGGCCGGCGCCTTGGAGCTCGGCGTGAAGATCGGTTCGGGCAGCTTCGAGCCCTCCACCAGCCCGTCCGGCAGCCGCACGCCGGACACCGAGCCGGTGCGCTGGTAGTCCTTCAGCCCGGACCCGGTCAGGTAGCCGCGCGCCACGCACTCCACCGGCAGCATCTCCAGCCGCCGGCAGCGGATCGCCCGACCGGCCACCTCCTCGGGCACGTCGTCGGCGGAGATCACGTGGTTCGCCACCACGTCCCCGGTCTTGCCGAACCACCACAGGGACAGCTGGGTGAGCAGCGCTCCCTTGTCCGGGATGGGCGTGGGCAGCACGACGTCGTAGACCGACACCCGGTCGGACGCCACCAGCACGATGTCGCCCCGGTCCAGGTAGATCTCGCGCACCTTGCCGGTGTGCAGCAGTTCCATGTGCGGCCTTCCTAGAGGATCGGGGCGGGAGAGTACGCGGCCGCGTCCGGGTTGGCCTTGACCAGCTCGCTCACCCGGGCGATCACATCGTCCACCTGGCTGCGCGCCGCGCCGGTGAAGCCCAGCGGGTCGCCCAGGGTCAGCGCGCCGGTGGGCAGGCCCAGTCGCGGGTCGGCGGCCAACCGGTCCAGCAGGTCGTTCTCCGCCAGGCCCCGCTCGCGCATGGCCAGCGCCACCGCTACGGCGTGCTCCTTGATCACCTCGTGGGCGGTTTCCCGGCCCACGCCTGCTCGCACGGCGGCCATCAGCACCGACGTGGTGGCCAGGAACGGCAGGTAGCGGTCCAGCTCCCGGGCGATCACGGCGGGGTAGGCGCCGAACTCGTCGAGCACGGTCAGGAACGTCTCGATCAGCCCGTCGATGGCGAAGAACGCGTCCGGCAGCGCCACCCGACGCACCACCGAGCAGGACACGTCTCCTTCGTTCCACTGATTGCCGGCCAGCTCCCCGACCATGCTCGCGTAGCCGCGCAGCACTATGGCGAGCCCGTTCACCCGCTCGCAGGACCGGGTGTTCATCTTGTGCGGCATGGCACTGGAGCCGACCTGGCCGGGCTGGAACCCCTCGGTGACCAGCTCCTGGCCAGCCATCAGCCGGATCGTGGTGGCCAGGCTGGACGGACCGGCGGCCAGCTGGACCAGCGCGGTGACCACCTCGTAGTCCAGCGAGCGCGGGTAGACCTGGCCGACGCTGGTCAGGGTGTGCCGGAAGCCCAGGTGACCGGCCACCCGGTGCTCCAGCTCGGCCAGCTTCCCCGGGTCACCGCCGAGCAGATCCAGCATGTCCTGCCCGGTGCCCATCGGCCCCTTGATGCCGCGCAGCGGGTAGCGCTCGATCAGCTCGGCCAGCCTGGCGTGCGCGACCAGCAGCTCGTCGGCCGCGCTGGCGAACCGCTTGCCCAGCGTGGTGGCCTGCGCGGCGACGTTGTGGCTGCGTCCGGCCATCACCAGCTCGCGGTACTCGCCGGCGCGGCGGGCCAGCCGGGCCAGCACCGCGACCGTCCGGTCGGCGAGCAGCCGCAGGGCCACCAGGA
>DATHIT010000099.1:0-4545 GCA_035489915.1 Pseudonocardia sp. | reverse complement strand
TCGACGGGGTCGAGGCGCCGGCGAACGACTCGACGGCTGGCCGAGGCAGCGCCTGAGAGAAGCCGCACCCCGGACGAGGCAGCGGCTGAGATTGTCCTGAGATAGCGCTCCGGCGACATCCCGCCCAGACCGGCGATCTCGCCGGAGCGCCGTAAATGCAGCGCGCGACCGTTCGATTTGCTCTGCCCAACCGCCATTCCCGACGACTAAACCGGGCCTCCGGCAATTCCGCGAAAGGCGGATCAAGGGGGCGCCGGAGACCGAGGCGCGGCATCGGTAACATCGGTCACGTTCATACCCCGGCGTCCGTCGGGTGCGCCATCCCATAGGAGTTAGCCCAGTGGCCCCACCGGCCGGGACGATCCGCCCTTGGCGGTACCTGGCGACGTTCGTCGGAATCGTCGTTGTTCTCTACGCGCTGGTGTTCTTCACCGGCGACCGCAAGCCGGACCCCAAGCTCGGCATCGACCTCCAGGGCGGCACCCGGGTCACCTTGACCGCGCGCACCGCGACCGGTGCGCCGCCGACCAGGGAACAGCTCACGCTGGCCCGGCAGATCATCGACCAGCGGGTCAACGGCCTGGGTGTCAGCGGTGCCGAGGTGGTCCAGGACGGCAACAACCTGACCATCACCGTGCCCGGTGACCAGGGACAACGCGCCAAGGACCTGGCGCAGACCGCGCAGCTGCGATTCCGCACGGTGCTCGCCGGGCCGTTCGACGCGGCCCCGCCGCCCGCCCCGGCGCCCGGAGCTCCGGGCAATGTTCCGAGCGCTCCGGGCAGTGCTCCGGGCGCTCCGGGCGGAGCGCAGGTAACCCCAGGCGCACCCAACCCGTCGGCCCCTGGGCCCTCCTCCGCGCCAGGACCGGGGTCGGCCGCGCCGCACGCCGTGTCCACGCTGCCGGGCGGGTCGGTGCCGGGCGGGTTGCTGCCGGGCCAGACGCCGCCGGCGCCACCCACGCCCAACCCCCCGCCGCCGTCCGCCGACTCCACCCCGGCCACCGGCCAGACGGCCTCGGACCCCGAGTTGGCCAAGCAGATCGCGCTGGCTCGCGCGGAGCGGCAGAGCACCGACAAGAACGTCCAGGCGATGGCCATCCAGCAGCTGCAGTGCACCGGCAACGATGTGCTGCGCGGCTACGACGACCCGACCAAGCCACTGATCACCTGTGATCAGAAGGACACCGCCAAGTACCTGCTCGGGCCTTCGTTCCTGGACGGCACCGAGATCGAGAACGCCACCGCCGGCTACGACTCGCAGCGGGCCGGGAACGTCGTCAACCTGACGTTCAAGAGCGAGGGCGCGAAGATCTGGGGTGACTACACCACCGCGAACGTGGGCAAGCAGTCCGCGTTCGTGCTGGACACCGAGGTGGTGTCCGCCCCGACCATCGACCAGCCCATCTTCGGCGCCACCGAGATCAGCGGCTCGTTCTCCCAGGCCTCGGCCCAGCAGTTGGCCGGCGTGCTGAAGTACGGCTCGCTGCCGCTGTCCTTCGCCACCTCCGACGCGGAGACCGTCTCGGCCACCCTCGGGCTGGCCTCGCTGCAGGCCGGTCTGATCGCCGGCCTGCTCGGCTTGGCCCTGGTGTTCGTCTACTGCCTGTTCTACTACCGGGCGCTGGGCGTGCTGACCATCCTCTCGCTGGTCCTGTCCGGTGTGGTGGTGTACGCGGTGCTGGTGCTGCTCGGCCGGTCCATCGGGTTCACCCTGGACCTGGCCGGGGTGGCCGGATTCATCGTGGCCATCGGTATCACCGCCGACTCGTTCGTGATCTTCTTCGAGCGGCTGAAGGACGAGGTCAGGGAGGGGCGCAGCTTCCGCGCGGCGGTGCCACGGGGCTGGGTGCGCGCCCGGCGGACGATCCTTTCCGCCGACGCGGTGAGCTTCCTGGCCTCCGCGGTGCTGTACCTGCTGGCCATCGGGGACGTGAAGGGCTTCGCGTTCACCCTGGGCATGTCCACGGTGCTGGACCTGGTGGTGGTCTTCCTGGTGACCCATCCGCTGGTGGCACTGGCCGCCCAGTCGCGCGTGTTCAGCAGTCCGACCTGGTCCGGCCTCGGCGCGGTGGCTCGAATCGGCGCGATCCGCAGGCGCGCGGCCGCCGCCGCGGCGAAGGGAGCCTGAGGTGGCACAGCCGGACGGCACGATGACCAGGGCCGAGGCACGTGCCGCGCGGGGCGGCTTCTTCGGCAAGCTCTACACCGGCACCGGCGCGTTCGACATCGTCGGGAAGCGCAAGCGCTGGTACCTGCTCTTCGGCTCGCTGGTGCTGATCTGCCTCGCCTCCATGCTGTTCCGGGGCTTCAACCTGGGCATCGAGTTCGAGGGTGGCACGCAGATCCAGTTCCCGGCCGTCGGGATCAGCCAGGAGGCCAGCACCGAACGGGTCAACAGTGTGCTGTCGGAGGCGCTGGGCTCTCCCGCCGAGTCGGTCCAGCACGCCGGCACCGGCAGCTCGGAGACGGTGCTGATCCGGACCCGGACGCTCACCGCGACCGAGCAGGTCCAGGCCAAGCAGGCGCTGTTCGACGCCTTCCATCCGCTCGGCCCGAACGGCCCGGACGCCAATGCGATCAGTGACTCGGCTGTCTCGTCCAGCTGGGGTGGTGAGATCACCACCCAGGCGATGATCGCGCTCGCGGTGTTCCTGGTGCTGGTGACGATCTTCCTGGCGGTCTACTTCGAGCGCTCGATGGCGATCGCCGCGCTGGTCGCGCTGGTACACGACCTGGTGGTCACCGCCGGGGTGTACTCGATTGTCGGCTTCGAGGTCAGCCCGTCCACGGTGATCGGCCTGCTGACCATCCTGGGCTTCTCCCTCTACGACACCGTGGTGGTGTTCGACAAGGTCAAGGAGAACGGCCGGGGCCTACTCGGGCTGACCAGGCGGACCTACGGGGAGACCGCGAACCTGGCGCTCAACCAGACTTTGATGCGCTCCATCAACACCTCGCTGATCGCGGTGCTCCCGGTGCTCGGGCTGCTCATCGTCGGCGTCGGCGTGCTCGGCGTCGGCACCCTGGCCGACCTGGCCCTGGTGCAGATGGTCGGCATCATCGCCGGTGCGCTGTCCTCGATCTTCCTGGCCACGCCGATCCTGGTGGACCTGAAGATGCGCGACCCGAAGTACCGGCAGCAGGCCAACCGGGTGCTGACCCGCCGCGCCAAGCAGGCCGGCACGGTGGACGCCGACGGCGACAGCACCGGCGAGCTGGACGTCACCGACGACGACGCGCTGGCCAGCGAGCAGCGCAGGGAGCGGGCAATCGCGGCGGCCGCCGCGGTGCCGGCGCGGGCGGCCTCCCGCAGGGCGCCCACCAGCCGGACTCCCCGGTCCGGTCGCGGCCAGTCGGCCAGGCCGGCGCGCCCCACCGGCAAGCGCCATCGGTGAGATTCGACCGGCGCCGGGGCCGGCGGCGCGTGAGGTGACCGGGCTCGACGAGTCGAATCCCGCGCTGGCCCGGGCGTTCGCGCTGATCAGGGACGTCCCGGACTACCCGAACCAGGGCGTGCTGTTCCGGGACATCACCCCGCTGCTGGCCGACGCGGCCGCGTTCGCCGCGGTGATCCAGGCGCTGGCCGAACCGGTCACCGACGCCGACGTGGTGGTCGGGGTGGAGGCCCGAGGCTTCCTGCTCGGCGCGGCGGTGGCGCTGGCCGCCGAGGTCGGGGTGGTCCCGGTGCGCAAGGCCGGCAAGCTGCCGTTGGTCGCGGCCAGCCGGGAGTACCAGCTGGAATACGGCTCGGCCACGCTCGAGCTGCCGGCCGGCGGGATCACCGACGGCACCCGGGCGTACCTGATCGACGACGTGCTGGCCACCGGCGGCACGCTGCGGGCCAGCTGCGATCTGGTGGAGCAGGCCGGCGGGGTAGTGGTCGGCATCGGGGTGCTGCTCGAGCTCACCGCGTTGGGTGGTCGCGGGGTGCTGGCCGATCGCGCTCCGCACGCACTCTTGCGCGGCTGAGGGGCCACAACCACCCGGCCGGGCTACCGGCTCGCGGCCACGTCGCTATCCTCGATACGTGGAGCGCGTGTGAGTACCCTCGAGAGCCAACCGGCTGTGCCGGCGGAGAACCCGCCGCCCTCGGCCGCGCGCCCCTCGGCCACCCGTCGGGTTCGCGCCCGCATCGCCCGCCGGATCTCCTCCCCCCGGCCCGGCGCGGTCAAGCCGGTGTTGGAGCCGCTGGCCGCGATACACCGCCAGCTGCACCCGAACGCCGACCTCGCGCTGCTGCAGCAGGCCTACGACGTGGCCGAGGAGCGCCACGACGGGCAGAAGCGCAAGTCCGGCGACCCGTACATCACCCACCCGCTGGCCGTGGCCACCATCCTGGCCGAGCTGGGCATGGACACCACCACACTGGTCGCCGCCCTGCTGCACGACACCGTGGAGGACACGGGCTACCTGCTGGAAGAGCTGGGCGCCGACTTCGGTGACGAGGTCGCGCACCTGGTCGACGGGGTAACCAAGCTGGACAAGGTCAAGCTGGGCGCCGCGGCCGAGGCGGAGACCATCCGCAAAATGGTGGTGGCGATGGCC
>DATHIT010000098.1:0-4550 GCA_035489915.1 Pseudonocardia sp. | reverse complement strand
CTCGACCGCGGCGTCGGCCAGCCGTACGTGCGCGGCGGTCGCGTCGGCCGTGCTGTGTACCGCGACGGTGGAGATGCCCAGGTCACGGGCGGCGCGGATGATCCGCACCGCGATCTCGCCGCGGTTCGCGACGAGCAACCGCTTCATTCGGCCTCGATCACGGCGACCGCCTGGCCCGCTTCGACGATGTCCTCGTTCTCCACCAGGAACTCCACCATGGTGCCCGCCGTTCCGGCCGACACCTGGTGGAACGACTTCATCACCTCGACCAGGCAGACCGTGTCGTCGGCGCCCACCTGCTGACCTTCGCTGACGAACGGATCGCTGCCCGGATCGGCCCTGCGGTAGAAGACGCCGGGAATGGGCGAGACAACTTCGTGCCGGGCCATCGGGCTCCTTTGCGCTCGGAATAAAGGGGTCAGCGGGCGGCCAGGTACGGCTGGAGGGACTCGTTGACCGCCTTGGCGAGGTCGACCGCGTTGGGGGTGTCCGAGTGCACGCACACGCAGTCCACGCGCACCGGGAGCTCCTTGCCGTTCACCGACCTGGCGACGCCCTCGGTGACCGCGCGGACCGCGCCCCGCGCCGACGCCGCCGGGTCGAACGCGGCGTGCTCCCGGGTGATGATCAGCGAACCGTCGTCGCGGTAGTCCAGGTCGGCGTAGTACTCGGCGATGAACCCGGCATCGCGGGCGCCCCACACCTGCTCGTGCACCGTGCCCGACATGCCCATCAGCGGCACGCCGAACACCTCCGCCGCATCGGCAACCGCGCTGGCCACCTCCTCGTCGCGCGCGGCCATCCCGTAGAGCGATCCGTGCGGCTTGATGTGGTGCAGCTCCATGCCGTGGCGGCGGAGGAACCCGGCCAGCGCGCCGACCTGGTAGATCACGCAGGCGGTCAGCTCTTCCCGGTCCATCTTCATCTCGCGCCGGCCGAAGCCCTCGCGGTCGGGCAGCGATGGGTGCGCGCCGACCTTGACGCCGTGTTCCTTGGCCAGCACGACGGTACGGTTCATCACCCTCGGGTCCGAGGCATGAAAGCCGCAGGCCACGTTCGCCAGCGTGATGAAGGGCATCAGCCCCTCGTCGTCGCCGCAGCGATAGATACTGAACGCCTCGCCCATGTCGCAGTTGATGGCCACCATGGTCGGCTCCCTCCTGGCGCGTGCCGATGCTCCAGCAGTATCGCGCCAAGTCGGGCCGAAGCGCTCGACAGAGAGCCGCGGGGATTACCCCGAGACCTGAGCGGCGGGCGTCGCGGTGCTGGTCCGGGCCGATGTGCTGGCCAGCAGCGGGCGGAGTGGGGTGCGGTGCAGGCCGGCGGCGAGCCGGGTGAGCACCACGCGCACCACCAGCCAGCCGGCCAGGCTGACCGCCACGCCCAACACCAGCCCGGCGAGCGTGTCGTGCGGCCAGTGCACGCCCAGGTACAGCCGGGAGAACGCGATCAGCAGCGCGGCGACCACGCCGACCCAGGCCAGCAGCCGATGGCTCACCAACAGCAGCCCGACCACCACAGCACCGGCCACCACGGCGTGATCGCTGGGCAACGAGGAGCCCTTGCTGCACTTGCCGATCGCGACGATGTCCGGCTCCGTCCGGCACGGGCGCTTCTCGCCGATCGCCTGGCCGAGCGGCTGGGAGACAAGCTCGGCCAACAGCACCCCGATCGGCGCCCAGATCACCGCGGCCATCGTGCTCGGGCTGGCCCGCCGGCGCGCGATCCAGAACGCGGCCACCCACAGCACCACGTACACCACCATGGCGTAGCTGCTCAGCAGCAGCATCGGTAGGTGCAGCCAGGGCGTGGACTGGGCGAAATTGTTGATCTCAGTGAGCAACTGCAGTTCAGCGTTCACAAAGGGTCCAATCGGAAGTCAGCGGCCATCGACGACCGTAGCCGCGGTACCTGAGTGCTCCCGGTCAAACTGAGGGAGTGCTGAGTACGGTTGGCCTCATCAGCCCCCGGTGAATGCTGCTGGCTATCACCGGATGGGCGAGGATGGACGGGTGAGCGACGCTCCGCACCGCCCGAAACCCGCCTCCGTCGGGGTTGAGGACGCGGTCGCGGCGGCGGTCGGCGCCTCGGTCCGCAAGGCGCGCCGGCGCAGCGGGCTGTCCACCCGTGAGCTGGCACAGCGGGCCGGGATGTCCCAGCCGTTCCTGTCCAACATCGAGAACGGCCGCTCCACGCCGAGCGTAGCCACCCTCTACAAGCTGGCCTCGGCACTCGGCGTCGGTGCGTCCGAGCTGCTGCCCGCCGGCACCGACGAGGGCGTCGTCGTGGTCAGGGCTGGTGAGGGCGTGCCGACCGGGATGGATGAAACACCAGGTGTCGCGCAATCGGTGTTGTTGGCAGGCGCGCCAGGGCGTCTACTGGAGGCGCGCTGGTGCGTCATCCAGCCCGGCCAACCGGCCGGTGACTGGTTCGAGCACGCCGGCGAGGACTTCCTGCACGTGATCGAGGGGGTGCTGCGCGTCGAGCTGGGCACCGGGCGGGTCGAGCAGGTGGGCGCGGGCGACTCGCTGTGGCTCGAGGGTCACATCCCGCACCGGTGGGAGGTCGGACCCACCGTGGGGGCCACCCTGCTGCTCGTCACGGCGCACGTGCCTGGGGCCACGCACGGCCTGAAGTGATTTGTGAGAGAAATCGAAACCTGCTCGCAACTTGACGACATCCTGGCGTGACCCCGCGCCCATAACGTTCGGCCGGATTGGCCGACGGCCATCACCGCCGGTGCCCCTCGAAGCCAAGGATGCGGCCACATGCCACGAACCGGCGGGACCAGGAGTACCAGCGCGCGACGGCGCATCGGCTGCGCGCTCATCGTCGCGCTGGCCGCCAGCGGACTGGCCGGGTGCGGTGACGCCGGCCGGCGGGACGCGGCACCCGCCGGCGGCGCGACCCCCGGCGCCCCGGCCGGCCTGCCCAAGCTGGCGATCGTCTACACCCCGCAGTTCCGGGACGGCTCGTGGGGCGAGGCGGCGCTGTCCGGCGCGCAGAAACTCAAGGACGCCGGCGTCATCTCGGCGTTCGCCAGCCAGGAGAACGTGAGCCCCGGCGCGGACGCGCAGCGCGCCCTGCGCAGCTTCGCCGAGCAGGGCTTCAACCCGATCATCGCGCACTCGTTCAACTACGGCGACGACGTCAAGAAGGTGGCCGCCGACTTCCCGAAGACGATCTTCGCCTACGCCGGTGGGTTCGGCGACATCTCGGCGAACGTGGCCGACTACGCGCAGCCCTTCTACCAGGCCACCTACCTGGAGGGCATCCTCGGAGCCGGCGCGACCACCGGCGGCGCGGTGGCCGGCGCGGGCGGGTTCGACATCCCGGTGTGCCGGGCGATGTTCAACGCCTACCTGGACGGCGCGAAGCTGGTCCGGCCGCAGACCACCGGCACCTTCGTCGCGGTCGGCGACTGGTCGGACGTGCAGAAGGCCAAGGAGGCCGCGCTGGCCCAGGCCGACCAGGGCGCCACCATGTTCGTCGGCTGCGGGCAGGGCCCCACCTTCGGCCAGATCCAGGCCGCCGCCGAGCGCCACGGGGTGGCCAGCGGCTACAGCGGTGACATGTCCAGCCTGTCCCCCTCGGTGGTCTCCTCGTTCACCTGGAACCTGGACAAGATCTTCGCGCAGATGGTGGCCGACGTAGCGGCGGGCAAGACCAATCCGACCCGCTACTTCCAGGTCGGCATGGCCGACGGCGGCATGGCCGTAGTGATCAGCCCGGCCTGGCAGTCGAAGATCCCCGCCGAGGTGATGGCCACCTACCAGCGGAAGCTCGCGGAGGTCACCAGCGGTGCCTTCACCGTCCGGTACGCCGACAAGTGATGGCCCGGTGACTCCGGCGGCGGTGATGCTGGGGATCCGGCGCGGCTTCGGCCCTGGACCGGCCGCCCTGGACGACGTCGACCTGACGATCAACGCGGGTGAGGTGCATGCCCTGCTCGGCGAGAACGGTGCGGGCAAGACCACCGCGATGCGCATCCTGGCCGGGCTGGACCGGCCGGACGCCGGCACCGTCGCGGTCGGCGGCGCGCCGGTCACCGAGTTCGCCCCTCGGGCCCTGCGCGAGCGCGGGGTGGCCATGGTGCAGCAGCACTTCACCCTGGTGCCGACGCTGACCGCCGGGGAGAACCTGGCCATGGCCCGGCCGAGGGGCCGGCTGCGGCCACCGGCCCGCCAGGTGCGCCGCCGGGTGGACGAGCTGGCGGCGCGACACGGGCTGGCACCGGTGCCCACCGACATCCCGGTCGGGCGGCTCTCCGTCGGCGAGCAGCAACGGCTGGAGATCCTGCGCGCCCTGGACGCGGACGCCAGCCTGCTGATCCTGGACGAGCCGACCGCGGTGCTGGTCGACGCCGAGGCCGAGGCGCTGCTGACGGTGTGCCGAGGGCTCGCCGCCGAGGGCCGCGCGGTGGTGATCATCACGCACCGGCTGGGTGAGGTGTTCGCCGGCTGCGACCGGGTGACCGTGCTGCGCCGGGGTGCCGTGGTGTGCGCGGGCGAGCCGGTGGCCGACCACGACCGCACCAGCCTGGCCACCCG
>DATHIT010000097.1:0-3349 GCA_035489915.1 Pseudonocardia sp. | reverse complement strand
AGGAACGGGGCGAGATCCTCCGGCCGGTCCAGGGCTCCGACGACGTGGTTGAGCACCCTGGCCAGCCGGCCGCGCTGGGACTGCATGTTGATCGGGAACATCGAGCGGACCGAGGGCGCGGTGGTGAAAAGCACCGCGTAGAACCGGGCGATGATCTTGTCCAGCCGGGGGGCGACCGCCACGTAACTGCTGCGCACCAGCTCCGCGTTGCGGTTCATCGCCGGAGGTGGGGGAGGCGGGCCTGAGGTTTGCTTCGGGACACGGGCCCGCACCTCGCTCATCGGCGCCCGCTCAGCGGACACTTCGCCTCACCACTGCTCGCTCAACGTGATTCAACCCCACCCCGAGGTATCCCTCAAAAGAGTTACCCGCCCTGTCCGCTCCGGCCAGACTAGTGCTCTGGAGCGGACCCGAGCAGGCTCGATCACCCGATAGTGCGATCTTGGCTGACGGTGTTGATGTCCCTGTTCTCGAGGACCGGCGTGGGGTGCCCGTGCTCGGCCACGATGATCATCGCCCGGCCGAGCGCTTCGGTGGTGGTCACCGCTCCGGGCGCGAACCGGCGCAGCACCGGGTACAGCGGGGCGACCACCCGATAGATCACCGCGTAGAGCCGGGTCTTCGAGGTCGCTCCGTGCATGGGATGGATGAAGCCGGGGCGGAAGGCGTAGCCGCGCACCGGCAGCTCGCGCAGCGCGTTCTCGGTGGCGCCCTTGATCCGCGCCCATCTGACCCGCCCGGTTCCCGAGCTGTCGGTGCCCTGTCCGGACACATAGATGAAGGTCAGACCGGGGCTGGCGGTGGCGATGGTGCCCGCGGCGGCCAACGTGAGGTCATAGGTGATCCGCCGGTACCGGTCCTCGGACAGGCCGACCGACGAGACTCCGAGGCAGAAGAAGCACGCGTCGTAGCCGGTGAACCGGTCCCGCACCCCGGACAGGTCGAACAGGTCATCCTGGACGATTTCGTCCAACTTGGCATGCGTCGTGCCGACCGAGGAGCGGCCGACGGCGAGCACCCGCTGCACCCGCTCGTCGAGCAGACACTCGCGCAGGACCCCCTGGCCGACCATGCCGGTCCCGCCGAACAGGATGACCTTCATCGGGGTGGCTCGCTGACGCTGGCCGACTCGAGGATCTCCACCGGATCGCCGACCCGGACCGTCGCGCCGGGGGTGTCCGGGATGAGGTTCATGCCGAACCAGGTCTTGCCGGCCCAGCGCCGGTGCTGGGCCAGGGTGCGCAGCGGTTCCTTGCCTCGTGCCGCCGTCTCCGGGTCGACCGTGGTGAGCACACACCGCGGGCATGCCTTGACCGCCCGGAACTCCGCGTCGCCGATGCGCAGCCGGCGCCAGAAGTCCTCGGTCCAGGCCGCGGCGCCGGTCACCACCAGGTTCGGTCGGAACCTGGCCATCGGCAGCGGTTGTCCGTCGTTGTCGGGCTGGGCGAGAACCAGGGTGTTGAGCTCGGCCAGGGACTCCTCGGTGGTCAGCAACAGCGGATAGCCGTCGGCGAACATCACCCGGTCGGTCGGCTGGCTGTAGTCCGGGCTGGGCCGGCGCTGGGTCGGGTCAGCCAGGTACACCAGCCGAGCCGGGACGCCGAGCAGCGCGCTGAACCAGGCGTGCGCCGGCTCCTCGGCCAACACCCCGGACAGCGGATTCGAGAACACCGACACCGGAAGCGACTCTCCGGCCGGCGGGCGCAGGGAGAGCGGTGTGGCGCCGGGCGCGTGCAGCAGCAGGCCCCCCTCGGTGGTCTCCGGCCTGATCAGCACCAGTCTCGGCTGCTGGCGGGCGGTGATCGCCTCGCCGGTCTCGTCGACCACCATCCAGCGGCGGTCGCCGGCCAACCCCCACGGCTCCACCACGGCAACCGGCATCGGGTGGCCACGGCAGGACTTGATCGGGTACCGGTACACCGAGGTCAACACCCCGGACGGGCCGGTTCGGTCGCCGCGCTCGCTACTTATCCGCACATACCGGTTGTACAGCCCCGGCACAGCTTCGGAGATCAACGTGGGATGTGTCGATGTGCATCGTCCGGGGAGGCGGCCATGACCGCGATCGAGCAGTCCACGTCAAGCCCAGGTGTCGGCCCAGCGCCCAGCTCCGCTGTCTGGGCCGCGGTGGACCAGGGCGCGCGCCAGTATCGCGCCGATGCCACCGGCTGCCGGCGCGGCAGGTACCAAATGGCGGTGGCGGTGGCCGATGGGGTGGGGGACAGCCTGGACGCGGCCTGGAGCGGCCAGGTCGCGGCGGACACCGCCGCCCGCGCCGGCCTGGCGGTGAGCGCGTCGGAGGCCCTCGCCGAGGCCCGGGATGTGGTGGCATCCGTGGACCCCGCCGGGGCTGGGGACAGTGCGTTGGTGGTGGCCGTCGGCGAATGCGCGACCGGCTGGGACATCGCCTGGGTCGGCGACTGCCGGGCGTGGACCTGGCGGAACGGCACGCTCGAGCAGGTGACCACCGACCACACGGTGGCCGAGGGGATGCGCCAGCTGGGCGAGGGCGCGCCGCCGCCCAGCGCGGAGCACATCCTCACCTCCAGCCTGCGCTGCCGGCTGGTGCCGGACGGCGCGGTGACGCTGGGGCCCGGGCCGTTGATGCTGACCAGCGACGGTGTGCACAAGTCGCTGAGCCGGTCGGAGATCGAGGCGGTGCTGCGGGACGATCCGGCCGACCCGTGTGAGGCGCTGCTGGCCGCCGCCCGGCTGGCCGGCAGCCGGGACAACGCGGCTGCTGTACTGATCACACCGGTCTGGTAGCCGGCTCGATCGCCGGGCTGGGTGCCGGCGGCGAGTGAGGAGACGACGACCGATGGGCAGCCGGGCGGAACCGAACAGGACGAGCCCGGATCTGGGTGTGCTGGCTGGGCGGTTGCTGTTCGCGGTGCAGAACGAGCTGTTCACCTCTCTCGCGGCGGAAGGATTCGACGACATCCAGCCCCGGCACGGCGCGGTACTGGCCTACCTGGACGCCGACGGGGTCCGGGCCACCGAGCTGGCCCGCCTCTCCGGCCAGCACAAACAGGTGGTGGGCAGCATGGTCGACGAGCTGGAGAACCTCGGCTACGTGCGGCGGCGGCCCGATCCGGCGGACCGGCGGGCAAAGCTGGTCTGTCCCACCGACAAGGGGCTCGAGCAGATGCGGGCCGCCGAACGGATCATGACCGGCATCCAGGAGCGGCACGCGGACCGGTTGGGCCAGGACACCTTCGACCAGTTCAAGAAGGTCCTGCACGACGTGGTCGAACACCAGCGCCAGCACCCGAGCAGCCGCTAGCCGCGGTTGTCAGCTGCTAGCCGCGGTGGTCAGCCGCGGGCCGGTGAGCTGGGCGAGCTAGCCGGC
>DATHIT010000096.1:0-15384 GCA_035489915.1 Pseudonocardia sp. | reverse complement strand
ACCCCTCCCACCCCGCCCCTAAACTCCCGCCGCAAACGGCCCGCGAGTCGGGGCTCTCAGCACACTGAGTCGGGCCTCTCAGCACACTCAGCGCGCGCCGCGGTCGGTGGTCACGGGGCGCCGCGGTAGGTGCCGACCGTCCAGAGGTTGCCCTCCGGGTCGCGCAGGGTGAACGTGTGCGAGCCGTAGTCGGTGTCCTCCAGCTCGCGGGCGATATCGGCGCCGGCCGCCTGGACGCGCTGGTAGAGGGCGTCCACCTGGTCGCTGACCAGGTACACCGAGGTGGTGCCCGGCCGCATGTCGCCGTGCGGGCCCTCGCAGTACTTGGTGGAACCGAGCATCACGCCGCCGCCCTCGGGCCAGCGCAGCTCGGCGTGGGTGATGTCGCCGGCGTCGTCCGGTACCACCAGCGCCTCGCGGAAGCCCAGCACGTCGACCAGGAAGCGCAGCCCGCCGGGGGCGTCGTCGTAGCGCAGCGCCGGCCATACCGTCGGCGAGGGAACAGCGGGGGCAGGGGGTTCGGTTGCTGACATGGCGTCAGCCTGCGCCGGTGGACACCTCGCCGTCTTGGAGAAACGGGAGCTCCTCGGCGATCCAGGTGCCCGGCGAGCAGCCGGCCAGCGCCCGCCACTCGTTGGTCAGATGCGCCTGGTCGAAGTACCCGCAGACCAGCGCGACCTCGGCCAGCCCACCCGGCGGCAGCCGGCGCAGCAACTCGGCGGCCCGACCGAACCGGACCACCCTGGCGGCCTGCTTGGGCGCCAGGCCGAGCTCCCGGGCGAACTGCTCGGAGAAGTGCCGGCGACTCCAGCCCACCTCCGCGGCCAGCCGGGTGACCGGCACCGTGCCGCCGGCGCGCAAGATCTCCCGCCACGCCCACCGGACCTCGCCCGGTGGGTGATACGTCGCCGCGTGCGCGGCCCGGCGCAGCAACACCTGGTCCAGGATCTCGAACCGGCTGGCCCAGCTCGGCGCGTTGACCAGCCGCTCGGGCAGCTCGACCAACTCGGCGTGCGGCAGGTCGGCCAGGTCGAGCACCCGACCGGACAGCTCGGATGCGGACACCCCGAGCAGGGTGCGCACGCCCAGCGGGCTGACCTCGAGATGGATCCCGGCCTGCACCCGATCCTGCGCGATCAGCGCCGGCCCGGTGTGCAGGCCGCCGACGAAGCCCTGGCAGCGGGCCGGACGCTGGTCGGACCCGGGCATGCCGAGCAGCCGGATCGGGGCCTCCAGGCTGATGATCAGCGTCACGTGCTGGCTGGGCAGGCCCCGGTGCACCTCGAGCAGCACGCCGTCCTGCCGGTAGCCGATGTACCGGCTGACCAGCGCGTGCAGCGCTGGGTGCGGGCGGCGGACCGCCCAGTCCAGCTCGGCACCGGCCATGGATCCAGGGTAGGCCCGCCGCTGCGCCAATGGGCGGCCGTCGAGCCTTTGCTCTGCGCACACATACGCAACAGGGCCCCGTTGCGTATAGGTGCGCAGAGCAAAGGGGCAGCCAGCACACCTCCGACTCAGGACGTCAGGCTCGGCCAGAGCCCAGCGCGCGAAGTGTGACCATCGCCTCGCCGGCCCGTTCCGCGGGCACGAACAGGTGGTCGTGGTGGTACCCGGCGATCACATTGCAGCTGATCCCGACGTCCGCCAGCTGGGCGCTCACCGCCGCGGTGAGCCCCACCGCCGCGAGGTCGGAGTGCACCCGCAGGGTGATTCGGGCGGCCAGGTAGTCGTGGCGCAAGCCGGCCCGATCCGCTTCCTCCCTGGTCAGCACCAACGTGAGGCCTTCGTCCTCGCTGACCGTGGCCACCGGGTGCAGCCCGGCCGGCACACCGGGCTCGGGCGACACCACGAAGACGTACTCGCCGGGAATCTGTTCCGGCGTCATTCCCGCCAGCAGCCGCCCGAGGTCCCGTTCACCAGCCATGCCCCTGATCTTCCCCGGCCTGGGTGCGGCCGAGCGGAAAGTGGTCCGGCGGAGGTCGTAGGCTGGATGGTGAGGCTCCGCCCGAGCGCTCGTCCTGGGCAGGGGTCTGTCCGCGCCTCCCGCGCGTGTGCCTGATGCAGTGAAGGATCCCCCGTGTCCGATGTACCCACCGCCTCGCCCGGATTGCTGGCCGCCGCACTGGCCGATTCCGGGCTGGCCGCCCTGGTCGACTCGGTCGGTGCGCCGAGCCTGCACGTCGAGGGCCCGGTCGCGCTCCGGTCGCTGGTCGCCGGCGCACTGGCCGGAGCGGCCACCCCTGCTACCTTGGCGATCACCGCCACCGAGCGGGAGTCCGAGGATCTCGCCGGCGCGCTGGGTGAGCTGATCGGGGCGGACGCGGTCGCCGTGTTGCCGTCCTGGGAGACGCTGCCGCACGAGCGGCTCTCCCCGCGCAGCGACACCGTCGGCCGGCGCATCTCGCTGTTCCACCGGCTGGCCAGCGCCGATAGCAACCATAAGGACAACACGCCGAGGGTCGTGGTGGCCGCGGTGCGCAGCCTGATCCAGCCGATCGCTCCCGGCCTCGGCCAGTTGGAGCCGATCGCGCTCAAGGTCGGCGACGCGCACGACTTCGACGAGCTGCTGCACCGGCTCGTCGAGCTGGCCTACGTCCGGGTGGACATGGTCACCGGGCGCGGCGAGTTCGCCGTGCGCGGCGGCATCGTGGACGTCTTCCCGCCCACCGCGGTGCACCCGATCCGGGTGGAGATGTGGGGCGACGAGGTCTCCGAGCTGCGCCAGTTCGCGGTGGCCGACCAGCGCACCATCGGCGCGGTGGACCGGCTGGACGCCCCGCCGTGCCGGGAGCTGCTGCTCACCGAGCCGGTCCGGGCCAGGGCCGCCGAGCTGGCCGCCGAACAGGCCAACAACGCGGCGCTCGCCGAGCTGCTCAGCAAGCTGGCCGAGGGTATCCCCCAAGAGGGTATGGAGTCGCTCATCCCGGTGCTCTGCGAGGGCGCCCTCGACCTGCTCACCGACCTGATGCCGGCCGGCGCGCACGTGCTGCTGATCGACCCGGAGCGGATCCGCACCAGGGCCGCCGACCTGGTGCGCACCGGCCAGGAGTTCCTCGAGGCGAGCTGGCTCGCGGCGGCCGGTGGACCACACGCGAAGAGCCCGATCGACCTGGGTTCCTCGGCCTACCGGAGCCTGGACGAGGTCGCCGAGCACGCTCGGGCCACCGGGCGCCGGTGGTGGACGCTCAGCCCGTTCGGCACCGATGAAACCGGCGAGGCGACCGACGGCCCGATCATCCGCCCGGACATCCACGCGGTGGAGTCCTACCGGGGCGATCTGCCCAGGGCGCTGGACGACCTGCGGGCACATACCTCCAGCGGCGGCGCCGCCGTGCTGCTGCTGGCCGGCGCCGGCACCGCGCAGCGGGCCGCCGAGCAGCTGGGCGAGGCCGAGGTGCCGGTCCGGCTGGTCCCGGACGGCGTGGCGGAGCCACCGGAAAAGGGCCTGGTCACGGTGAGCCGTGGCGTGCTCAGCGACGGGTTCCGGGCACCGGGGCTGGGCCTGCTGGTGCTCACCGAGTCCGACCTCACCGGGAACCGCACGACCACCGGCGAGATCCGCAAGCTGGCCTCCCGGCGGCGCAACGCGGTCGAGCTGGACAGCCTCAAGCCCGGCGACTACGTGGTGCACAGCCAGCACGGAATCGGCCGGTTCGTGGAGATGCGCGAGCGCACGGTGAGCGGCGCGACCAGGGAGTACCTGGTGCTGGAGTACGCCTCCAGCAAGCGGGGCCAACCGGCGGACCGGCTGTACGTGCCGACCGACCAGCTGGACGAGGTGAGCCGCTACGTGGGCGGCGAGACCCCGACGCTGAACAAGATGGGCGGCGGGGACTGGGCCAAGACGAAGAGCCGGGCCCGCCGGGCGGTCCGCCAGATCGCCGCCCAGCTCGTCCAGCTCTACGCGGCGCGCAAGGCCAGCCCCGGCCACGCGTTCGCCAAGGACACCCCCTGGCAGCGCGAGCTGGAGGACGCCTTCCCCTACACCGAGACGCCGGACCAGCTGGCCGCGATCAACGAGGTCAAGGCCGACATGGAGCAGCCGGTGCCGATGGACCGGGTGGTCTCCGGGGACGTCGGTTTCGGTAAGACCGAGATCGCGGTGCGGGCCGCGTTCAAGGCGGTGCAGGACGGTAAGCAGGTCGCTGTGCTGGTGCCCACCACGCTGCTGGCCAGCCAGCACCTGCAGACCTTCGCCGACCGGATGCGGTCGTTCCCGGTGACGGTGAAGGGGCTGTCCCGGTTCACCGACACCGCCGAGTCCACCGAGACGCTCAAGGGGCTGGCCGAGGGCACCGTGGACGTGGTCATCGGCACCCACCGGCTGCTGCAGAGCGGCGTGCGGTGGAAGGACCTCGGTCTGGTCATCGTGGACGAGGAGCAGCGCTTCGGGGTGGAGCACAAGGAACACATCACCGCGCTGCGCGCGCACGTCGACGTGCTGGCCATGTCCGCCACGCCGATCCCGCGCACCCTGGAGATGAGCCTGGCCGGCATCCGCGAGCTGTCCACCATCGCCACCCCGCCCGAGGAGCGGCACCCCGTGCTGACCTACGTGGGCGCCTACGACAGCAAGCAGGTGGGCGCCGCGATCCGCCGCGAGCTGCTCCGCGACGGCCAGGTGTTCTACGTCCACAACCGGGTGTCGTCCATCGACCGGGCCGCCCAGACGGTCCGTGAGCTGGTGCCTGAGGCGCGGGTCGCGGTGGCGCACGGGCAGATGAACGAGGACCTGCTGGAGCGCACCGTGGCCGGGTTCTGGCAGAACGAGTTCGACGTGCTGGTCTGCACCACCATCGTGGAGAACGGGCTGGACATCTCCAACGCCAACACGCTGATCGTGGAGCGCTCGGAGAACCTCGGGTTGTCCCAGCTGCACCAGTTGCGCGGCCGGGTCGGCCGGGGCCGGGAGCGGGGTTACGCCTACTTCCTCTACCCGGGCGAGTCGCCGCTCACCGAGACCGCGCACGACCGGCTGGCCACCATCGCGCAGCACTCCGAGCTGGGTTCGGGCACCGCGGTGGCGATGAAGGACCTGGAGATCCGGGGCGCGGGCAACATCCTGGGCGCCGAGCAGTCCGGGCACATCGCCGGCGTGGGGTTCGACCTGTACGTCCGGCTGGTCGGCGAGGCGGTGGCCGCGTTCCGCCAGCAGGGCGGTGCCGGGGCCGGCGAGGAGGAGCGGCAGCTGGCCGAGGTCCGGGTGGAGCTCCCGGTGGATGCCCACGTGCCGCACGAGTACGTGACCGGTGAGCGGCTGCGCCTGGAGGTGTACCGGAAGATCGCTGAGGCGGGCGACCAGGACACCCTCACCGCCATCTCCGAGGAGCTCACCGACCGCTACGGCACGCCGCCGGAGCCGGTGCGCAACCTGATCGCGGTGGCCATGTTCCGGCAGACCTGCCGGGGGTTCGGGGTCAGCGAGGTCGCGGTGGCCGGCAGCACCGTCCGGCTGACCCCGCTGGACCTGCCGGATTCCGCCCAGCTGCGGCTACGCCGGTTGCACCCCCGGTCGAACTACAAGGCGACGGCCAAGACGGTCGTGGTGCCCCGCCCGGCCAGCGGGGCCGGCGGGGGCGGCGGCGGTGGGCAGCGAATGGGCACGACCCCGATGCGCGATACCGAGCTGCTGGACTGGTGCGCCAGGCTGCTCTCCGACCTGGTGACCCGTCCCTCGGTACCGGCCGGGTCCGGGGTCGCCGAGTCCGGCGGATGACCGGGCGTGAGACAGTACCGCCGTGCTGATCGACCAGTTACCTGCTCAACGCTGGGGTAGTGCCCCGCGCACGCGTGCCCGAGCCGCTCGCCGCCGAGCCCCGGTCCTTGTCGTTGCACTGGGTGCCGCCTGCGCGCTGCTCGCCGGATGCGGGACCGGCCCGAACCAGGCCGGCGCGGCGGTGATCGTCGGCGACAGCTCGGTGTCCCTGACCGAGTTGCAGGCCCGGGTTGACCAGGTGCTCAACCGGTCCGACGTGATGACCGACCTCACCGCCAGGGGTAACACCGCCGCCGACATCGCCCGTTTCGTGGCCACCAGGCAGGTGCAGCACCTGCTGCTCACCCAGGCCGCGCAGCGGGACGGCATCGTGGTCGACGACCAGCGGGTGGACGCGGAGCTGGCCAAGCCGGACACCGCCCAGATGCTGGACAGCGACCTGGTGTTCGACCCGGTCGCGGCGCGCGAGGCGATACGCGATCAACTGATCGCCGAAGGGCTCACCGCCAAATACCTGGACCGGCTGGCCATCACCGTGGACGTCACCACCGCGAGCTCCCGGGAGGAGGCGCTGAGCAAGGCGCGGCTGCTGGCGGCCGGCCCGGCCCAGGCCGCCGCCGTGCTGGCCGCCGACGGTCCCAATGCGCAGCGCAACCTGCAGCTGCGCGCGGCGCTGGTGCCCCAGTCGGCCGCGCTGTTCCTGTTCGGCACCCCGGCCGGCCAGGTGGTGGCGACCCAGACCTCGGCGTCCCCGGACGTGTGGACGCTGGTCCGGGTGACCAGGCGCAGCACCGACGGGCCCCCGGTGGGTGACCCGAACGCAACCTCGGTGGCCCAGCTCGGCGTGCAGACCATGGACGACATCGGCCGCCGGCTCACCCAGCCGCTGGCCGAGCAGCTGGGGGTGCGGGTGAGCCCGCGCTACGGCACCTGGGATCCGTTGTTCCTGTCCGTGCTGCCGCCGGGACAGCAGCCCAGCGTGGTGCTGCCCGCCACGTTGAGCTGAGCTGAGCATGTCCCGGACGCTCGTGGTGCTGTCCAGCCGGCTCGGCGCGGTGCTGCCGGCCGCCTCGATACCCGCGTTGCGCGCGGCCGAGCGGGTGTTGGCGGACGCCACCGTGCCGGACTCGCTGGTCGCCGAGGTCGGCGCACGGCGCTCCGAGGGTTGGACGGACGGCGAGCCGACCGGGTCTGAGGTGTTGCTCACCACCAACCGGGCACATCCACTGCGTGGGCGGGCCACCTCGGTGGTCGAGACCCCGGAACCGGCCGGCGCGGCGCTGCTGGACGCCGTCGCGGTGATGGACCGGCTGCGTTCGCCCGGCGGCTGCCCGTGGGACGCCGAGCAGACGCACCTGTCGCTGCTGAAGTACCTGGTCGAGGAGTGCTACGAGCTGTACCAGGCGGTGGAGGACGCCGACCGGGCCGCGCTGCGCGAGGAGCTCGGCGACGTGCTGCTGCAGGTGCTGTTCCACGCCAGGGTGGCCGCCGAGGGCGGGGTGAAGCCGTACCCGCCCGACGCTGGTGCCGACTCAGCCCGGTTCGGCATCGACGAGGTGGCCGCCGACCTGGTGCGCAAGCTGGTGGACCGGCACCCGCACGTGTTTCCCCCGGACGGTCAAGCCGAGGTGGCGCCGGCCGACCGGGTGCGTACCGCGTCCGATCAGGAGGTGCGCTGGGATCAGCTGAAGCGGGCGGAGAAGCGCCGCGAGTCCAGCATGGACGGCGTGGCGATGAGCCAGCCAGCCGCCGCGCTGATCGCCAAGCTGGTGTCCAGGGCGCGTAAGGCCGGCCTGCCGGAGGAGCTCGTCTACTCCGTCAACGGGTCGCTCTATGACCTGTTCGAGCGGGTCGCCGAGGCCGGCTGGGGTGGGGCCGACCCGGAGCAGGAGCTACGCAGCTCCGCCCGGTGGTTCGACAGGGCGGTTCGCGCCGCGGAGAGCGCGGCCAAGGCCGAGGGGCTGGATCCGCACGCGCTGACCGAGGCCGACTGGCACCGCTTCTGGCCGGACCGATCACTCTAACGGGTAGCCGCCTGGCCCAAGTGGGTGTCCTGAGGTCGTACTCAGCAACTGTTTGACGGCCGTTCTAAGCCAAGCCTAGCCTGATCGTGCTGATCAGGGAGGTTGAAGCTTCAATATGTTGCCCACGTTTGTGATCGGGCTCCGCGAAGGTCTCGAAGCGTCGCTGATCGTGGGCATTGTGGCCGGATTCCTCGGTCGGCAGGGGCGGCGCGACGCGCTGCGCCAGGTATGGCTGGGCGTCATCGCCGCGGTGTTGATCTGCATCGTGGTCGGCGTCGTGCTGGAGATCATCTCCACCGACCTGCCGCAGGCGCAGCAAGAGGGCCTGGAGACGGTGATCGGCCTGTTCGCGGTGGCCATGGTCACCTACATGGTGATCTGGATGCGCCGCCACTCCCGCGACCTCAAGGGCGAGCTGGAGGGCGCGGCCGGCCAGGCGCTGGCCAGGGGCTCGGCCGGCGCGCTGGTGGCCATGGCCTTCCTGGCGGTGCTCCGGGAGGGGTTCGAGACCGCCGTCTTCCTGCTCGCCGCGTTCCAGGCCAGCACCAGCCCGGTGCTGGCCGGCACCGGCGCGGTGATCGGCATCCTGCTCGCGGTGGTGCTCGGCTACGGCATCTACCGAGGCGGCGTCCGGCTCAACCTCAGCCGGTTCTTCCTGGCCACCGGCGTGGTCCTGGTGCTGGTCGCCGCTGGCCTGGTGATGACCGCCTTCCACACCGCCCACGAGGCCGGCTGGGTCAACTTCGGGCAGCGCCGGGTCGCCGACCTCTCCTGGTTCGTACTGCCCGGCACCCCGGTCTCCTCGCTGGTCACCGGCGTGCTCGGGATCCAGCCGTACCCGGTGCTGGTGGAGGTGGTGGCCTGGGGCTGCTACCTGGTGCCGCTGCTGGTGTACCTGCTCTGGCCGCGGCGCCGAGCGTCCCGGCGGGTCGCCCGCGCGGGCGAGCCGAGCCCGGTGTCCTGAGCTCCCCAAGACCCTCAGCGGCCGCGCCCCGGACCGACTCCGCTCTCGGCGCGGCTACCCCGATGTCCCATCCAGCAAGAAGGGCACCACGTCATGGCTTCGATTCGAGCGGATCGCCTGGTCGCCGCGGCGGCGCTGTTGTGCGCGGCGTCCCTGCTGGCCGGCTGCGGGGGATCGGGCGGCTCCGGCGCGGCGGCGCCCAGCGAGCCGACCACCGACGTGAAGATCGCCCTCTCTGACGCGGGGTGTGAGCCGACGCCGGCCAGCGTGCCGGCCGGCCCGGTGAAGTTCGCCATCACCAACTCCGGCTCGGCCAAGGTCACCGAGGCGGAGCTGCAGCGCGACGGCAAGATCCTGGGCGAGAAGGAGAGCCTGACGCCGGGCCTGTCCGGGAACTTCTCGCTGCGCCTGGACGGCGGCGCGTACAGCATCTACTGCCCCGGCGGCGCCAAGGACACCTGGACGTTCACCGTGACCGGCGGCGGCGGTGCCCCGAGCGCCCCGGCGGACACCTCGCTGGCGGTGGCCACCCAGGGCTACCACGACTACATCGTGTCCGAGGTGGACCAGCTGGTGCCCACCACCAAGACGTTCACCGACGCGGTGCGGGCCGGTGACGCGGCAAAGGCAAAGGCGGCGTTCGCCCCGGCGCGGATGCACTACGAGGCCGTGGAGCCGGTCGCGGAGAGCTTCGGCGACCTGGACCCGGACATCGACGCCCGCATCGACGACGTCACCGACCCGACCAGGTGGACCGGTTTCCACCGCATCGAGAAGGCGCTCTGGGTGGACAACTCGCTGGCCGGCATGGCGCCGCTGGCGGACAAGCTGGACGCCGACGTGAACACCCTGAAGACCAAGGTGGCGACGGAGACCTACCAGCCGGCGCAGCTGGCCAACGGCGCCGGCGACCTGCTCACCGAGGTGTCCACCTCCAAGGTCACCGGCGAGGAGGACCGCTACTCGCACACCGACCTGTGGGACTTCCAGGCCAACATCGACGGTGCCCGCAAGTGCTTCGAGCTGCTCCGCCCGGCGCTGGCGGCGAAGAACCCGGACCTGGCCCAGCAGCTGGAGGCGCGGTTCACCGACGTGGCGAGCGGCCTGGCCCAGTACAAGAAGGGCTCGGGCAACAACGCTGGCTACGTCGACTACAGCACCGTGCCGCAGGACCAGCGGCGCAAGCTCGCGGACGCGGTGAACGCGCTGGCCGAGCCGCTGTCGAAGGTCGCGGGCCAGGTGGTCTGAGTTGGTCATGTCGCGCGGCCCCAGGCTGTCCCGCCGAGGTCTGCTGGGCGGCGCCGCGGGCCTCGGGCTGGCCGGCGTCGCCGGCGCGGGGTTGGCCGGGTGCGCCGCCGGCCCGCCCGGCCCAGCGAGCCAGATCGTGCCGTTCTACGGCGCGCGCCAGGCCGGCATCGACACCGATGTGCAGGACCGGCTGGCGTTCGCCGCATTCGACGTGACCAGCACCAGCCGGGCCGACCTGATCGACATGCTGCGCACCTGGACCGCCGCCGCGGAGGCGATGACCAGGGGGGTGATGGTGCCCGGCGAGTCCAACGACGCCGAGGTCCCGCCGGCGGACACCGGAGAGACGATCGGGCTGCCGCCGTCCCGGCTGACCGTGACCGTCGGCTTCGGCCCCACCCTGTTCGACGGGCGGTTCGGGCTGGCCGCGCACCGGCCGGCGGCGTTCAACCCGCTGCCCGCGCTGCCCGGCGAGATCCTCGACCCGGGCCGCACCGGCGGCGACATCGGCATCCAGGCCTGCGCGGACGACCCGGCGGTGGCCTTCCACGCGGTGCGCAACCTGGCCCGCCTCGGCAAGGGCACCGCGGTCACCCGGTGGACCCAGCTGGGCTTCGGGCGTACCGCGTCCACCGGCGCCGACCAGCAGACCGAGCGCAACCTGATGGGCTTCAAGGACGGCACCCGCAACATCAAGAGCAACGACGCCGACGCGCTCAACCAGCACGTCTGGGTGGGCAACGAGGCCGGGCAGCCGTGGATCCAGGGCGGCAGTTACCTGGTGGCGAGGCGGATCCGGATGTTCATCGAGGCCTGGGACCGGGACCGGCTGTCTGACCAGGAGGCGGTGTTCGGCCGGGCGAAGTACACCGGCGCCCCGCTGACCGGCAAGGCCGAATTCGACCTCCCGGACTTCGCCGCCGCCGGCCCGGACGGCACGACGGTGATCGCCGACGACGCGCACGTCCGGTTGGCCGCGTTCGAGAACAACAACGGGCTGCGCCTGCTGCGCCGGGGGTACTCCTTCACCGACGGCATCGACGAGCGCACCGGCGACCTGGACGCCGGGCTGTTCTTCATCAGCTACCAGCGCGACCCCGCGCAGTTCGTCACGCTGCAGCGCAAGCTGGGCAGCCAGGACGCGCTGAACGAGTACATCCGGCACGTCGGCTCGGCGCTGTTCGCCTGCCCGGCCGGAGTCCCGGACGCCAACAGCTACTGGGGCAAGCAACTGTTCGAGTCGTGAGTGGCGATGGTCGCTATAGCGACCATCGCCACTCACGACCCCTGGGAACATCCGGTCGGCCGGGTGTTGTTGGTGCCGGCTATGGACATCAGCGTTGTTGTCGCGTCCCGACCGAACGTGGCCCCGGAGGAGGAACTGCGCACCGCGGCGCTCGCCGACCGGTTGGGATACGCGGACCTGTGGGTCGGCGAAGGGTTCGTCTGGGATGCGTTTGCGCTGGCCACGGCGGCCGGCCTGGCCACTGAGCGGATTCCGATCACGGTGGGGCCGATCCCGGTGTCGGTCCGCGACCCGGCGAGCATCGCGCGCGGAGCCGCGTCCACCGCCGCCCTCGTCCACCGGCCGGTCGGCGTGGCGCTCGGCACGTCGAGCATCCGGGTGGTGGAACGGATGCACGGCCGCTCACGCCGTCGCGCGGTGACCACGCTGGCGGAGAGTGCGCAGGCGGTCCGTGCGCTGTTCGGCGGCGGGCAGGCCGACTTCGACGGGGAGACGGTGTCCACCCACGGATACCGGCTACGGCTGGATCCACCCGGCGGAACGATCACCGTGGCGGCCTTCGGCGACCGCGCCATCGCGGTGGCCGCCGAGTACGCCGACCGGATGGTGCTCGACCTTGTCTCCCCTGAGCTGGCCCGCGGGTATCGGGACAAGCTGGACGCGGCCGCGCGCGCGGCGGGCCGTCCCGCGCCCAAGCTGGCCGCCTGGATCCCCGCCGCGGTCGACCCCGATCCGGCGTCCACCGCGCAGATCATGCAGAGCCTGGCCGGCTACCTGGAGGTGGCCGGGTACGGCGAGATGTTCACCGCCGCCGGGCTCGGCGACGCGGTGCGGCTGGCCCAGGCGGGGGCGGACCGCGACCAGCTGCTCGCCGCGCTCCCGGAGGAGGCCGCCGGCCGGATCGGACTGGTCGGCGACCCGGACACGGTCAACAAGCGGCTGGGCGCCTACGCCGACGCCGGGCTGGACGAGGTGGTGCTGGTCCCGGCCACCGACGGCGACCCCGGCGGCGAGCGCACCCTGACCGCATTGGCCAAGTTCGCCTAGCGTTTGGGCCAGTGCCAGGACGGACGGTCCAGCTGGCCTTGCCCGTCCAGGGTGGTTTCGCCGAACTCCTTGCGCAGCGCGAGCGTGGCGACCTTGGTGTCGAGTTCACCCGCGACGGCCTCGATGGCGCGCATCAGCGATTGCGCGTGGGAGACCACGATGAGCTGGGTGCGCATCGCCGCGGTGGCGATCAGACCGGCCAGCGCGGGCAGCAGGTCCGGATGCAGGCTGGTCTCCGGCTCGTTGAGCACCAGCAACTCGGGCGGCCGGGGAGTGAGCAGCGCGGCGACCCACAGCAGGTACCGCAGCGTGCCGTCGGACAGCTCCGCCGCACCCAGCGGACGCAGCAGGCCGTGCTGGTGGAACCGCAACTCGAAGCGGCCCTCCACGTTGGCGATCTCCAGCCGTGACTGGGGAAACGCGTTGTCCACGGCGTTGTGTAGCGCGTCGGAGTCGCCGATCTCCCGGATGGTGGCCAACGCCGCGGCGAGGTCGGCGCCGTCGTGGCCGAGCACCAGGGTGCGGGTGCCGATCCGGGCCTGCCGAGCCGGAGCCTCGACGTCGGTGCGGAAGTGGTCGTAGAACCGCCACGACCGGACCCGCTCGCGCACCATCAACAGCTCAGGACACCGTCGCGGGTCGGCGAACTCGCTGATCATGCTGTCGGTGAGCCGGATGCTGTCGGTGTCCTCCGCCCACCCGCCGGTCTGGTCCCGGGTGCGCACCACCGGGCCGGCGCGGTCGGCCAGCAGGGTCGACGGGCGCGGCCCCGGGCCGGCCCAGACACATTCGCGTTTGAACTCCGGGTCCAGATTGAACAGCGTCTCGCCGGGCACCGGAAACCCGAGGTCGAGCGCGTAGCCGAACTCGTCCCCGGCGAACCCGAGCCGCAACCCGACCGGTTTCGTCCGCACGGTGCCCCGAACCGGCTCCCGGCCCTCGCGGACCGCGCGCCCGATGGTCTCCGGGCCCGCCCACAGCGTCGAGGGCAGGCCGCCTTCCCGGGCCAGCGCGGCCACCGCGCCGTTGCGGGAGGCCTCGGCGAGCAGCCGCAACGCGCGGTACAGGCTGGACTTGCCGCTCCCGTTCGCGCCGGTGACCAGGGTCAACCGGGACAGCGGCAGGACCAGATCGCGCAGCGAGCGGTAGTTCGCCACCGCCAGGGTGTTCAACACGCTGGAGACGCTAGGGCCTGGCGAATGGCCCGTGAGTGGTATTGGTCGCTATAGCGACCAATACCACTCACAGGGTCCTGAGTCGAACAGGGTGCCATGTCACAGGGAGTCCTTGACGCGATCGGGGCACACTCGAGCGCGAAGGGTGACCGGGCACACTGGGCGGATGAGCCCGGTAAGTCGCGGCCGCAAGCGTAAGCGGAACAGCGGGAAAGCCAGTCGGGGGAGATCCCGGTCCACCTCGCCCGAGCTGTTCACCGGCCCTGAGCGCTGTGATTGCCCAGCCTGTTCTGGTGAGGGCTTCGACATGAACGTGTTGATCGACGCGTTGGTCGAGGAAGGCGCGTCCCTGCTGGAAATCGCTGATTCGCTGGAGGCCGAGATCGCCGGCGCGTCGATGGTGCGATTCGGCGGGGTCGCTGAAGAGGGATTTCAGGAGTTGTGGGCCGATGGGGTGGTGCCGGCGGTCGCCCAGCGGGCGAGTACCGAGGCACTGGCGGTGCTGTTGGCAATCGGGTCGATCGCGCGTCCACCGGCGGGTGAGGCCGCTTCGGCGGCCGCCGACCGGCTGATCGGGGCCGGCGTTGCCCGGCCGGGCTGGGCGGACGAGCTGGCCCAGCCGGTCGAGCTAACCGACTGCCGCCGGCTGGCCGACCCGGCCGGGTCGGCGTCGATTCTGGTCTGCTCGTTCCACAGGGCCGGGCACGAGCATGCGTTCGTGGTGGCGGTCGACCACGAGGACTGCGGCGCGGCGGCCAGCATCATGCTCACGGAGCCCGACGAGCTGGCGGCTCTGCGGTCCGGCGGCGGCATCCAGCTTGTCGAGCAGGCGCTGGAGCCCGCCGAGCTGCGCTGGCAGGTCGAGAACGCCCTCGACGCGCGCGCCCACCACGACCTCGACGACGACCGGCTCGACGACGGTGGGCCCGCCGAGTGGGAAGACCTCGACGACGTGGACGAGTACCCGCTGCTGGCTGAGCTCTTGGCGGCCCGGATGCGCGCCCTGCCCGCCCCGAGCAAGCCGAAGTCGCCGCACGGCAACGCGTGCGACGACGACGTGGCCGCGCTCGCCGGGCTCGGCCCGACCGAGGTCAACCAACTCGACCTCTTCGCCCCGCCCGAGTCCCGGGGGCAGAGCTGGGGGCAGCGGCCTCCGGCCGCCAAGCTGCCGGCGAAGCGACCCAGGTCGGCGCCACCGGCGCCGATCTACCAGGTCAAGGTGAGCCTGCGCGACTCGAAGCCGCCGATCTGGCGGCGGCTGGAGGTGCCCGCCGACGCCAGCTTGGCCACGCTGCACCGGGTCATCCAGGTTGCATTCGGCTGGGGAAACGACCACCTGCACATCTTCGAGACGCCCTACGGGGAGTTCGGCGCTATCGACGCGGACCAAGGGGTGCGGCCGGAGAGGTCGGCCACCCTGGAGCAGGTCGCTCCCGAGGAGGGAGACACCGTCGTGTACACCTACGACCTCGGCGACAACTGGGAACACGACGTCCTGGTCGAGTGCATCGTGGACCGGGATGACACGGTGGCCTACCCCCGGTGCACCGGAGGTAGGCGCGCCGGCCCGCCGGAGGACTGCGGTGGGATCTGGGGGTACGAGCAGCTGCTGGGGGTCCTGGCCGATCCGTCCCACCCGGACCACGACGACCAGCTGGAGTGGCTCGGGCTGGAGGATCCGGGCGATCTCGACCCGGCGCGATTCGACGCCGACGAAATCACCCGAGCCCTGGTCCGGTTGCGCTGAGCGCTCAGCCGAACAGGGTGTCCGCCCAGAAGCCGTCCGGGCCGACTCCGGGCGGGACGGCGTACAGCCCGGATCCGGTGTGCTCGATGTACTCCATCAGGGTGTCCTGGCTGGCCAGCGCCCGCTGCAGGGGCACGAACTGCCGGTGCGGGTCCTTCATGAACGCGATGAAGAACAGCCCGGCGTCCAGGTGCCCGGTGCCGTCCGCCCCGTCCAC
>DATHIT010000095.1:0-7234 GCA_035489915.1 Pseudonocardia sp. | reverse complement strand
CTCAATGCGCGGCCTCCCAGGCGCGGTAGGCCTCGTTGACCACCTCCACCGCGTCATCGATGTCGTCGGTGACGTGCACCAGCGCGAGGTCCTTCTCGCCGATCTTGCCGCTGTCCAGCACCGAGCTCTTCAGCCAGTCGTAGAGCCCGCCCCAGTACTCGGAGCCGAGCAGCACCACCGGGAACTTGGTGACTTTCTTGGTCTGCACCAGGGTGAGCGCCTCGAACAGCTCGTCCAGCGTGCCGAAGCCGCCGGGCAGGCAGACGAACGCCTGCGAGTACTTCACGAACATCGTCTTGCGGGCGAAGAAGTAGCGGAAGTTGATGCCGAGATCCACCCAGGGATTCAGCCCCTGCTCGAACGGCAGCTCGATGCCCAGGCCGACGGACAGCCCGCCGGCGTCCGAGCAGCCCCGGTTGACCGCCTCCATGGTTCCCGGCCCACCGCCGGTGACCACGGCGAAGCCGGCCTTGGCCAGGGCGGTGCCGAGCTGCCGGCCGAGCTGGTACTCCGGGTGGTCGCGGCCGGTGCGCGCGGAGCCGAACACGGTGACCGCCCGGGGCAGCTCGGCGAGCATGCCGAAGCCCTCGACGAACTCGGCCTGGATCCGCAGCACCCGCCACGGGTCGGTGTGCACCCAGTCGGAGGGTCCGCGGGAGTCGAGTAGCCGCTGGTCAGTGGTGGTGAGTTCCTGGCGGCGCTCGCGGCGCAGCACCACTGGGCCGCGCAGTCTCTCGGAGGGGTGCTCGTCATCGGACGAGCCCGGCGCGGTCGGATTGGGAGGGACGGACACATCGCGACATTACTGCGCGCCGCCCCATCGGCTCGTCCTCGCCTCACCAGCCCCGTGAGTGGTGTTGGTCGCGATAGCGACCAACACCACTCACGGGTGCTCAGCTGGCCTGGCTCAGGTAGGTGCGCAGCAGGTCGGTGCAGTGGGTGATCCGGTCGGTGGCCACGTGCTCCTCGCGGGTGTGCGCCAGGTTCGGGTCGCCGGGCCCGAAGTTGATCGCCGGGATGCCCAGCGCGGCGAACCGGGACACGTCGGTCCAGCCGTACTTGGCCACCGGGCGCGCGCCGGTGGCGTCCAGGAACCGCCGGGCGGCCGGGGCCCCCAGCCCGGGCAGCGCACCGGCGGCGGTATCGGTGATCCGCACGTCCAGCCCGGCGAACACCTCCGCGACGTGCTCGGCGGCGGCGGCCACCGTCCGGTCCGGGGCGAACCGGAAGTTGACGGTGACCTCGCAGGCGTCCGGCACCACGTTCCCGGCCACCCCGCCGGCGATGCGCACCGCCTGCAGCCCCTCCCGGTACACGCAGCCGTCGATGTCCACCTGGCGCGCCTGGTACGCGTTCAGCCGGCCCAGCACCTCGGCGGCCCGGTGGATGGCGTTGCGGCCCAACCAGGACCGGGCGGAGTGCGCCCGGTGCCCCTCGGTGCTGATCACCGCCCGCAGCGTGCCCTGGCAGCCGGCCTCCACCGCGCCGTCGGTCGGCTCGGCCAGGATGGCCAGGTCGGCGTGTAGCCAGCCGGGCAGGGTGCGCTCGATGCGGCCCAGCCCGTTGCGCGCCGCCTCGACCTCCTCGCAGTCGTAGAACACCACGGTGAGCTCGTGCGCCAGGTCGGGCAGCGTGGCGGCCAGGTGCGCGATCATCGCGTCGCCGGCCTTCATGTCCGAGGTGCCGCAGCCGTACAGGGTGTCGCCGTCGCGGCGGCTGGGCAGGTTGTCCGCGATCGGCACGGTATCCAGGTGACCGGCAAGCAGCACCCGGTTGGCCCGGTCGCCGGTGGTGCGGGCGAGCACCGCGTTGCCGTCCCGCAGTACCTCCAGGTGCGGCGCCTGCTCGCGCAGCGCGGCCTCGACCGCGTCGGCCAGCGCGCTCTCCTCGCCGGACACGCTGGGTATGTCGACCAGCGCGGCGGTCAGCTCGACCGGGTCGGCGGTGAGATCCAGTTTGATCGGCCCGGAGCCGGCGGTGACGGTCACGCCCAGCGACGGTACCCGGGCCGGGCTTGACAACGACCGAGGCTACCCGCCACGGTCGTTTCGATCACGGCCGAGGAGGGCGGCGGCGTTGCCGATGGTGGTGAGCACCCGGGGCCTGGCGCCCCGGGAGCGGGAGGAGTTCTGGCGCGAGGCGATGTCCGAGGCCTTCGTGCCGCTCGATGTGGCGTCGGTGGACGCCGAGCGATTCACCGGTTCCATCCGCACCCAGCAGGTCGGCGAGCTGATGATCGCTGACTTGAGCTCCTCGCCTCAGGAGGTTCGGCGCACGCCGCGGCTGATCGCCAACTCCGAACGCCACCTGCTGCAGGTCGCCGTCGCCCAGCGCGGGCGCGCCTACCTCGCCCAGGACGGCAGGGAGGCCCTGCTGGAGCCGGGTGACTTCGTGGTCTACGAGACCGCCCGGCCGTTCCGCTGGGCGTTCGACGGGGACTGGGCCGCCACCGTGTTCACCGTGCCCAGGGAGCACCTGGCGCTGAGCGCGGCCGAGTCCAGCCGGCTCACCGCACTGCCGCAGTCCGGCCATTCGGGGCTGAGCGGCGTGGTGTCGAGGTTCCTGCGTGGCCTCGCGGCGAACGTGGATGACCTGCCGGCTCGGCAGTCGCGGCGGGTGGTCACCGACGTCGTTGACCTGGTGCTGGCCCTGGTGGACGACGGCGACCGCCCGGCTGTGCCGGACCGGCCGGCCAGCGGCCGCGCGGCGCTGCTGGTCCGGATCAAGGACCACGTCGAGCGGAACCTGGCGGACCCCGCGCTGTGTCCCGCCAGCATCGCCGCCGCGCACCACATCTCGGTGCGCTACCTGCACAAACTGTTCGCCGCCGAACAGCTCACCGTGTCCGGGTACCTCCGGGGGCGGCGGCTGCGCCGCTGCGCGCTGCAGCTGCGCGATCCTCGGCTGGCCGGCGTGCCGATCGCGGTGCTCGCCGGACGGGCCGGGTTCGGTGACCTGAGTGGCTTCGGCCGGGCGTTCAAGACCAGATTCGGGCTGACCCCGAGTCAGTACCGCCGCTCTCGCTGACTCCCTCGGCGACAGGTGTGCGCGCTGGTCCGGGTGTTGTGCGCGCTGGTCCGAGCTCCGGCCCGAGCACGCGGGTGATCCTGCACGCCATGTCCATCACGGTCGGTCAGCTCTGGCACCACCCGGTCAAGTCCATGCGCGGTCACCCGGTGGACGAGGTGGTGCTGGGCCCTGGCGGGGTGATCGGGGACCGGGCGTACGGCTTCGTTGACGTGCAGACCGGGCGGCTGGTCAGCGCCAAGCACCCCAAGCGCTATGGGCGGATGCTGGACTGCGTCGCGCGGTTCACCGAGCCGCCCCGGGTGGATCGGCCCACACCCCCGGTAGCGGTCACTTTCCCGGACGGCGAGACGCTCACCGGCGACGAGCAGGCGATCGCGACCCGGGTCGGCGAGCTGCTCGGCCGTGAGGTGCGGATGGTCACCAGCGTTCCGCCGGGGGTGCCTTACGAGGAGGTCTGGCCCGAGCTGGAGGGGTTCGGCCCGGACGATTTCTACGGCGCGCTGCAGATCACCCCGGGAGAGCAGGACGAGGCCGGCGAGCGGGTCCTGGCCATCCCGACCGGTATGGCCGCCCAGGGCACCCTGCTCGACCTCGCCGCCCTGCACGTCCTGGCCGAGAGCACGCTGCGCGCGTTGGCCGCCGCGTACCCGGAGGGCCAGTGGGACGGTCGGCGGTTCCGGCCGAACATCCTGTTCGCCGACGACGGCCCGGCACCCGGCGCGGAGTACGTCGAGGACGGCTGGATCGGCTGCGACCTGCGGATCGGCTCGCAGGCCCGGGTGCACGTCGTCGCGCCGACACCCCGCTGCCCGATGCCCACCCTCGCTCAGGGCGACCTGCCGCGCGACCCCGGCATCCTGCGCGCGGTGGCCAGGGTGAACCGCCGCGAGTTGGGTGGGATGGGCCAGTTCGCCTGTGCCGGCGCCTACGCCGAGGTAGTCACCCCCGGCGTGGTGCGCGCCGGGGACGAGGTGCGAGTGACCCAGACGGTGGCCGAGTCCAGCGCGCTCGCCTCGGCCATGGAAATGATCAGCGAAGGCTTGCGCGCGGCCAGGAGCCGCACCCCCGCCGGCGGTTCGTGAGCCGGGGCGCTTCGGTCGTGGCGGTTGGCCGGACCAGCGGCTGGCCGGCGGTCGACCCGACAACGTTGGCCCCGTCACCAGGGCGTACCGCCGTCCCTGGCGACCCACCCCAGCCGACGCTTTGCTCTGCGCACATATACGCAACAGCCGTCCGGGGGCCTTCGGTGCGCGGCCACCGGGCCGTTCGAGACCGGGCCGTTCGAAGCCGGGCCGTTCGAAGCCGGGCCGTTCGAAGCCGTTGCGTATTGGTGCGCAGAGCAAAGCGGCGTCGAGCGGGCCTTTGTCAGCGACGTTTGGCGGCCCAGCAGCCGCGGCCGGAGTGCATTTCAATCCCGACTCGGAGCGCGGCAGCTCTAGCACACCGGAGGAAGGGGCCACGTCGGATATCCACAGATCGCGCCACCCAGCCGAGTTATCCACAGCTCTGAAAGATCCTGGTCGGGAAGGTGCCCGAGTCCTGGATCGTTGGTCCATGACCGATCGACAACCGTGCGGTCTCCCGATCGCGGGCCTGGTGCGCGCCGTGCGACGGCGAGCCGACCTGAGTCAACGCGAGCTGGCAGGCCGGGCCGGGGTCTCCCCCTCATCGGTCAGCCGGCTCGAGGCTGGCACGCTCACCCCGAGCCTCGGCATGTTGAGCCGGCTCATGCGCGTCGCCGACGTCCGCTTGGTAGCCGTCGACTCCGACGGCCATGTCATTCCTCCGGTGCGCTGCTGGGCGGACACCCGAGACGGCGCCGACCGCCACTATCCAGCCCATCTCGACACGATCTTGGACCCGCGGCCGGGCGAATGGTGGGCTGACCGGTTCGGCCTGGCGAGGCCGCCGGAGACCTTCCATCGGGACCGCGCGCTGCGCGATGCGCAGCGGGCCCGGAGCCAGTGGGAAGTGCGGGTCGCCAAGTATTGGGCCACGCCGGAACCCCCGGTCGTGCCTGACAGGCGGTGGCGCCGGGTCGACTAACGTTTGCTTTGTGCATCTCACCGAAGGCGCGTACGGCGCCGGTATCGCCACGCTCACCGCTGACGGCTCGGTGCTGGACACCTGGTATCCCGCCCCCGCCCTGGGTAGTGGCGACCCGGAACTGCCCGCCGAGCCGCTCGAGCTGTTGGGCCGCGATGAGGCCAGGGACGTGGAGGTGGTCCCGGTGCGCACCCAGATCGGCTCGCTGGCCGACCCGCCCGCCGACGCGCACGACGTCTACCTGCGGCTGCACCTGCTCAGCCACCGGTTGGTGCGGCCGCGCTCGATCAACCTGGACGGGATCTTCGGGTTGCTGTCCAACGTGGTCTGGACCAACCACGGGCCGTGCGCGGTGGCCGGGTTCGAGCTGGTCCGGGCCAGGCTCCGGGCGCGTGGGCCGGTCACCGTGTACAGCGTGGACAAGTTTCCCCGAATGGTCGACTACGTGCTGCCCACCGGGGTGCGCATCGCGGACGCGGACCGCGTGCGGCTGGGCGCCCACCTGGCCGAAGGCACCACGGTCATGCACGAGGGCTTCGTCAACTACAACGCCGGCACGCTGGGCAAATCCATGGTGGAGGGCCGGATCTCGGCGGGGGTGCTGGTCGGCGACGACTCCGACGTCGGCGGCGGCGCGTCGATCATGGGCACGCTCTCCGGCGGCGGCAAGGAGGTCATCTCGGTCGGCCAGCGGTGCCTGATCGGCGCCAACGCGGGCGTGGGGATCTCTCTGGGCGACGACTGCGTGGTGGAGGCCGGGCTCTACGTCACCGCCGGCACCAAGGTGACGCTGCCCGAGGGCCGGGTGGTCAAGGCCCTGGAGCTGTCCGGGCAGTCCGGTTTGCTCTTCCTGCGCAACTCCGTCACCGGAACGGTTGAAGTCAGGCCCCGCGCCGGGCGCACCGTGGAACTCAACGACGCACTGCACGCCCACAACTGATCGGGTACCTGCCCCGTATTCTGTTCCGGTGACGTTGACCACCGGCGCCCCCGCCCCCCGACGCCCGGCCCGCGTGCGTCGCCGTCAGCAACCGCCGGTTGCCGTGCTGCGGCTGGCCGAGCCACTGTCCGCGCAACCGACCGACCCGCCGGTGCACCACGTGCGGGTGGCCCTGGACATCCGGCTGCGCGCGCTGCTGGCACACGACCCGGGCGCGCGCACCGGCGCCGACGTCGAGAACGTGCACCAGATGCGGGTGTCGGTGCGCCGGATGCGGGCCGCGCTGAAGGCCGCCCGCCCGCTGCTGGACGCCGAATGGGCGGACGCGCTGCGCGCCGAGCTGGGCTGGCTGGGGCGCTCGCTCGGCCCGGTCCGGGACCTGGACGTGCTGCTGCCCCGGCTGCGCGGGCTGGCCGCCGACCTGACCCCGGATGAGCGGGAGGCGGCCGAGCGGCTGCTCGACACGCTGACCGCCGAGTACGCGGTGGCCAGGGAGGAAATGCTGGGCGCGATGAGCGCGCCCCGCTACACCGCGCTGCTGGAGCGCCTGGCCGACGCGGTGCGCCTGCCGCTGCCCACGCCGTCGGCCACCGAGCGGCGCCCCGAGCTGGTGGAGCTGGTGCGCGCGGAGTACCAGTCGCTGCGCAGGTCGGTCCGGCGCGCGGGGCAGAACCCGCCGGACGAGGTGCTGCACGCGCTGCGGATCAAGGGCAAGCGACTGCGCTACACCGGCGAGCTGGCCGAACCCGCGCTGGGGAAGCCGGTGCGCCGGGTGCTCGAGGCCACCGCCGGGTTGCAGGAGGTCCTCGGCGACCATCAGGACGCCTGCGTGGCCCAGCAACGAATCCGGGAGCTGGTCGCCGACCTGGGCGAGCACGGGGCCGGGCCAGTGGCGTTCGTGGCCGGCCGGATGGCCGAGCGGGAAAGCATCCGCGCGGAGCACCAGCGCACCCTGTGGTGGGCGGCGTGGCAGCAGGTCAAGACCCAAGCCGAGGCGCTCTAGGCCCGGTCAGGCCGTGGGCCGGTGCGCTCGGGAAGCCACCAGTTTGATGGCCACCGCCTGCAGCGCACCGGCCGCCAGCAGCAGCGTCAACGGCACCGGGTAGCCGCCGGTGAGGTCCAGCAGCAGGCCCATCAGCAGCGGCGCCAGCCCGGCCAGCAGGTAGCCGAAGCCCATCGCCATGCCGCTGGCCGCCCCGGCGCTGGCCGCGTCCGGGA
>DATHIT010000094.1:0-3347 GCA_035489915.1 Pseudonocardia sp. | reverse complement strand
ACCTTCTTGGCGAAATACTCGTCGCGCTCAGCGCCCGAAAGCGGCAGCGCGACCACCTCGAACGTCTCGGTGCCAAGCTCAACCGTGGCTCTCGGGTTGGCGAGAAGGTTGTGGTACCAGGCAGGGTTGTCGTTGGACCCGCCCTTAGTGCCGAACACGAAGATCCGGCCGTCCTCGGCGAAGTAGGCCAGCGGCGTGATCCGCTTGACACCGGACCTGGCGCCGACGTGGTGCACTAGGACCAGCGGCGTGCCCGCGAATATCCCGCCAACTTTGCCGCCGTTGTCGCGGAACTCGGCGACAACTTTCTTATTCATCTCGTTGAAGTCCGTTGACTCTGCCATCCGAAGCCTCCTGTTCGGGCTTGCGTTTCAACGGCCGTCCGAGGCCTGGATTTCTGCTATCAGGGTCTGGATCGTGAGAGCGTGCGCGAAGTCCGGTACTTTGCAGGTGTCCTCGGCCAAATCTTTGGCGAACGCCGCGTAGAGTGCGGCGACGTTACGGGCAGGTCCGACCGGGATGGCGGCGAGTTCCGGGCCGGCAGGCTGCGGTAATTCCAGGTGGCTCAGCGTCGTTTCCGGGGTGCTCGCGCCTGCCAAGGTCAATTCGGTGGCCTGGATGTTCCCGTTCGCCACCAGGCTGGTCAACAACAGGTCGCCCGATGTGCCGTTGATCTCCCACCGCAGATCACCGGCGCGAGACAAGCCGCCGCGGTAGAAGATCGACGCGATGGCTCCCGACCGTAGACCGGCGGTCACCGCAATTTGATCCGGTGCTGTCACTGGCACGACCGCGCCCTCGTCTGCGATCTGGACTACTCCGCGGCCGATTCCGAGGGTTGCGGTGACGCTAGTGATATCGCCGAGTACGTAGGTGAGCGCGTCGAGGGCGTGGCCCGTCGACACAGTGAGAGTGGTCGCGCCGTTGGCGGCGTCGAACATGTAGGCGTGAGCCCGGTCTGTCGTCGCTCCCCAGGCCACGCCGGACCCGATCAGCGTGGTTGCCAGTATCCGGCCGAGATAGCCCTCGTCGACAAGGTCATGCATGCGGAGCACCGCGGGCGCAAACCTCGATTGGAGTCCGATGACTGTGCGCACACCAGTAGCCTCGGCGAGCTCGGCCAGTGTTCTGGCCTCCGCCAACGTCGTACCTAGTGGCCATTCGCTGTAGACCATTTTACCCGCCGCAAGCGCCTGCTTGACGAGGTCGTAGTGCTGGGTGACCTTGACGGCGACAACCACAAGATCGACGCCAGAGTGGTCGATCAACATGCGTGCATCGTCGAAGCCCTCGACGCCGTAGGCCTGTGCGGCGGCATCGGCGGACGCCCGTCGGCTCGTCGCGACCGCGCGCAACTCGAAGCCGCGCAATGCACGCAGGGCAGGAATGTGCGAGTTCGCGGCCCAACTGTCTGGCCCCGGACTAGCGCCGATTACACCGACGCCTATGGGCTTTGTCATATCTCTCTATTCTCGGGAAGTGCTGGGCGCGCTCAGAATTCGAGGACGAGGCGTCCCCGAACTCCGCCTGCCTCGAGCCGACGATGCGTTTCAGCGGCCTCGCTCGCGGGATAGACCGCAGCCACTCGCATCGAGAGCTTGCCCTCTTCCACCAGAAGGCGGAGTTGCTCGAGCTTGTCGGTGGCGAACCGGTATTCGGGCACCCAGACGTCGCGGACGTGCACTCCGGCTCGGCCCGACAGCGGGTTCGTACCCCGTTCCTCCGGCCTCCGCAAGATCGCGAGCTGACCGCCCGGCCGGATCGCCGGCTCTATCTGAGCGCCCAGGAGGGCAGCGTCGATCACCGCGTCGACACCCTCTGGTCGCACCTCCAGGATCCGGTCCGCGATGCCGTCGCCTCGAGCGACGACCTCATCGGCACCCAGGGCGCGCACCAAATCGACGTCGGCCGCGGCAGCGTCGGCGATCACCCGAAGGCCGTCGGCCTTCGCAAGTTCCACGGCGTAGCCCCCCACGGCGCCGGCCGCGCCGGTGATCGCGATCCAAGCACCAGGCGGGAGTGATAGCACGTCGAGCGCAAGACGCGCGGTGAGCCCGTTCATCGGCACCGTCGCGGCCTCGACGTGCCGCGCTCCCTCGGGGGAGCGGCTTACCTGGCGTGAGTCGAGCACCACGAGCTCGGCGTAGGCGCCGCCCGAGGCGTCGATGGGGACGACCATAGCCATCACGCGGTCACCGAGCTCGAGGTCGGTGTCGGTCTCCTCGCCGATCTCGTCAATGACTCCGGCCAGATCCATGCCGGGCCGGTAGGGCTGAGGCACCACCTCGGACAGTGCCTCATCGGTGTCGCCGATCCGCAGGAGGGTGTCAGCAGGGTTCACCGCGGCCGCGTGGACTCGGATCCGGACCTGTCCCGGTCCCGCATGCGGCTCGGGCAGGTCGACCAGGCGCAGCACCTCTGGCCCGCCATACTCGGTCACGGCTACCGCTTTCACGGATCATCCTCCAGTACCCCACGTGCAGGTTAGTATTCGTTGAATACTGACTCGACGATCGTCGGACCGATCCGATGGATCGACAAGAGGGCAGTTCGAAGTGCCCTGGTATCACCAAGGGAACCGCTCCGGGAGGTGTGTGTGAACAACCACGAGGCAAGCAGGTGTGACGACGAGGACCGCTCAGCTGTTGTGCGCAGCGTCCTGGACCGCATGGGCGACAAGTGGTCGGTCATCGTGATCTGCAGGCTGGGCGCCGGCTCCCGTCGCTTCAACGAGCTGCGACGGGACGCCGGCGGGATCACCCAGCGCATGCTCAGCTCGACGCTGCGCGGTCTCGAACGAGATGGTGTCGTGTCCCGGACGGTACATCCGACGGTGCCTCCTCGGGTCGACTACGCGCTCACCGCGACCGGTCACAGCCTTCTCCAGATCGTGCAGGCCCTGGCCCGGTGGACCGACGGACATGTGGATGTCATCCGCGCCGCCCGCGCCGATTACGACGAACGCATGCAGACATACGCCAGCTGAGCGATTCCGAAACCCCCTCGCGGCGTCAGTCACAGCGGCGTGCTGCAGCCGCGCGGCTCGACGCGGGCGCTGGTGGGCCAGCGTGCGAGGTGCTCCCGGATGCTCGCCACGAGCCAGGACGGCAACGGCACCTGTCGTCGACCGGCGGCCGACTTCGGGAACGGTTTGAACGAATCAGCGGGATTGAACGGGATGAGCCGGTTGCGCACAGCCGAGCGCAGCACCGCCGAAGCGAGCAGATAGCAGCGGGTCACTGTCGCCTCGGACCGCCGCTCCCCCAGCTCGCTTACCCACGTTTGCAGCCCCAAGTCGTCGATCTGCCCGAGCTGGACCCCGCCCCAACGAGGGAGAACATGGTTCC
>DATHIT010000093.1:0-4665 GCA_035489915.1 Pseudonocardia sp. | reverse complement strand
CCGGTTCCGACCAGATGTCGAGGAACTGGGAACCGTCCGGTACCTGCAGCTTGTTGATCTCCGGGTGGTCCCCGGAGATGCCGTAGAGCATCCGGCGGAACGTCTTGTCCAGGTCGGCCTCGAAGTCTGCCTCTACTCCCGCCTGCTGGAAGTAGAGCTGGTAGTAGTCCGGGCCGTAACGGGCGCGCAGCGCGGACAGCGGCGGTATGTCGCTGCGCCGGCTGGGCGGCACGCTCAGGCCGGCGACCCCGCGCACCTTGTCCGGCCGCAGCAACGCGGTGTGCCAGGCCACCGGGGCGCCCCAGTCGTGCCCGATGACCGTGGCGGACTGCTCGCCCAGCGCGGAGATCAGCCCGATCACGTCGCCGACCAGGTGCAGGATGGTGTAGTCCGTGACCTCGCTGGGGCTGTCCGTTCCCGGGTAGCCGCGCTGGTTGGGCGCCACCGCGCGGAATCCCGCCTCGGCCAGGCCGCGCAGCTGGTGCCGCCAGGAGTACCAGCACTCAGGGAACCCGTGCAGTAGCAGGACGAGAGGCCCGGTGCCGGCCTCGGCGACCCGCATCCGCAGCCCGTTCACCTCGAGGACGCGGTGCTCGATCTCGATCACCAGCCGACAGTACCTAGTGCCCGGCGTCCGGCGTCCCGGCCAGCTTGCCCAGCAGGGTCACCAGCTGCTCGCGTTCGGTGCGGGTGAGGCGGCTGAGCAGCTCCTCGTTCACCTGCTCGACGAGCGGGATCATGGTGTCCAGCAGCTGCTCGCCCTTCGGCGTCAGGTGCAGCGCTCGGCGGCGGCGGTCCTCCGGGTGCACCTCCCGGGTGAGCAGTCCGCGCCGCTCCAGACGGTCCAGCAGGGCGGTGACCGTCGCCTTGTCGGTGCCGGTGAACTGCCCGACGGCGGCCTGGTCAAGGCCGGGATGGGCCAGCGCGGCGCGCAGCACGGCGTATTGCGGCTTGGTGATGTCCGGCACGCTCGATTCGGTGACGCGTTCCGTCCACCGTGCCCCGTGCTCCTGCAGGACCAGGCGAAACAGGTGGAACACGGAGTCGCGGGGCGATCCAACACTGAGAGCGGTGGGCATGCGGGCATGGTAGTTTGTCAACATATCGTTCGTACACGAACCAATAACGGAGGAGGTGGCGACCATGCGGCTGGTGGTGGGGATGACCGGGGCCACCGGGGCTGTGCTGGGCATCCGCCTGCTCGAGGTGCTCCGCGAGTTACCCGAGGTGCAGACCCACCTCGTGCTCAGCACCTGGGCCCGCTCCACCATCCAGGTGGAGACCGACCGGACGGTGGCCGAGGTGTCCGCGCTGGCCGACCACGTGTACCGGCCCAGTGATCAGTACGCGCCCATCGCCTCGGGCTCGTTCCACACCGACGGGATGGTCGTCATCCCGTGCAGCATGAAGACGCTCGCCGGAATCCGGGTCGGCTACGCGGACGGGCTCATCGCCAGGGCCGCCGACGTCACGCTCAAGGAGCGGCGGAAGCTGGTGATGGTGGTGCGTGAGACTCCGCTGTCGGAGATCCACCTGGAGAACATGCTGGCGCTGACCCGGATGGGCGCGATCATGCTGCCCCCGATGCCGGCCTTCTACAACCATCCGAACAGCGTCGAGGACATCGTCGAGCACATCGTCAGCCGCGTGCTCGACCAGCTCGGCCTGCCCGCGCCCGGCGCCCGTCGGTGGACCGGGCTGGACCCCCGCCAGCTCGGCGCCCCGGTCGAACACCTCGTGGAGCAGTGATGGCCTACGACGACCTGCGAGCTTTCCTGGCCGAGCTGGACGCCGCGGGGCAGCTGCTGCGCATCTCCGAGCGGGTGGCCGCCGAGCCGGACCTCGGGGCGGCGGCGACCGCGGCGGCCCGGCTCGGCGACGCGGCGCCCGCGCTGTACTTCGACAACGTGGCTGGCTTCACTGATGCGCGTATCGCGCTGAACGTGCACGGATCGTGGGCCAACCACGCGCTGGCGCTCGGCCTGGATCCGGCGACCCCGGTCAAGGAGCAGGTGGCCGAGTTCGCCCGCCGGTGCGAGCGGTTCCCGGTCAAGCCGGAGTTCCGGGAGGCGCCGCCGTTCCAGGGGAACGTCCGGGAGGGCGAGGACGTCGACCTGTTCGACGTGCTGCCGCTGTTCCGGCTGAACGTCGGCGACGCCGGCTTCTTCCTGGACAAGGCGGCGGTGATCTCCCGCGACCCGGCGGACCCGGAGAACTTCGGCAAGCAGAACGCCGGGATCTATCGGCTGCAGGTCAAGGGGCCGCGCACGGTCGGGCTGCAACCGGTGCCGATGCACGACATCGCCCTGCAGCTGGGCGTCGCCGAGACCCTCGGGGAAGACCTGCCGGTGGCCATCGCGCTGGGCAACGACCCGACGGTGACCATCGCGGCCGGCATGTCGCTGGACTACGACCAGTCGGAGTACGAGATGGCCGGCGCGCTGCGCGGCGAGCCGCTGCCGCTCGCGGTGGGTCCGAGCACCGGGCTGGACGTGCCATGGGGCTGCGAGGTGCTGCTGGAGGGTCGGGTGCTGGCCGGGCGGCGGCAGTTCGAGGGGCCGTTCGGCGAGTTCACCGGGCACTACTCCGGCGGCCGCAACATGCCGCTGATCGAGATCGACCGGATCAGCTACCGCACCGACCCGATCTTTGAGTCGCTCTACCTCGGCATGCCGTGGACCGAGCTGGACTACCTCATCGGCCCGGCCACCTGCGTGCCGCTGCTGCACCAGCTGCGTGAGGCCTTCCCCGAGGTCCAGGCGGTGAACGCGATGTACACCCACGGCCTGCTCGCCATCATCTCCACCCGGCGGCGCTACGGCGGATTCGCCAGGGCGGTCGGGCTGCGCGCGCTGACCACCCCGCACGGGCTGGGCTACTGCAAGATCGTGATCATGGTCGACGAGGACGTGGACCCGTTCAACCTGCCCCAGGTGATGTGGGCGCTGTCCACCAAGGTCAACCCGGCTGGCGACCTGGTCCAGCTGCCGAACATGCCGGTGGTGATGCTGGACCCCAGCGCCAGCCCGCCCGGGATCAGCGACAAGCTGGTCATCGACGCCACCACCCCGGTCGCCCCGGATCAGCGGGGCAATTTCGAGTTCCCGGTCGGCGACCGGCCGGAGACGGCGGAGTGGGTGGGCCGGCTGAACGCCCTGATGCGGGACCGAGCGAGCGGAGCGGGGAGTGTCTGAATCCATGTCTGAGTCCGTGTCCGTGTCCGAGCCCTTGTCCGAGCCTGCCGACTGTCCGCGGTGCTCTGGTCGCGGGCTCGAGCGGTTGGCCGTCTCCCCGGTACCGGGCAGCTGGTCGGTGTGGAGCTGCCCGCGCTGCTGGTACTCGTGGCGCTCGACCGAACCGAAGGTCAACTCCTCACCCGCGCACTACCCGGCGGAGTTTCGGCTGACCGAGCTGGACATCGCCGCCGCCCAGAATGTGCCAGCCATCCGGGGGCGGGAAACCGGCTGATATATCTTCACCGAACCGCCGCCGGACCAGCCTGGAATCCTGTACGTACAAGCGGTTACGCTGCCTCGGGTAGCAACGCCGCTTGTCGATGAGGAGTTCTGGATGAAGGCCGTCGTGTACGACCAGCCACGGAGCTTCACAGTCACCGAGGTCGCCGAACCTCATCCCGGCCCGGGCGAGGTGCGGTTGCGCGTGGTGCTGGCCGGGGTGTGCGGCACGGACGGGCACCTCCATCAAGGCGAGTTCGACCCGGTCTACCCGCTCACCCCCGGCCACGAGATCGTGGGCGAGGTCGACCAGTTGGGCGACGGGGTCACCGCGCTGCGTGCCGGCCAGCGGGTGGTGCTGGACAACATGCAGTCCTGCGGCATGTGCCCGAGCTGCCGGCGAGCCCGGCCGGCGTTCTGCCACCAGCTGATCGCCCAGGGGGTGAACGCGCCGGGCGGCTTCGCGCAGTACATCGTCGGGCCGGCCGGCAAGTGCCACCCGGTGGACGACCTGGACGTCGAGCTGGCCGTGCTGGCCGAGCCCACCGCGTGCGTGGTGCACGGGCTGGACGTGCTCGGACTGCCGCCGGGCAGCGACGTACTCGTGTTCGGCGCGGGGCCGACCGGATTGGTGCTGGCCCAGCTTCTCCGCTACGTCGGCGCGGCCCGGGTGACAGTGGCCGCGCCCACCGCGTTCAAGCTGGAAGTGGCCAAGGGGCACGGTGCCGACGAGACCGTCCAGATGGACCGGGCTGACCCGGAGACGTCCACCAAGCGGCTGCGCGAGCTGGCGCCGGACGGCTTTGACGTGGTCATCGACGCGACCGGCTCGGTGGACGTGTTGGGCCGGTGCGTCGCGCTGACCAGGGACGGCGGCACCGTGTTCGTGTACGGCATGACCGAGGAGTCCGCCCAGCTCACCGTGTCGCCCTACGAGATCTTCCGCAGGGAACTGGTCATTAAGGGCTCGTTCTCCCAGGCCTACAGCTTCGACAGGGCCATCTCGGCGCTGCGCGGTGGGAGGGTCCGCACCGAGGGCATCATCACCCACCGGTTCGGCCTGGACGACTACGGCGCGGCGCTGGCCGCGTTGGGCGACAGCGCGTGTATCAAGGCTGTCATCCAGCCGTGACGCCTCGACCAGCTGCTGGCGGTTGCCACCCCGCGCCGCCCGAGCTGGTCGAATCCGACCAAGGGGAGAGTGATGCTG
>DATHIT010000092.1:0-7051 GCA_035489915.1 Pseudonocardia sp. | reverse complement strand
CGCCTGGGAGCTGCGCCGGATCGCGCCCACCGTGCTGATCAGTGACCTGCCGCTGGTCACGCTGCTGGACAGCCTGCGGGCAGCCGGGTTCAGCCCGGCCGCCGAGGCCGGCGACGGCAGCGTGCTGGACCTGCGCCCCCGAGGGCGGCGGATCCCGGCCAAGCCCCGCGCGGCGGCCAGCAGAGTGTCCCTGCCGACCCCGGACGACACCCAGCTCACCGCGCTGATCGCGGCCATCCGGGCCGGAGAGCACGCGGCGACCATGCGTCCCTCCATCGACGCGCTGCGCCGCTCGGCGGACGGCACGGGCAACGGGCGCTCCAGCTCCTCGGCCACCTTGGAGCTGCTGCAGGGCGCGGCGCGGCAGCGGCGCAGCGTGTGGATCGGCTACATCAACTCGCTCGGGGTGGCCAGCCGGCGAATCGTGGAGCCGGTCAGCGTGGGCGGCGGCGTGCTGGAGGGCTACGACCGGGCGCAGGGTGACCTGCGCCGGTTCATGCTGCACCGGATCACCTCGGCGGCCGTCCTCGAGGAACCCGACGACCCGGCCTGAGGGTCAGCTCGGGCTAGCGGGAGCGGGCCATCCAGTACTGCATGGCATGCTCTACCAGCCCGATCAGCGTCTGCTTGGTGGAATCCCGGTCCCGGGCGTCGCAGCTGACCATCGGGATCGCCGGGCTGATCGCCATGGCCTCGCGGACATCCTCCAACCGATGCGACACCACGCCGTCGAAGCGGTTCAACGCCACCACGTACGGCAGGCCCCGGTCCTCGAAGAAGTCCACCGCGGCGAAGCAGTCGGCCAGCCGGCGGGTGTCCACCAGCACAACCGCGCCGATCGCGCCGCGCACCAGGTCGTCCCACATGAACCAGAACCGGTGCTGCCCCGGGGTGCCGAACAGGTAGAGGATCAGGTCAGAGTCCAGCGACACCCGGCCGAAGTCCATCGCGACAGTGGTCGTGCGCTTGTTCGGCGTCGAGCTCAGATCGTCGACGCCCGCGCTCGCCTCGGTCATGACCGCTTCGGTGGTCAGCGGGACGATCTCGGAGACCGATCCGACGAATGTCGTCTTGCCAACCCCGAAGCCGCCGGCAACGACGATCTTCGCCGATGTCGTCGCGGCCCTGGCGACGGCCTGAGACGACCTAGAGACGGCGGAGTCCACTGAGCACCCTTTCCATCAATGCAAGGTCCGGCACGTCGCCGTTGCCACTGACCGTCTGATGCACCACCACGAGGCCCAGCCCCGCCATATCGCCTACCAGCACCTTCGCCACGCCCAGCGGCACCGATAACAGTGCCGCCACCTCAGCCACCGAGCGGGCCTGGTCACACAGCTCGGCGACCGAGCGGTGTTCGTACTGCAGCCCGCCGAGCTGATCGCGGCCCCGGGCGCTGGTGGACACCAGCGTCTCGATCTCCAGCGCGAAGCCCGACCGGGTGCGTCCCCGGGTCCAGGCGTACGGGCGGACCGAGGTCGACCCGCCCGTCTCGGTGGCGTAGTGGGGATCCGGCCCCGCATCGTCGTACACCGCCCCACCGGGCGGGCGCGGCGCCGCGTGACCAGGTGGACCGGATCCCTCGGCGGCCTTCGCCTCGGCTTCCCGCTCCGCATCCTCATTGCGCCGACGACCCCAACGCCGTGGCCGAGAGGAACGGCCGCTGTCGAAGCTGAAGCCGTTCATCACGTCCGCGAACGTCGGCTCGGGGGGCCTACGCTCGCCGTCAGGACCGGTTGTCATGGCAGCTCACCGCCCCCCTGCCGCTCGCTCTCACGACTTAGCGCCCCAGCGAGCCCTGCAGCTCGGCGCGCAGCTCCGGGGTCAGCAGCTGGCCGACGCGGTCGACCAGCAACGTCATCTCGTAGCCGACCAGCCCGATGTCGCAGGTGGGTGAGGCGAGCACGGCCAGGCAGGAACCATCGCTGATGGACATCAGCAATACGATGCCGCGCTCCATCTCGACCACGGTCTGCACCACGCCACCGGCCTCAAAACAGCGGGCGGCACCCTGGGTCAGGCTGACCATCCCGGAGCTCACCGCGGCGAGCTGATCGGCACGGTCGCGAGGAAGCCGGGCTGAGGCGGTGAGCAGCAGGCCGTCAGCCGATACCACCACGGCGTGTGCCACTCCGGGCACACGCTCCGCGAAGTTGGTCACTAACCACCCGAAACGGTTCGGATCCGGACCGGTCACGAGTTTTCCTCCCCGACGTTCTCGTGTTGATGACGCCCGCCGCCGTTGACCTCAACGCGGCGGTGCCGGCTCTCCCGGCCCTGCCGCACGCCCTGCTGGTAGCTGGACAATCGGCCGCGCACCTGTTCCGCGCTGCGCGCCGGCACGTTGGCCGGCTCGCTTCCTTGCTCGCTCGGGCCACCCGGGATGAGCTGTGACCGGGGTCGGCGCTTGGGCAGTCCAGCGATGGTGACCTCCCCAGAGTCAACGGGTTCGGGCATCGGGCTCAGCAGCTCGCCGGCGTCCCAGCCGCTTTCCGCGTCTGCCTTGCCCCGACCGTGGCCGCCGGCACGCTCGTCGGCTCGAGACCGCTTCCTGGCTGGCTCGGCGGATCCGGCCCCTTGGCCCTGGTTGGCCCAGTTCTCCCGGAACCAGGCCGACGCCATCTCCTCGAAGATCGGTGACCCACCCGGGCGCTTCCGACCGGTGCCGGTCTCCGCGCGATCCGTGGCCGGCGCCGAACCGGACCGACCGTTGGCCGGCGCCGCCTCCGCCCGACCATTGGCCGGCGCCGCGTCCGCCCGACCATTGACCGGCGCCGCGTCCGCCCGACCGTTGGCCGGCGCCGAGCCGGACCGACCGCCGGCCGGTTCCGACACTGGCTGCCCGGGCTGCTGCGCCGGGGGCGCCGGTGTCTGCGGGACGGGCGGGACGGGCATGGACTGGGACCCGGTCGCCGAGGTCGGCGGGCGAGACGCGGCCGGACCTGGCGCGGCCGGGCCCGGCGCGGCGGCGGGCCGCTGGCCGGCCGGCGCCATCGGGAACTGGCCGCTGGATGAACTCGGCGGAGCGCCGGGCCCCTGCTGGGCAAATCGGCCCTGCCCTGGCGGGGATTGACCGGGGCCACGAGCTCCGCGCAGGTAGGGCTGTTGGGGGTAGCGGCGGCCTTGGCCGGCCGGCGGTCTGCCGTTCGGCGGCTGCGGTCGGCCGCCCCGCGCGGTGTCCTGTCGTGCCGCGAGCGGCCGGCTGCTCTCCACCGCCGACTGCTGACCGCGGCCGCCGTCCGGGCCCTCCGCCACGGCTGGGGCTTCGTCCGGTGCGAGCTGGGCGGCGTCGCGGACGTTCGCCGCCGGCGTCGCCACCTCCGGGCTCTGCCGAGGCTCCCGGACCTTCCCGGGCTCCCCTGCCGAAGCGGCCTCGGTTTCCTTCCTGACCTCGGTGACCTCGCTGGCCGCCAGTGCCGAGGAACCGCTCAGCGCGGCACCCACGGCGCGACGGGGCAGCGCACCGGGCTCGGCGGGTGCGGAACGCCGGGGCAGCGCGGCCGAATCGCCTTGACCGCCACCCCTTGGCCCGGCCGCCGCCGGAGTTCCCCCGGTGCCGGCGGCCGCGGCGGCGCCGAACCCCGCGCCGGTCTCGCTGACCCCGGCCCGGTTGGCGCCGGTCCCGTTCGCGCCGGTCCCGTTCGCGCCGGTGGTGCCGTTCACCCCGGTCCCGTTCACTCCAGTTCCGTTGACGCCAGTCCCGCCGCCCCGGGTGCCGTTGACGCCGGCCCCGTTGCGCCCGGCCCCGTTGCGCCCGGTCCCGTTGCGACCGGCGGCCGCACCGTTCGCCCCGGCGCCGATAAGCCCCGTGCTGGTTGCCGCGAGCCGGTCGACCATGCCGGTCGGGATGCCGGCGCCGGTCCTGGTGACCGCGGCGCTGTCCGAACCCGCCACCGCGTTGGTCGTACCGATCCGGTCCGCCAGCGCGCCGCTCGACGCGATCAGCGGGAGGGGGATGCTGACCGAGGCGGTCACACCGCCGCCGACCGCGCCGTAATGGTCGGAGTTGGCCAGTTGAACCCCGACGCCGTGCCGGGTGGCCAACCGACCGACCACGAACAGACCCATCCGGCGGGACGCGGACACGTCCACCTCGTTGGGACCGGCGAGCCGGTTGTTCGCCGCGACCAGTTCCTCGCCGGGCATGCCGACGCCCTGGTCGACGATCTGCACCGACAGCGTGCCGTCGGCCGCGACCGAGCTGCTCACCACCACCTGGGTGTCCGGCGCGGAGAACGCGGTTGCATTGTCCAGCAGCTCGGCGACCAGGTGCACCATGTCGCTGGCCGCCCGCCCGACGATCTCCTCGGTCGGCGGCTGCTGCACCACCACGCGCTGGTACTGCTCGATCTCGGACACCGCGGCGCGCAGCACGTCGACCAGTGGGACCGGCCGGCTGCCCCGCTTGGCCAGGTCGCTGCCCGCCAGCACCAGCAGGTTCTCGCTGTTGCGCCGCATCCGGGTGGCCAGGTGGTCGAGCTGGAACAGGTTGGCCAGCTGCTCGGAATCCTGCTCGTTGCGCTCCAGCTGCTCGATCAGCTGCAGCTGCCGCTCGACCAGACTCTGGCTGCGGCGGGACAGGTTGACGAACATGCTGCTGACGTTGGTCTGCAGGGTGGCCTGCTCGGCGGCCAGCCGGATCGCCTGCCCGTGCACGTGGTCGAACGCCCTGGCCACCTGCCCGATCTCCTCGATGCTGTGCACCGGGACCGGGTCGATCACCACGTTCGGCATCTCCCCTGCGCGCATGCCCTGCACTGCCTTGGGCAGCCGGCGCTCGGCGATGTCCAGCGCGGTGGTGCGCAGCAGCCTCAGCGGCTTCAGCATCGACCGACCGACCAGGTACACGACCGCGGCGGCGGCCAGCAGCGCGAGCAGCAGGATGACCGAGTCGATACCCGCGGCGTTCCGCGCGGCGTCCTGCTGGGCCGCGCTGGTGCGCTGGATGTCCCCGCGCAGCCCGTCCCCGGCGGTCCGCAGTTGCTCAAGTACGGAGTTGTAGGCGTTGTCCCAGTCGGCAGGGCTGATGCCCAGCTGCCCCCTGGCGCCGATCCGGCTCAGTGCGGCCTGCTTGAGCTGCTGGCGCTGGTTGTTGGCGGCGTCGGTGGTGAAGCCGGCGTTGCGGCTCTGCTGGTCGGCGTCCAGCGCGGCGCGGAACTGGTCCACCGAGGTGCCCAGCTGGGCGTCGGCGGTGCGCACCGTGTCCGCGTCGGGGGGCAGCATCTCACCGCGCGCGATGGCCACCGCGATCACCGCGTGCTGCAGCGCGATCTGCTCCTGGGCGGTGGTGAGCGCGGTGAGCCCGGCGGCCGGGCCGGCCAGCGCCGGGGTGTTCAGCTGGCGGTCCAGCGCCGCCTCGAACACGGTCAGCGGCTCGATCAGCCCGGTGTACTGGGCGATCACGTCCGGACCCTGGACGCCGTTGCCGGTGACCTGGTCGCGCAGCTGGGTCACTCGGCTCAGGTTGTCCTGGGCCTGCTGGAAGGCGGTCTGCGCGGCACCGCCCATGGTCGCCGGCTCGCCCACGGCGGTGGCCAGGTCATTTACCGCGTCGTCGGTGGTGCCGAACAGGGTCTGCAGCGCCGCCTTGTCACCGGTGCGGTTGTTCTGCACGAACACGGATGCCTGGTCGCGCTCCTGCTGGAGCTGACCGATCACCGCGGACGCCTTGCCCTCGAGCACCACAAAGCGGTCCACCGCGGCCAGCGCGTTGGCTTGGTTGGTGTGCTCGACAACGCGCGCCACACCAAGCCCGACACCCAACAGGGTCGGCACCAGGAGCACCGCGGCCAACTTGACCGGCAGGCTCCAGTTTCTGGGCTGTAGGCGCTCGAAGCGGCCTACTGCCGTTTCCGTGCTGGTCATGTCAGCGCCTCCCTGCAGCGCGGGGCGGTGTGCCAGGCCGAAGAGCACCGTTCAGCTGTCTGTCCCCCACACCGACACGATCACAGCCTCCGACACGCCAGAAAAAGCCGCGATTGACGCCCGTTGGGGAGACTATGATCTTCTTAGGCATCGTCTGTCTTACCGAGGGCGCGAAGTATAGCCATAGCTCGGGAGGGCGCCGTCACACCAGGGTCGGGAAGCATCTGTCGCCCCACTGGCGTTTGCAAGATAGCGAGTGCTCATGCCCTACTGGGCACGCCCGCGCTCCCTAGTTAGACCCTATCCGGGCCTCGCAAGTAACACTACGGAAAGGATCGTCCGTGACCGACGGACCGCTGATCGTCCAATCCGACAAGACGTTGCTGCTCGAGGTGGACCACCCGGACGCGGCCGGGGCACGCGCGGCCATCGCGCCGTTCGCCGAGCTGGAACGCGCCCCGGAGCACATCCATACCTACCGGGTCACCCCGCTGGCGCTGTGGAACGCCCGCGCCGCGGGGCACGACGCCGAGCAGGTCGTCGACGCGCTGGTGCGCTACTCGCGCTACGCGGTGCCCCAGCCGCTGCTGGTCGACGTGGTCGACACGATGAGCCGCTACGGGCGGCTGCAGCTGGCCAAGTCCCCGGTGCACGGCCTGGTGCTGGTATCCCTGGACCGCGCGGTGCTGGAGGAGGTGCTGCGGCAGAAGAAGATCGCCCCGCTGCTCGGCGCCCGGGTGGACGACGACACGGTGGTGGTGCACCCCAGCGCCCGCGGCCACCTCAAGCAGGCGCTGCTCAAGATCGGCTGGCCGGCCGAGGACCTGGCCGGCTACGTGGACGGCGAGCGGCACGCGATCGCGCTGGACCAGCGGGACTGGACACTGCGCGACTACCAGCGCGACGCGGTCACCGGCTTCTGGGCCGGCGGCTCCGGGGTCGTGGTGCTGCCCTGCGGCGCCGGCAAGACGCTGGTCGGCGCGGCCGCGATGGCCGAGGCACAGGCCACCACGCTGATCCTGGTCACCAACACGGTGGCCGGGCGGCAGTGGAAACGGGAGCTGGTCGCGCGCACCTCGCTGACCGAGGACGAGATCGGCGAGTACTCCGGCGAGCGCAAGGAGATCCGGCCGGTCACCATCGCCACCTACCAGGTGATGACCCGCAAGACCAAGGGCGAGTACCG
>DATHIT010000091.1:0-4341 GCA_035489915.1 Pseudonocardia sp. | reverse complement strand
TGGCCCGGGACCTCGCCGCCGTCGGGATCCGGGTCAATACGATCGCGCCCGGTGCGTTCGCCACCCCGCCGATGCTGGCCGTGCCCGAGCCGCTGCGCGACACGTTGACCGCCGCGGTGCCGTTTCCCCGGCGACTGGGCGACCCGGCCGAGTTCGCCGAACTGGCCCTGCAGCTGCTGCGCAACGACTACCTGAACGGGGAGTCGATCCGGCTCGACGGCGCCGTGCGCATGCCGGCCAGGTGATCGACGGCCTCGCAGAGCGGAGTCTTCGGCGGTGAACCATCAGTTCGAGCGGGACACCTGCATCGCCGGCATCGGGCAGTCGGCGATCGGACGCAGGCTGGGGCGATCGGCGCTGGAGCTGACCACGCAGGCGTGCCTGGCGGCGATCGCCGACGCGGGGCTGGACCGCGCCGACATCGACGGCCTGGTCACCTATCCCGGCGGAGAGGCCGCGCTCACGCACGGCTACGGCGGGCCGCCGCCGGCTTCGGTCCAGGATGCGCTGAGGTTGGAGCTGGACTGGTTCATCGGCGCGGCGGAGCTACCCGGTCAGCTCGGCGCGGTGGTCGCCGCGTGCCTCGCGGTGTCCGGCGGGCTGGCTCGCAACGTGCTGGTGTACCGCACGGTGACCGAATCCTCGGCGCAGGGCGAGGCCGGCCGGGCCGGGGTGCTGCCCGGCGCGGGCGTCGCGGCCGGGATCAACTACTGGAGCGCGCCGTTCGGTGCGGTGTCGGCGGTGAACTGGCTGGCCCAGGTGGCCGCCCGGCACTTCCACGTGTATGGCACCACCCGCGAGCAGCTGGGCGCACTGGCGATCACCCAGCGGTCCAACGCCGCGCTCAACCCGTTGGCACCGCTGCGCACCCCGTTCGGCATGGACGAGTACCTGGCCGCCCGGATGATCTCCACGCCGCTCGGGCTGCTGGACTGCGACCTGCCGGTGGACGGGGCGACCGCGCTGGTCGTCTCGCACGTCGAGCGCGCGGCCGACCTGCCCCGGCCGCCGGTGTTCGTCGAGGCGGTGGGCACCGCGATGCGCGGCCGGCCCTCCTGGGACCAGTACCACGACATGACGTCGATGGCGGCCGCCGGGGCGGCGGAGCACCTGTGGCGGCGCACCGACCTGCGCGCGGCCGACGTGCACCTCGCCCAGCTCTACGACGGGTTCTCCATCCTCGCGCTGGTGTGGCTGGAGGCGCTGGGATTCTGCAAGCCGGGGGAGGGCGGCCCCTTCATCGGTGACGGCGCCCGCATCTCACTGACCGGCGAGCTGCCGCTGAACACCGGCGGCGGCCAGCTCTCCGGTGGACGGTTGCACGGCTACGGCCATCTCCACGAGGCCTGCCTGCAGTTGCGTGGTGCCGCCGGCGCGCGACAGGTCCGGCGGGCTGCCGGCGCGCCGCCCAAGGTGGCGGTGGTGTCCAACGGCGGGGGGCCGATCGCCGGTTGCCTGCTGCTGACCAACGAGCGTTAGGAGGGTCCGATGAGCTGGGCGCGTGGGGAGCAGGACACCGTGCTCGCGGTGCTGAGGCGCGCGGTGGACGCCGACGCGGGTGCCACCTTCCTGGACTTCGCCGGCCGCACCTGCAGCTACGGCGCGCTGTACCGGCGGGCGATGCGGCTGGCCAACGGCCTGCGCGGGCACGGCGTCGAGCCGGGCGACCGGGTGGTCACGCTGCTGGACAGCAACGTCGACGCGGTGGCCGCGTGGTTCGGCATCAACGCGGCCGGGGCGATCAGCGTCCCGGTGAACACCGCCTACAAGGGCGAGTTCCTGCGCCATCAGATCGCCGACGCGGGGGGCCGGCTGGTGATCGCCGAGCCGGACTACGCCGCCCGGGTGGCCGAGGTCGCGGACCGGCTGCCGCCGGGGCTGCGGGTGTTCCGCCGAGGCCCGGACGACACGCTGGACGGGCTCTGCGCCGACAACGACAGCGACCCCGGCCTGGTACCTGAGCCCGGTGACCTGACCATGCTGGTGTACACGGCGGGCACCACCGGGCCGTCCAAGGGCTGCATGATCAGCCACAACTACGCGTGCAACCTGGCCCGCCAGTCCAACGAGCTGGCCACCCGGCGCCCCGGCGAGACGGTGTGGACGCCGCAGCCGCTGTTCCACTTGAACGCCACCGCGACCGGCGTGCTCACCAGCGCCCTGTTGACCAGCGCGGTGAGTGTGTACCCGCGCTTCTCGCTGTCCCGGTTCTGGGACGACATCGAGCGCAGCGGGGCGCGGATGGTGAGCCTGCTCGGCTCGGCGATCTCGCTGGTCGCCTTGATGCCGGAGACCGAGGCGATGCGCCGCTGCCACGGCCAGCTGCGGATCGCCTACGGCGCGCCGTTCCCCGGCGACATGGTGCGGATCTGGCGGGAGCGGTTCGGCGCGGAGGTCGCCGGCGCGCCCGGGTACGGGCTGTCCGAGGCCAGCATGATCGTCACCGCGGCACTGACCGCGGATCCGGTGCCGGACGCCAGCGGTCGGCGCAACGCGGACTTCGACGTGCGGATCGTGGACGAACACGACCACGAGCTGCCGCCTGGCTCGGTTGGCGAGATCATCTGCCGTCCGCAGCGCCCGCAGGTGATGTTCTCCGGCTACTGGAACCGCCCGGAGGCGACCCTCGGACTGCTGCGCAACCTGTGGCTGCACACCGGTGACCTGGGCAAGTTCGACGACGCGGGCAACTTCTACTTCGTGGACCGGAAGAAGGACTACCTGCGCCGGCGCGGCGAGAACATCTCCAGCTACGAGCTGGAGTCGACCTTCCTGCGGCATCCCGAGGTGCGGGAGGTGGCCGTGCACGCGGTGGCCAGCGAGGTGAGCGAGGACGACGTCAAGGTGACTGTGGTGCTGGTTTCCGGATCGGGGCTGACCGAGCGGGAGCTGTGCGTCTGGGCGATCGAGCGGCTGCCGTACTTCGCGGTGCCCCGCTACGTCGAGTTCCGCGACCAGCTGCCGAAGAACCCGGTCGGCCGGGTGCTCAAGTACCAACTCCGCGAGCAGGGGCGAACCGGCGCGACCTGGGACCGGGAGGAGTCGGATGTCCAGCTCGTCAAGCGCTGAGTCGATCGTGCCGGACGTCTTGGCCGACCGGGCGGTGCCGGTCGCGGACCCGCTGGCCGACTTTTTCTGGCGCTCCGGCCGGGACGGGGTGCTGAGGCTGCTGCGCTGCCAGGCCTGCGGGTACTACCTGCACCCGCCGAGCCTGCCCTGCCCCCGCTGCCTGTCCCCGGACGTGCACCCGGAAGCGGTGAGCGGGCGCGCGCTGGTGCACTCGTTCACCGTCAACGTGCAGCAGTGGGTGCCGGGGCAGCAGCCGTACGTGATCGCGGTGGTGGAGCTGCCCGAGCAGGAGGGGCTGCGGCTGACCACCAACATCCTGGGCTGCCCGCCGTCCCGGGTGCACATCGACCAGCCGGTCCACGTCGCTTTCGTGACCCACCATGACCTGTACTACCCGGTGTTCCTACCCGACCCCTAGTTACGGCTTACGGCGCGCGGCGGATCCGGCTGTTGTCCCAGCTGATCAACTGGCCGACCGGGGTGAGCCGGATGATCGCCGACTCGCCCGCGTAGTGGCGCACCGTGGCCGCCGGCAGTGCACTCCGCGAGCCGAGGCCCCGGCCGTCGTACTTCTCGGCCCGCGCGGCGAGCACCCGCGCGCACAGCGGCTCGTCGGTCACCCGCGCCGCGGCCGCCTGGAACGACACCGCGATCAGCTCCGCCCAACGCTCGCCGGCCTCCACCAGGAACCCGGCCCGCTCGTCATGGGCGATGCGAGCAACTTTCTGGCTGCTCGCCGGGGTGCGGAAGTAGATCCGCCGGTCCAGCGCCACGAACCACACCGGCAGCGTCACCGGGTAGCCGTCACGACGCAGCGTGGTCACCATCCCGGTGAGCGAGTGCGCGACGAACTCCCAAGCCTCGTCTTCGGACAGCGCGACACCCATCAGAGCGCACCCATCAGCTGAAGAACACGGTGATCGCGCGCTCCGGACATTCCGCCGCGCCTCGGAACGCCGCCTCGCCGGCCTCCTCGGTGATGGCGAACTCGCCCGCGATGTTGTAGCCCAGCTCGTCGAGTTGAAAGATCTCGGGGGAGACGGCGGCGCACCGACCGTTGCCCTGGCAGGCGTCCCGGTTGACCTTTACCCGCATGATGTTGCCTCCGATCCGGTGTCGGCCGGGCCCAGCGCCCCGAGGCGAGCCAGTTCGGCGCGGCAGCCGGACTCGTCGGTGAACAAGATGGCGTGGATGCCCAGGGCGGCGGCCGCATCGACGTTGCGTGGCAGGTCGTCGATGAAGGCGACCTGCTCCGCGCGGCGGCCCAGCCGG
>DATHIT010000090.1:0-4970 GCA_035489915.1 Pseudonocardia sp. | reverse complement strand
TCGACGTCGCGGTGTCGGTTCGTGCACCCATGGGCTGTCCCCAATCCAACGAAGCACCAGAACACGAATAATAGACAGACTTCTGTCAATATGCAAAACACATACATGCAGCAGGGTTCTACGACGTGCGGATGTCTGTCCACCGGTCGTGAGTGGCGATGGTCGCTATAGCGACCATCGCCACTCACGACCTCTGAGCTGGGCATTTGGGGCAGCGTTGGAGCGGGCCCTGCCAACCGTGCCGGTGGAGCACGGCGGCGACCTCGAACGCCGCGGTGCACGGCCGGGTGCTCAGTTCCCGCCAGCCGAACACCAGCCGGGAGCGGCCGGCCAGCTCGGCGGCGTTGTCCCGCCGGCGGTCCCGCAGTGCCACGTCGGGCTCGAGATGGGTCCGGCCGTCCAGCCGCACGGTCAGCGCGATGCCCAGCTCGTCGTACACCGCGTCCTCGTACAACGTCCGACCGTCCACCCGGAACGGCGCCTGCCGACGCGCCGAGGGCAGGCCGTGCGCCACCTCGACATCGACGGCGTAGAGCTCCTCGAGCATCGACTCCACGCCCGAATCGACCCGGTAGACCGCCTGCTCGAGCGCCCGCCGATACCTCCACGGCGGCCGCTCGACCAACTGCGCGCGCACCTGTTCGACCGTGACCCGGCGGCTGGTCACCAGCTCGGTGAGCAACTGTTGGGCCCCCCGCGGGGTGGGTTCGGCGACCGCCAGGTCGATTGCGGTATCCGCCCGGCTGGTCAGCGGCGGCTGGCCGTCCACCGCGATGTGCCTGAACGCGCGCGAGCGGTGCACGACCACGAACGGCGGCTGGGACACGGCCGAGCAGTGGTAAGGCACGGTGACATGCACCGGACCGGGCGACTCCAGACGCATCCCCCACATCTGTGCGGCCGTGCCGTGGCTCAACACCGCCGCGGGCCCGGCGTAGAGCAGCGCTGCGGCGATCCGGGAGTCCCGGGGCAATGGTCCGGTGAACGTCGCGTACACCCGTGGCAGTACCGGCTGCCACCGCCCGGCCCGGGTGTGCGCCCGGACCGCGGCCCAGGTCACCGCGAATCCCAATAGCTGCGAGGTGTCAATCACGCCGCCCTGGACCGCTACGGTGCGAAACCATTCTTCGCGGCGGTCCGGAGCAACTTGCGGAGGTACGTGACGACGAAGGTCGGCCATACCTCGACTGTGATCGGGCGCAGCCCTACGCCGCCACCTGCACTCGAGCCCCTGTGGATAAGTCGTGAGTGGCGATGGTCGCTATAGCGACCATCGCCACTCACGAGGGGGTGTGGATGGTTTCGCGGACGCGTTGGCTGTCGCGTTCCGCGGTGGTGCGTTCGGCGGCGGTGGCTGGTTCTAGGCGGACGGGGGTGTCTTTGTGGTGGGGGGTGCCGGCGATTGGGTCGCGGTCGGTGGCGTCGGTGATCAGGTTGATGCGGGGGCCGTTGGTGACCCGGCCGCCGTGGCCGTCGGGGTAGGACATGCCGTACCCGTGGGGCAGCGCGAGCTGCATCGGGCGCAGGCTCTCGTCCGCCTCGGCGCGCACCACGATCCGGCCGACCGGGGTGATCACCGCCGCCCAGTCGCCCGGGTCGACGCCGACCGAGGCCAGATCGGCCGCGCGGGCCCGCAGCGCGCCGTCCGGGTCGGATCGCCGCCAGGCCGGGGCGCGCAGGATCTGGTTCGCGTTGTGTGACCGGCGCTGCCCGTTGATCAGCGAGAACGGGTAGGCCGGATTGACCTGCTCGGCCGCCGGGTCCAGGGTGCCCAGCCAGCTCAGCAGCTCGGGCACCGCCAACTGGATCCGCTCGCGCTTCACCAGGTCCCAGACCTCGTCGTAGGTGTGCACGGTGAACCGGGTGCCGCTCGGGCTGTCCAGGATCCGGGCGAACAGCTCCTCGCCGAGCGCCGCACCGACCGCGGTGGAGTCCAACGCGCGCTGCACCGGCACGGTCATGGCGGCGGCCGCCCGGTGGCAGCCGGCCCACAGCGGTGCCATGGAAGCCGCGCCCGGGTGGGTTTCCTCCAGTGCCGCGCCCAGTGTCCGGTACAGCAGCACCGAGGCGATGGTGGCCAGCTCCGGCTTGTCCTTCATCAGCGCGCCGGCCGCCGGGAGCAGCTGGGCCCGGTCGGTGCGGGCTATCTGAGTGAGCGCCGCGAGCGCGTCCGTTGACGGGAGCACGCCCAGCGCGTCGAACAGCCGGGCGTAGATCTCCGCCTCGACCAGGGTGTCGGGCAGCGGGTCGAACAGCGGGCGGCGGATCTGGAAGTAGTTGGTCGGCCACTCCATGTTGAAGAGGGTGAACTCCCACTTCTCGTGCTGGGACGCGGCGGGCAGCACGTAGTCGGCCAGCGCGGCGGTCTCGGTGTAGGCGACGTCAACCACCACGGCCAGTTCGCACTCCCGGATGGCCCGCTCGACCGAGGTGGTGTCGGCGTAGGTGTTCGCCGGGTTGGACGACTCCACCCACAGCACCCGGATCCGGTTCGGGTGCTCAGCCAGGATCTCCTCGGCCATGGTGTTCGACGGCAGCAGCCCACCGATGTACTCGTAGCCGGTGATCTCCGAGCGCTTTCCCCGGGACTGGCCGATCAGCGGCACCAGCCAGGAGTGCAGGTTGTTCGTGCCTTCCCGGCCGAAGTTGCCGGTGAGCAGGTACAGCAGCTTCTCCAGGTAGCTGTTCAGGGTGGAGTGGCGACCCTGCTGGATGCCCAACTCCACTCGGACCGTCATGGCCTTCGCGGCCAGGATCATGTCCACCGCGCGCTCCACGTCGGCCAGGTCAAGCTCGGTGTGCGCGATCCACTCGTCCACCGGTACCTCACGCAGCGCGGCCGCCACCTCGGGGTAGCCCTCGGTGCGGGCGGCCAGGAACTCCCCGTCCACGCCGTCCCGCTGGATGATCATCGCCAGGATCGCGGCGAGCAGGTAGGCGTCGGTGCCCGGGCGCAGCGGCAGGTGCAACTCGGCCACGTCGGCGGTCTCGGTACGCCGAGGGTCGACCACGATCATCTTGCGGTCCGGGTTGTTCTTGATGTCGTTCAGCGCGTGCCGGGCATTGCTGAAGCCGTGCGCCAGCCAGGGGTTGCAGCCGATCACCAGCAGCAGGTCGCACTCCTCGATGCCCTCGGCGGTGTGGCAGGTCTGCGAGCCGAACATCTTCCCGTTGACCCAGAAGTCGCCGGTCTTCTCCTGAGACAGCGCGTTGAAGTACCGGGTGGCGTTCATCCACTTCATCAGCGCGGTGCCGTATCCGCCGCCGGAGTGGTTGCCCTGGCCACCACCGCCCACGTACCCGAACGAACCCGGCCGGCCGGCCTCGGTGTCCGCGTCCCGCACCTGGTGCAGCTTCGCGGCGATCTCCCGGAGCGCGGTGTCCCAGTCGATCGGCTCGTGGCCACCGTCCGGCAGCCGGCGCAGCGGGGTGGTCAGCCGGTCGCCGTGGTTGCCCAGCCAGGTCAGCCGCTGCGCCTTCTGGCACAGGTAGCCGGCCGAGCGCGGGTGCTCCTTGTCGCCCCGGATCCGGGTGATGGCCCGGCCGTCCAGCTGTACCTCCAGCCCGCAGTTGAGGTAGCACAGGCTGCACGCGGTCTTGTGCCAGTCGCTCACTGGGGCTCCCGCCAGGGTTTCAGGAATAGACTCAGGGATCAGGGTTGCGTAGTCGAACCCAGCTGTCAATGGCGCCTCAGTCCGACGCGCCAGGCTCAGTCCAGCCCGTGGACCAGGTCCAGCGCGCGGCCCAGGGTGGTCAGCTTGGCGTCCACGGTCTCGCCGTTGGGGTAGAGCCGCACGGTGTCCACGCCGGCGTCGCGCCAGACTCGCAGCCGCTCGCGCACCATGTCCTCGGTGCCGATCAGCGTGGTGCCCAGCACCATGTCGTCGGTGACCAGTGCGGCGGCGCCGTCCCGGTCGCCGGCCTGCCAGCGCTCGCGCACGGCGGCGGCCACCTCGGCCCAGCCCTGCCGGCTGTAGGCGCCGTTGTAGAAGTTGGTCTGGGCGCTGCCCATCCCGCCCAGGCTGAAAGCCAGCTCCTTCTTCCGGCTGCCGACCAGCGCGGCCAGTGCCTCTTCGTCCTCGGCGAAGGCCACCTCGGCGCCCTGGCAGACGTCCAGGTCGGTCCGCTTGCGCCCGGCCTTGGCCAGCCCGGCGTCCAGCGGCTCGAAGTAGGCGGCGGCGCCCTCCGGCACGAAGCTGGTGCCCAGCCAGCCGTCGGCGACCTCCCCGGTCAGCTCCAGCGTCTTGGGGGAGATGGTGGCCAGGTAGATCGGGATGTCCGGGTTGGCCGCGGCGGACAGCCGCATCGGGCGAGTGTCGCCGCCGGGCAGCGGGATGTGGAACTGGCTGCCCTGGTACTGCACCTTCTCCCCGGCGAACACCTGGCGGACGATCTCCACGGTCTCCCGCATCCGGGTCAGCGGCTTGGCGAACGGCACCCCGTGCAGCCCCTCTATCACCTGCGGGCCGGATGCGCCCAAGCCGAGCAGGAAGCGGCCCTCGGACATGTCGGCCAGGGTCAGCGCGGCCTGCCCGATCGCCACCGGGGTGCGGGTGCCGAGCTGGATGATCCCGGAGCCGAGCAGGATCCGTTCGGTGCGCGCGGCCAGGTAGCCCAGCGCGGAGGGCCCGTCCGAACCCCATGCCTCGGCCACGAAGCAGACGTCCAGGCCCAGCTTCTCCGCCTCGAGGACGAACTCCAGCGTCTGTCGCCAGCCGCCGCCCCCGGAGGCTTCCACGGTCGTCGCGGTGCGCATCAGACGCCGCTGACCGAGCTGGGAGCGGTGGCGCTCTCGACCCGTTCCTTGATCGCGGCCAGCGTTGCCGACATGTTGGCCTCGAACTCCCGCATCCGGACGAACACGATCTTCTGTTCCTTCTCCGGCATCCGGTCGATGGCGAAGCTCAGCCCGGAGCGGCCCGGGCCCATCTGCATCCACTCCCGCAGCCGGGTCCCCGAGCCCTCCGGCT
>DATHIT010000089.1:0-3092 GCA_035489915.1 Pseudonocardia sp. | reverse complement strand
TCCTCGGCGGTCGCGCCGGTCGGGTCGCCGACCACCCCGCCGGTGCCGAAGTCGTCACTGAGCCAACCGAAGCTGACCGGCTTGCCGAACCCGACGTGCCGGTACTCGGCGAGGTGCTCCGGCACACTCCGGACGGCGCGGTCCATGTGCACCAGCTCCGGGCGCAGGTACAGCAGCACCGAGGTTTCCCCCCGGCCGCCGTGCACCCCCATGCCGAGCTCCTCCGCCGCCGTGGACCGGCCGCCGTGGTCCACCGGCCGCCCTGGGTGCATCAGGAATGTGGACAGCCCGAACTGCCGGCGTAGTTCGCGGCAGGCCACCTGGAGCAGCGCGGAGTTACCGCCGTGCCCATTGACGAACACCAACCGGCGGGCGGGTGTGGTGGCGATCGAGCGGCCCAGGTCGACCAGCACCCGCATCAGCGTGTCCCAGGACAGCCACATGGTGCCGGACGCCCAGGAGTGCTCGTCGGACTTGGTGTAGGCCAGCGTGGGCAACCGCCACACGTCCAGCTCGGCCGCCGCGCGCTCGACAAGTGCGCTGGTCACCGTGTCGGCCACCACCAGATCGGTGGACAGCGGCAGGTGCGGGCCGTGGTGCTCGACGGCGCCGGTGCCCAGCAGGATCACCGAGTCGGCGGTGAGCAGCTCGGCGGACTCCGGGCCGGTGAGGTCGATCAACTCGCGGGTCGCCACCGCGCGTCCTTTCCGTCGGGGGTGAGCTTGCCGGGGTTGAGCAGGCCGCGCGGGTCGGTGCGCCCGACCACGGCTCGTACGTCATCCAGCCGCCGGTCCAGCATCCAGTTGTGCGGCGAGTGGTAGGAGACGCCGATCTCTTCCAGCGCGTCCATACCGGTGTAGACCTGGTCGGGGGAGACGTAGGGCGCCATGAGCATCCCGATCGGCCGCTCGCGCATCAGCTCCAGGTGCAGCACGGTGCCGGGGTAGACGGACCGCACGGTGTCCGGGTCGTCCCACAGCGGCGTACCGGCGACCTCCAGGTGGAAGTACTCCGGGTGGCGTTTCTGCAGGTGGAACGTGGAGTGGTTGTAGGACAGCGCGGTGATCCGGTCGGCTGCGACCAGGCCGGGCCGCACCGCGAGCACCTCCGCGCCGGCGCCGCGCAGCAGCGCGGCGGCCGCGTCGACCACGTGCGCCTGCACGATCGCCCGCACGCTGGCCCGAGCCGGGTCCAGCGCGGGGTCGCGGGGCAGCGCCGCGACCACGGCCTGCTCGTCCAGCGACGCCAGCCGAGGTTCCGGGTCCAGTTCGAGCAGCGCGCGCAGGGCCTCGGTGCCGGTGGGGTAGTCCGGGGCGGCCGCCCAGATCGCCACCCAGTCCCGCCGGGGCGCCAGCCGCACGGTGGCCCGGACGATCACGCCGGTGATGCCGTAGGCGTGGATGTACGGGACCGTCTCCTCACCCTCGGCGTGGATCAATGCGCCACTGCCGTCGCACGGCGCCACGTCTAGCGCGGTGACCAGTCCGTCCGCGTTGCTGCCGTAGGTGATCGACCCGGTACCGCCGCTGCCCCCGGCCAGGAAGCCGCCGAGCGTGGAGCCCTTGGTGGACGGGTAGATGCGCAGCTCCTGGCCGTGCGCGGCGACGGCGGTGTCCAGCTCGCGCATCCGCACCCCCGCCTCGGCGCGGACCCAGGCTCCGTCACCCTCCCCGCCGATCTCCTCGACGGCCCGGCAGGCGCTGATGTCCAGCAGCAGCCCGCCGTGCAGCGGGATGGCCTGCCCGTAGTTGCCGAGGCCGGTGCCGCGCGGGGTCACCGGCACCTCCAGCTGGTAGGCCACCCGGAGGATCTCCGGGATCTGCTCGGCGCTGGTCGGCGTGGCGATCAGGTCGGCCCGGCCGGCGGGCAGCTGGGCGCTCAGGATGGGGGACATGTGCGCCCAGTCCACGGAGAGGCGCTCGATCTTGGCCGGGTCGGTGGAGAGCCGGTCCGCGCCGATCAGTGCACCGAGCCGGTCGGCCAGCTCGCGGGCTCGGGCCGCTCCGATCGACGGCAGTCCGGTGCCGATGTCGGTGGTCATGAACCCTCGCCGAGCTTGATGGACGGGTCGAGGAACTGGTTGGTGGCGATGTCGGCGGCCTTCAGCCCGGGCCGCAGGGTGGTGCCCCCGCTGGTCAGGATCGGCGCGAAGGTGTCGATGGTGGACTGCACCCTGGCCATGTCCATCCCGCCCAGTGGTCCGCTGGTGTCGTTGGCGACGATGCCGAGCTGCTTCATGGTGCTCGCGGCGTAGTTGGCCACGCCCTCGGAGTAGGTCCAGCCGTCGTTGTACTGGCTGACCGCGTCGGTGATCAGCTTGTTGGTCGGGCCGGGGTTGGCCAGGTAGTCGATCTGGGCGCGCTGCACGATCGGAACCAGCCGCTTGAGGCACTCGGACATCGCCGGCAGCTCGGCGCTGCGCACCGCAAGCGGCTCCGGGTAGATCGAATAGCCGACATCGGCCAGCAGCTGGTACTTCACCGGCTTGCCCCACGCCGACACCTCGTGCTGGTAGATGTACGGCTCGGCGGTGGCGAAGCCCTGCTGGGCGATCGTCGGGCTGGTGACGAACCGGGCCGGGGCGCCGGTGTAGCCGGAGTCCAGTTGGGTCTGTTTGAGCAGACCCTTGGCCACCAGCAGCGGGCTGAAGTAGTTGGCCTTGGCCACCACCACGGTCGCCCCGGACGCGCCGATGTCGGCCACGGTGTTCCAGTCCGGGTGGCTGGCCGGGTCCCACATCAGCATCTGCGGGCTCTTGACCAGCGGCGCGACCACCGCCGTGACCGGTTGGTCGGCCGAGCTGTTGATCGCGCCATCGGTGCTCACCGCACCCAGCGTGATCGACTTGTCGATGTACATCTGGGCCGCGATGGAGGTGAAGCCGATGGCCGCGCCGCCGGCCCTGACCTCTACCTTCACCCCGGTGTCGTGGCCGTCGATGACCAGCGGGCCGCTCACCCGCTTGCGGTCGGCGTCGACGGTGTGGCCCGGGCCGATCAGCTGGTACACCGCGCTGTGCTCGGCCTCCGGCTCCCAGTCCTGCTGGATCGAGATGGTCGCCGGGCAGACGCCGGACAGCTGCTCGGCGCCGG
>DATHIT010000088.1:0-3844 GCA_035489915.1 Pseudonocardia sp. | reverse complement strand
GCCCCGACGGCCGGCTGGAGCGCCGAGCTGATCGTCCTGCTGTCGACCAATGCACTGGGCGCGGTGGCCCGGTTCGCGCTGATGCGCGGCTGGGTGTTCGGTTCCCGGCTCCCGGCGTGACCGCGACCCTCGAGGGCACCGCGCTGTGCCGGGGGTGTGCCCTGTTACCCAGCTGCACAACAGGCAGGTCAAACCATGATCGGACCGGTCTGGTGTGCAGCTCGTGCACGCCAGGCTTGCGCACGCCTGGCTTGCGCACGCCAGGCTCGTGCACGCCAGGCTTGCGCAGTTCGTGCAGGCCAGGCAGGGCCGCCGGCGGCGGGAACGGTGCGGGATGACGGCGACCCTGCACCGGCTGGTTCCGACCGGCTCCGCGCCCACCCCGGCGCCCCGGACCGCGGCGGAGCGGCTCGGGTTGACCGGGCTGCTCGGCATCACCGCGCTGCTCAACCTGTGGGGGTTGGCGGCCTCGGGATGGGCGAACAACTTTTACGCCGCCGCCGTGTGGGCGGGCACCCGGAGCTGGAAGGCGTTGCTGTTCGGCGCGCTCGACCCGGCCGGGCTGATCACCGTGGACAAGCCGCCCGCCTCGATCTGGGTGATGGGGCTGTCCGGGCGGATCTTCGGGTTCTCCAGCTGGAGCATGCTGGTCCCGCAGGCGCTGATGGGCGTGGCCTCGGTGGCCCTGCTCTACGCCTCGGTGCGCCGGGTGGCCGGACCGGTCGCTGGCCTGCTCGCCGGCGCGATGCTGGCGCTCACCCCGGTGGCGGTGCTGATGTTCCGGTTCAACAATCCGGATGCGCTGCTGGTACTGCTGCTGGTGCTCGCCGCCTACTGCACCACCCGCGCGGTGGAGCGGGCCAGCACCCGCTGGCTGGTGCTCGCCGCAGTGGCCATCGGCTTCGGCTTCCTGGCCAAGATGGGCGCGGCCCTGGTCGTGGTGCCGGCGCTGGCGCTGGCCTACCTGGTCGCGGCTCCCACCGGGCTGGGCCGGCGGATCCGCCAGTTACTGGCCGCCGGCGTCGCGCTGGTGCTCAGCGCCGGGTGGTATCTGGCGCTGGTGGCGTTCTGGCCGGCCAGCCAGCGGCCGTACATCGGCGGCTCCCAGACCAACAGCCTGGTGGAGTTGGCGCTGGGCTACAACGGGCTGAGTCGGCTGCTGGGGCGGTCCGGGGGCAGCCGGATTGGGCTCGGCGGTGGCGGCTTCGAGGGTGCCGGCTTCGGGGGTGCCGGGGCCGGCGGCCGCGGATTTGGCGGGGGCGGGTTTGGCGGTCAGGCGGGGGTGTCCCGGCTGTTCGGCGACTCGGTGGGCGGTCAGGGCAGCTGGCTCTTGCCGGCGGCGGTGGCGCTGCTGGTCATCGGGCTGTGGCTGACCCGGCGGGCGCCGCGCACCGACCGCACGCGGGCGGCGCTGCTGCTCTGGGGCGGCTGGCTACTGGTCACCGCCGCGCTGTTCAGCTTCATGGCCGGCATCTTCCATCCCTACTACACCGTCGCGCTGGCGCCGGCGATCGCGGCGGTGGTCGCGATCGGTGGGCGTGAACTGTTCGCCCGGCGGGACAGCTGGCCGTGCCGGGCAATCATGGCAGTGCTCCTGGCCGGCACCGGCGCGTTGGCCTGGGTGCTGCTGGACCGCACCCCCAGCTGGGCGCCCGCGCTGCGTTGGTCGGTGCTGGCGCTCACCGCGATCGCCGTGGTGGCGGTGCTGACCTCCGGCGGCGGGCGACGCCGGGTCGCCTCGATCGCGGCCATCGCGGTGCTCGCCGGTTTGCTCGCGCCGGCCGGGTACGCGGTGGGTACCGCGCTGACCCCGCACACCGGCTCAACTCCCTCCGCCGGCCCGACCATGGCGAGCGGGTTCGCCGACGCGTCCGACCGGCGGGGCCGAGGCACCGGCACGGCGGCCCCGGGGTTCGGCGGCCGGGAGCAAGCCATCCCACTCGACCCGGCGCAGGTGGCCGCGCTGCGCGCGGCGGGCACCACCTGGTCGGCGGCGACCATCGGCGCGCACGGCGCCTCCTCGGTGGAGCTGACCACCCAGACCTCGGTGATGGCGATCGGCGGGTTCATCGGCACCGACCCGGCGCCGACCCTCGCCCAGTTCCAGGCGGACGTGGCCGCCGGCCGCGTCCACTACTTCATCCCGGAGCAGCCCCGGGGTGGGCCGGGCGGGCAGCACGGCGGCGGGCGGCATGTCGACTCGCTAGGTAACTCGGCGGAGATCACCACCTGGGTCAGCCAGCACTTCGCGCCGATCACCGTCGGTGGCCAGACCTGGTACGACCTGACCCGGTCGGTCAGCGGGTGATGCCGGTGTGCCCCAGCGAATAGCGGCCGGTCTGCGGCCACACGCACAGCCCGTGCGGCCCCCGCCCCACCGGAATCCGCTTGATCAGGTGACCGTCGCCGGTGTCCAGCACATACACCGCGCCGTCATACCGCCCGGACAGCCACAGCTGGGTGCCGTCGGCGGTGAGCCCGCCCATGTCCGGGCTGGCGTGGCCGTTGCTGTGTCCGGCGCCGGGCCCACCTGGGCCGCCGCCGCCCGGGATATGCCACTTGGTGAGGATCGCCCCGGTGTACGCGTCGAGCACGCTCACGCTGCCCTCGTGCCGGTTGGTCACGAACAGCCGCTTCGCCTCGCGGTCCAGGTACAGCCCGTGCGCGCCCATCCCGGTGGGGATCTCCCTGATCACCTTGGTGGCCGCGCCGTCGAGCACCCACAGGCCGTTCTGCTCGGAGTCGGCGATGTAGAACACCGAGCCGTCCGGGGCCAGTTTGATGTCCTGCGGACCCATCCGCTTGTTGCGTTGCGGCATGTCGATGATCCGCAGCAGCTTGTGCGACGGGATGTCCACCACCGCCACCCTGCCGTCGAACTCGCAGGTGAACACCCCGATCCGGCCGTTCGGGGTGAAGTCGGCGTGGTCGATGCCGGCGCAGTTCGGGGTGAGCGTCTCGCCCTGCACCCGCCAGGTCTTCGGGTCGTACCAGATCAGCTTGCGGCGGGCCTCGGCCACCACGATCGCCGAGCTGCCGTCCGGCGAGTAGTACATGTTGTACGGGTCGGTCACCGGGATGCGCGGGCCAGGCTTGCCGGTGTTCGGGTCGAACGGCGTGACGGTGTTGCCCAGGTCGTCGGTGGCGTAGAGGGTGCGCATGTCGTGCGAGGGCACCACGTGCTGGATCTCCCGGCCGGTCGGGTATCTGCCCACCACCGCGAAGGTCTTCGGATCGATCACCCAGACGTCACCGGACTTGGTGTGCGGTACGTACACCAGCGGCTTGGCCGCCCTGGTCACGTCGTTGAGCATGTTCGCCGCCGCGTCGGAGTACACGTTGTGCGGGTCGGTCACCGGGGGCATGCCGGGCAGCGGGTCGGCCACCGGACTAGCCGGCGCAGCGGCGGGCGGGGCGGGCGCGGAGCTACTCGGCACCGCGGCGGGAGCGGATGGGGCGGGCGCGGCCGGCTCCGGTTCCGCGCCACCGCACGCGGCCAGGGTCAGCACCAGGACCAGCGCACCCAGGTAGCGAACCGGGCGCCGCGGAGATCGGACCCTCGATACTCGTTGAGCTGGACGAGCGAACACGGCGCGGAGCGTAGCGCTCAGATCTTGAGAGCTGAGGGCGGCAAGCCGGCGCGGCCGGTGGGTGGAAAACAGAGCACCGGCGCACCACGATCTTCGTGGCACACTGGTGTGCCTTTTGACAGCCGCGATCCCGACGGAGTGACGCTCATGCGATACCTGGTCACCGGTGCTACCGGCTTCCTAGGCCGGCACGTGTTGGCCCGGAAGCCGGTAGCACCGGTGACCAGGTATCGCATGAGCGTCACTCCGTCGGG
>DATHIT010000087.1:0-3685 GCA_035489915.1 Pseudonocardia sp. | reverse complement strand
TCGCCGGGCATGAGCGCCAGCTTGACCTGTTCTTCCGTCTTTCCGTAGGCGCGCGCCGCATCCGCCAGCACGTCGGCCGCGCGATTGAGATCGCGGAGATCAGCTTGACACTTGGCCAGAAGCTGGGTGGTGGCCTCAGTGAACCCAAGAGCCGCAGGCTGGGATACGAGGTCTCCGCCCAACTTAGGCATGCCTTCACCGTGATCAGCCTTGAACAGGAGCACCGATGACTGCAGGCGAGTCACTTCTTCCATGATCACGGCGTAGATGCCCAGCACGTTGGCTGGGGTTACCTGCATGCCGAGCCGGTCGAACGCGGCTACCTTGGCCGCTACCTCAGGGCCCTGCCGACCGGCCATCGCCCGCTGGCCGAGGCCCACCACCCCCGTCATAGGCCGTGACCATAGAGCCAGCGCACGCCGATACGGGGCCAAACGGCCGAATCAGGTGCAGTCGCGACGCTAGATCCGCCGGATCAGCCGACTGATCAAGAGGCCGACGATCAGCCAGATGAGCGCCGGGACGCCGTAGTTGATCACTACCTGGATCTTGGGGTTGCCCTGCACGAACAGGTTCGACAAGCCCAGGTTCAGGGTCTGTGCCCACTTGGCCACGAATATCGTCCACGGGTTGGCCGGGTTCGCCCCGAACACCGTGAACAGGATGTAGACGACCAGCAGCACGAAGACCACCACGGCGATCAGCTTGACCAGGCTGGCCAGCAGACCGAGTCCCTTGCGCACAGTGAACCGCCGCCGCCGTGTCTTCGGCGGCGACGACAGCACGGGCCCGGTCGGCGGGTCGCCCTCAGCCGACACGCCGTACCAGCCCCACCACGATGCTGGTGATCACCAACCAGATCACCGCGGCGATCCCGTAATTCACCCCCACCGTGAGCTTCGCGTCGGCGAAGGTGAACAGGTCGGTGAGACCGAGCGAGAACATGTTCGCCCCGTCCCGGATGAACGTCGCAAAGGAATTGGACGGGTTCGCGCCGAACACCGTCAGCAGGATGTGGATCACCAAGATCGCCACGATGACCAGGCCGATGACGCGCAGCACCGTCGCCACCGCCCCGACCGCTCTGCGTGTTCCGACAGTGGCCACGAAACCTCCTTGGCTGAGCTGGGCGTTCCTCCCGTATACCCGGGCGGAACGGCAGCCATGGTGACACGTCGTTGATCCGTCCGGAAGGCTACTCGGCGGCACGGTCGGGTCACGAACCCCTGTGAGTTAAGCGTGCCTTCACTGTCCACCGTTCCGCCTGAGACGTCTCACCCTTTGGGAGAACAGATTTACGCCAGGTCCGAACCCGGGCTACTCTCGGTCACGTGGCACAGCTGCTCCTTCGCCGCCGCGGCGGGGTCTGAACCGACCGGCCCCTCGTCGCGGGTCTTGGCGCGCGCCGGTCGAGTCGTCACCAGACCGCCGGTACATCACACCAGGAGTAGCCCGCATGACCAGCTCACCCGACGCCTACACCGCTAGTCCGAGTAGCCACCTGAGCAAACCCGCCGGCCCCATTCCGGCCGAGCAGCCGCCGTGGAATCCGCAGCGTGGCAGCCAGATGCCGTTCCGCCGCTACAAGCCCTTCCACGAGTTCGTCGAGCCGGTATCGCTGCCGGACCGCACCTGGCCGGACACCCGGATCACCAAGGCCCCGCTGTGGTGCGCGGTGGACCTGCGGGACGGCAACCAGGCACTGATCGACCCGATGTCTCCGGCGCGCAAGCGGCGGATGTTCGAGCTGCTGGTGCGGATGGGCTACAAGGAGATCGAGGTCGGGTTCCCGGCGGCCAGCCAGACCGACTTCGACTTCGTCCGCGAGATCATCACCGAAGATCTGATCCCGGACGACGTGACCATCCAGGTGCTCACCCAGGCCCGGACGGAGCTGATCGAGCGGACCTTCGAGGCGTGTGAGGACGCGCCGAGGGCGGTCATGCACCTGTACAACTCGACCTCCATCCTGCAGCGCCGGGTGGTGTTCCGATCCGACCGATCCGGCATCCGCAAGATCGCCACAGACGGCGCCGAGGACGTGGCCCGGTTCAGCGAGAAGTACCCGACCACCGACTGGCGGTTCCAGTATTCGCCGGAGTCCTACACCGGCACCGAGCTGGAGTACGCGGTCGAGGTGTGCAACGCGGTGTCCGCGGTCTGGCAGCCGACCAAGCACAACCCGATGATCGTGAACCTGCCGGCCACCGTGGAGATGGCCACGCCGAACGTCTACGCCGACTCCATCGAGTGGATGCACCGGCACCTGGACCGCCGCGACGGCATCATCCTGTCGCTGCACCCGCACAACGACCGGGGCACCGGGGTGGCCGCCGCCGAGCTGGGCTACCAGGCCGGCGCGGACCGCATCGAGGGCTGCCTATTCGGCAACGGTGAGCGCACCGGCAACGTCGACCTGGTCACCCTGGGCATGAACCTGTTCAGCCAGGGCATCGACCCGCAGATCGACTTCTCGGACATCGACGAGATCCGCCGCACCGTGGAGTACTGCAACCAGCTGCCGGTGCACGAGCGGCACCCGTGGGGCGGCGACCTGGTGTACACCGCGTTCTCCGGCAGCCACCAGGACGCGATCAACAAGGGCTTCGACTCGATGAGGGTGGACGCGGCCGAGGCCGGCGTTCCGGTGGACGACTTCCGCTGGGCGGTGCCGTACCTGCCCATCGACCCGAAGGACATCGGCCGCTCTTACGAGGCGGTGATCCGGGTCAACTCGCAGTCCGGCAAGGGCGGCGTGGCCTACGTGATGAAGGCCGAGCACGGGCTCGACCTGCCGCGGCGGCTGCAGATCGAGTTCTCCCGGGTGGTCCAGGAGGTGACCGACTCCGAGGGCGGCGAGGTCACCCCGAAGGAGATGCGGGACATCTTCGACGGTGAGTACTTCACCCTGGTCACGCCGCTCAAGCTGGTGCGCCACCGGCTGACCAACGACGGTGAGGGCCGGGACGAGATCGTCGCGGTGGTCCGGGTGGAGGACACCGAGCACGAGATCACCGGCTCCGGCAACGGCCCGATCGCGGCGTTCGTGGACGCACTCGCCGGCGTCGGCTTCGACGTACGGGTGCTGGACTACCACGAGCACGCGCTCACCGCCGGGGACGATGCCCGAGCGGCGGCCTACGTGGAGTGCGCGATCGGCGACCGCACCCTCTGGGGCGTCGGCGTGGACAGCTCTATTGTGACGGCATCGCTGCGCGCCGTGGTCTCCGCCGTCAACCGCGCCTCCCGCTAACGCCTAGCCACTTCGCATACCTGGCCTGCACTTCGCACAGTATGTGCGGTGTGCGAGGTGCAGGCTGGGTGTGCGAAGTGAGTTGGGAACGGGTGCGCTCGGCGGCGTGGTGACGCCGCGCGACCGCCGTCAATGGCCGAGGACCTCGGTGATGGAGGCGGGGGTCGGGGGCGGGGCGGACGGCAGGCCGGCACCCTCGGGCACGACCTCGGGGGATACGTCGTGCGGGCGCAGCTCGCCGGACTCGATCTGCTCGGCGTAGTGGCAGGCCACCCGGTGCGCCCCGCCGTCGATCCCGCCGGCGCCGCTCACCGGGCCGCCGCCGGGGCCGTCGGCGAGCGGGCGTAGCTCCGGGCGCTCGTCGTCACACCGGGTCGGCTGCCGCCATGGGCACCGGGTGTGGAACCGGCAGCCGCTCGGCGGCGCTGCCGG
>DATHIT010000086.1:0-3405 GCA_035489915.1 Pseudonocardia sp. | reverse complement strand
ACGGCGCACTGGCCGCCGCGCTCGCGGTGCACGCCGCTGACCTGCCCGGATGTATCGACCTGGCGGCTCGGGTGGCCGCCGTCCGGTGCGCTCGGCTGGGCTCGAGGGCCTGGCTGGAGGATCCGGCGCTGGCACCGATGGCGGCCCGGCTGCGTCCGGTGGCCGCCGCTGGGCGCCCCAGGGGAGCGGCGCGGTGAGCGTGGCCGGGCTGATCACCGAGGAGCAGTTGGACCGCGCGATGCGGCTGGTCGGGCGGGGGCGGGCGCTACTGGGCATCGTCGGTCAGCCGGGTTCGGGCAAGTCCACGCTGTCCGCCGCGTTGCTGGCCGCGCTGGACGAGCGCGGGGTGCGTACCGCGCTGGTCGGCATGGACGGCTTTCACATCGCGCACCGGGCGCTCACCGAGCTGGGCCTGGTGGAGATCAAGGGCGCGCCGAGCACGTTCGACGTGGCCGGCTACGTGGCACTGCTGCGTCGGCTGCGTGACCCGGCCGAGGAGCTGGTCTGGGCGCCGGAGTTCCGCCGGGAGATCGAGGACGCCATCCAGTCCGCCGTGCCGGTCCGCGCGGACGTCCAGCTGGTCATCACCGAGGGCAACTATCTGCTGGTGGACGGCCCGTGGCGGCCGATCCGGGATCTGCTCGACGAGGTCTGGTACGCGGATGTGCCGGAAGACCTGCGCCGGCAGCGGCTGGCCGCGCGGCACGAGTTCTACGGCCGTACCCCCGAACAGGCCTGGGAACGCACCCTCGGCTCCGACGAGCGCAACGCCCGCACGGTGGCCGCCACCAGAGGCCTAGCCGACCTGGTGGTGACTCTGTAGCCCCGGAGCCCGGGCCGCTGTGTGCCGTCGCCGTCGCCGTCGCGGGTGCCGGTGCGGCCGCGGTGTGCGAGCGGAGCTGTCGGCGCGTCGGTGGGGGTGGGGGCGAAGGCCCCCGGTAGCCTCTGCTCGAACAGGTGTTCGTGGGAGGGAGCAGGCCCCGTGCGGGTGCTCGGCGTCGACCCCGGGCTGACCCGGTGCGGCCTCGGCGTGGTGGACGGCACCGGAGGGCGGCAGGTGCGCTGCGTGACCTACGGCGTGATCCGCACTCCGGCTGACGACGAGGTGTCCCGGCGGCTGCTGCGGGTGGCCGACGGGGTGCGGGAGGCGATCGCCGAGCACCGACCGGACGTGGTGGCCGTGGAGCGGGTGTTCAGCCAGACCAACGTGCGCACGGTGATGGGTACCGCGCAGGCCAGCGGGGTGGTCGCACTGGTCGCCGCACAGGCCGGGCTGCGCGTGGTGTTCCATACCCCGAGCGAGGTGAAGGCCGCCGTGACCGGGTCGGGGCGGGCCGGCAAGGAGCAGGTCACCGCGATGGTCACCAGGCTGCTCGGCTTGGTGGACAAGCCGAGGCCGGCGGACGTGGCGGACGCCCTCGCGCTGGCCATCTGCCACTGCTGGCGGGGCCCGATGCTGGATCGGATGGCCGAGGCGAAGGCCACCTCGGAGCGGCTGGCCCGGGCGCACCGGGCCCGGCTGGCCGAGGCCCTGACGAAGGGGAAGTGATCACGTGATTTCTTCGGTGCGCGGCCCGGTGCTGGCCATTGGGCTGGATCATGCGGTGGTGGAGGTCGGCGGGGTCGGGCTCGCGGTGCACGCCACCCCGGGCACGCTGGCCACCCTGCGCAGAGGCGTGGAGGCCCGGCTGGCCACCGCGTTGGTTGTCCGGGAGGACTCGCTGACCCTCTACGGTTTCGCCGACGTCGAGGCCAGCGACCTGTTCGGCCTACTGCAGACGGTGACCGGGGTCGGCCCCCGGCTGGCGCTGAGCATCCTCGCGGTGCTGGAGCCCGAGGCGCTCTGCCGGGCGCTGGCCGAGGGCGACACCGCCGCGCTGAAGCGGGTGCCGGGTGTCGGGCTGAAGAGCGCTGAGCGGCTGGTGCTGGAGCTGCGGGACAAAGTGGCCTCGGTGGCCCGGGTACCGGTCGGGGTCGGTGCCACGGCCGCGGCACCCAGCGGCCGCGACCACGTGGTGGAGGCGCTGGTCGGGCTGGGGTTCCCGGCCAAACAGGCCGAGCAGGCGGTGGATGCGGTGCTCAGCGAGACCGGCGGGGAGAACGGCTCGGGGAACGGCTCGGCCGGCCAGGTGGACACCGCCGCGACCCTGCGTATCGCGCTGAGCCGGTTGGGCAAGGCCCGGTGACCGGGCGGTGACCGACCCAGCGGTGTCCGCGCGGGCCGAACCGGAGGACCTGGAGACCGAGACCACCCTGCGGCCCCGCCGGTTGTCCGAGTTCATCGGCCAACACCGGGTCCGCGAGCAGCTGGAACTGGTGCTGGAGGGCGCCCGCCGACGCGGTGACCCGCCCGATCACGTGTTGCTGTCCGGCCCGCCCGGGCTGGGCAAGACCAGCCTGGCGATGATCATCGCTCACGAGCTGGGCGCGCCGATCCGGGTGACTTCCGGTCCCGCCTTGGAACGCGCCGGCGACCTGGCCGCGATGCTGTCCAACCTGATGCCCGGTGACGTGATGTTCATCGACGAGATCCACCGCGTCGCCCGGCCGGCCGAGGAAATGCTGTACCTGGCCATGGAGGACTTTCGGGTCGACGTGATGGTCGGCAAGGGGCCGGGGGCGACCAGCATCCCGCTGGACATCGCCCCGTTCACCCTGGTCGGCGCCACGACGCGGGCCGGCGCGTTGACCGGCCCGCTGCGCGACCGGTTCGGTTTCACCGCGCACATGGAGTTCTACGAACCGGCCGAGCTGGATCGGGTGCTCCGCCGGGCCGCGGTGATCCTGGAGGTAGACCTGCGCCCGGATGGCGCCGAGGAGATCGCCCGCAGGTCTCGGGGCACGCCCCGGATCGCCAACCGGCTGCTGCGTCGGGTGCGTGACTATGCCGAGGTCAGGGCGGATGGAGCGGTGACCCGCGAGGTGGCCCGCGCGGCGCTCGCGGTGTACGACGTGGACGAACTCGGCCTGGACCGGCTGGACCGGGCGGTGCTGACCGCGCTGGTGCGCTCATTCCGCGGCGGGCCGGTCGGGGTGTCCACGCTGGCCGTCGCGGTCGGTGAGGAACCCGCTACCGTGGAGGAGGTTTGCGAGCCTTACCTGGTCCGAGCCGGTATGTTGGCGCGAACTCCGCGGGGTCGCGTGGCCACCGCGGGGGCCTGGCGGCACCTGGACCTGGAGCCGCCACCCGGGGTGGCCGGGGAGCCTGGGGAACCCCCACCCGTGCTGTTCGGGTTATAAGGCTGGCAGACTCTACGTCCCTCACGGAAGTTCGGAGACCATGAATATCCAGCTGCTGTTCCCGCTCATCATCCTTCTACTGTTCATCCCGATCCTGCTCAGCAGCCGCCGGCAGAAGCGGCAGATGCAGGAAATGCAGCGGCTGCAAGGCTCGTTGTCCGACGG
>DATHIT010000085.1:0-9983 GCA_035489915.1 Pseudonocardia sp. | reverse complement strand
CAGCACCGGGTGCTGCTGGTCGGCGTGGTGATCGCGCTGATCATGCGCGGGATCTTCATCGCCCTCGGCGCGGCCGCAATCTCCGCCTTCAGCTGGGTGTTCTACCTGTTCGCGGTCATCCTGCTGGTGACCGCCTATCGGCTGGTGCGTGAGCAGCACGAGTCCGAGAAGGAGTACAAGGAGAACAGCGCGCTGAGGCTGCTGCGCCGGGTGCTGCCGGTCACCGACGACTACCACGGCTCGCACACCGTGGTCCGCATCGACGGCAAGCGCTGGGTCACCCCGATGCTGATCGTGATGATCGCCATCGGCACCACCGACCTGCTGTTCGCGCTGGACTCCATCCCGGCGATCTTCGGGCTGACCCAGGAGCCCTACCTGGTGTTCACCGCGAACGCCTTCGCACTGATGGGTCTGCGGCAGTTGTACTTCCTGCTGGGCGGGCTGCTCAGCAGGCTGGTGTACCTGTCCTACGGTCTGTCGATCATCCTGGCCTTCATCGGCGTCAAGCTGGTGCTGGAGGCGCTGCACACCAACGAGCTGCCGTTCATCAACGGCGGCAACCCGGTGCCGGTGCCCACGGTGGGCATCGCGGTGTCGCTGGGGGTGATTGTTGGCGTCCTGGTGATCACCACGGTGGCCAGCCTGGTGAAATCCAAAAGGGACGAGCGGGCAGCAGTGAAAAGCGCCACCGCCCCAGCCGATCAGCAGGCGGACAGCCCGAGCGGGGGCGCACACTCCTAGGGTGTCCTCGCTCCAGCGCCCCGCACAGCCAGACGCGGCGCTGGAATACCAACCGGATCCGCGCCGGCGGCGGGCCCTGTGGCTGACGCTGACCGCCGGGTTCATGGGCCTGCTCGACGTGAGCATCGTGGCGGTGGCGCTGCCCTCGATGGAGAGATCGCTGGGCGCCTCCACCGCCGGGGTGCAGTGGGTGGTGTCCGGATACTCGCTGGCGTTCGGGCTGGCGCTGGTCCCGGCCGGTCGGCTGGGTGATGCGTGGGGCCGGCGACGGATGTTCCTCATTTCGCTCGCCGGGTTCGTGCTGACCAGCGCGCTGTGCGGGGCGGCGCCCTCGCTCTTTCTGCTGGTCGTGGCCCGGCTGGTGCAAGGGTTCACCGCCGGCATGCTCAACCCGCAGAACTCCGGGTTGATCCAGGACCTGTTCCGGGGCGTGGAGCGGGGCCGGGCGTTCGGCATGTACGGCGCGGCGGTGGGGCTGTCCACCGCGGTCGGCCCGATCGTCGGCGGGGTGATCCTCGCGGTGTTCGGAGGCCCGGACGGCTGGCGCTGGATCTTCTACGTGAACGTGCCGATCGGCCTGGTGGCGCTCGCCCTGGCGCCCCGGTTCCTGCCCGGCCCGCGCCCGGACCAGGCGGCCGACCCCATCCCGGTGCGCCGGCGGCTGGACCCGGTCGGCACCGCGCTGCTCGGCGCCGGGGTGCTGGCGTTGATGTTGCCGCTGCTCGAGTACGACCACATCCGCGAGTTGTGGTGGCTGGCCGTGCTGGGCGCCGTGCTGCTGGTGGGCTTCGCGCGCTGGGAGGCCCGGGTGGCCCGGATCGGCCACCGGGCGCCGCTGCTGGACCCCCGGCTGCTCACCAGCACTCCCGGGTACGCCTCGGGCGCCGGGCTCGGCCTTGTCTACTTCGTCGGGTTCAGCGGGATCTTCATCGTGCTCGCGCTCTACTTCCAGCTCGGGCTGGGGTACTCCCCGCTGTACTCCGGTCTCGCGGTGACCTCGTTCGCGGTGGGCTCGGTGATCACCGCGTTGGCCGCCGGCGCCGTCGTGGTGCGCTGGGGTCGGCGGCTGACCGTGATCGGGCTGTGCCTCGTGGTGGTCGGCCTGGTGATCACGGCCATGGTGCTGCGTACCCACACCGGTACAGCGGCCGCGCTGCTCGCCGCCGGGCCACTGCTGCTGGCCGGCTTGGGGAGCGGCATGGTGATCTCGCCGAACATCACGCTCACCCTCGGCGAGGTCCCGGTGCGGATGGCCGGCGCCGCCGGCGGGGCGTTGCAGACCGGCCAGCGGGTCGGTTCAGCCGTCGGCACCGCACTGCTACCCGGGGTGTACTACACCGCGCTGGGCGTCACCGGCGGCCACCGGCCGGGATCGGCCGTGTTCGCCGCGCTACTGTGCGCCGTGGGGTTCGTGCTGGTCGCGCTGGTGATCGCGGTGGTCGACCTGATCCGTACCGGCGACCGAGCCCTGCTGGCGACGCCCCGGCCGGTGCCTGAGGTTCTCGGTGACTGAGCGCCAGGTCTCGGCGGATACCTCCAGCGGATTGGTCCCTGGCGGCCGTCGCTCGGTGCTGGCCACACTCGTCGGCAATACGCTCGAGTGGTTCGACTGGCAGGCGTACGCCATCTTCTCGGTGTTCTTCGCCGGCCAGTTCTTCCCGAAGAGCCACGGGGTGTCCGCGCTGCTCGGCACATTGGCCATCTTCGCGGTCGGGTTCTTCTTCCGCCCGCTCGGCGGGCTGCTCATCGCCGGGTACACCGACCGGGCCGGCCGCCGGGGCGGGCTGGTGCTGTCCGTGCTGCTGATGGCCGCCGGCAGCCTGCTCATCGCGATCAGCCCGACGTACGCCCAGGTCGGCGTCCTGGCGCCAGTGCTGCTGCTGATCGCTCGGATCCTGCAGGGGCTGTCCACCGGCGGCGAGTTCGCCGCGTCCGCCAGCTACCTGGCCGAGATCGCGCCGCCCACCCGCCGTGGCTTCGTCACCAGCTTCTTCTACGTGTCCAACGTGCTGGGCACACTGCTCGCCACCCTGCTCGGATCGGTGTTGATCGGCGCACTCGGCGCCGAGCGGATGCGGGACTGGGGCTGGCGGGTGCCGTTCATTGTCGGTGTATTGCTCGCCCTTGTGGCGCTCTACCTGCGGGCCCGGCTGGTGGAAAGCACCGCGTTCACCGCGCAGCGCACCCGCCCGGAGCGGCCCACCCTGCGCGCCTTCCGGGACCACCCGGGCGCGGTGGCCCGGGTGGTCGGGTTCACCGTCGGCGGGACGGTGGCCTACTACACCTTCGCGGTGTACCTGCCCAGCTACGCCCAGCAGGCGAAGGGAGTGCCCATCTCCGCCGCGCTGTGGGCCTCGGTCGCCGCGCAGCTGGTGCTGATCGCCATCCTGCCGCCACTCGGCCTGCTCTTCGACCGGATCGGCCGGCGACCGCTGCTGATCTACTTCGGACTTGGCTTTGTGCTGCTCTCGGTGCCGCTGTTCGCGCTGATGTCCGCTTCCGGGTGGTCGCTGTTCGCGGTGATGACGATCGGGCTGGTGCTCTTCGCCGGCTACGGAGCGGTGGCTCCGGTGGCCATGGCGGAGCTGTTCCCCACCTCGGTCCGCACCGCCGGGATCGGGCTGCCCTATGCGCTCACCGTCGCGGTGTTCGGCGGCACGGCGCCATACCTGGTCACCGCATTGAGCCAGAGCGGCTGGGGCGGGGTGTTCCCGTGGTACCTGGCGGCTACCTGCCTGGTCAGCCTGATCGTGTACCTCACCGCCAGGGAGACCCGGTCGGTCGACCTGACCCGGTGATCAGCGCTGCCGGTACGCCTCGGCCGTCACATTCTCGGCAACCGTCGGCGCGGGGAACAGCCGCTCCAGCCAGGCTCGCCAGCTCGCGGTCTCCTCGACGCGTTCCCGGTCGGTGCCGTAGAGGTAGTGGCAGACGTTCACCATCCCCCAGGCGTCCGCGCCTTCACCACCGAAGCGGTACAGGGCGTTCTCGGTGCGGATACCGAGCAGGCCGCGCCAGCGCAGGTCGACAACGCCGCTGATCGGCTCGACTCCCTCCGGCGTGAGGTCGACGCGGTCGCCGATCTGAACGGCCGGAGCCACCCCCAGCGCCGTGTGGAACTTCTCCCAAACCGCCTCCCGGCCGAGCGGGGTGAAGCTCATCGCGAGCGCGTTGACCACCGGCAGCCCGGCGAAGTGCTGGAAGTACGACGACAGGTTGTGGAAGAACACGTCCCAGCCCCTGCTGTGGTACTCGGCCTCCCAATCCTCGGCAGTGAAGCCGCTCTGCACGAACCGCAGCACCGCGGTGCCGCCATCGCGCGCCTCGACCAGGAACTCCAGCGCCTCCCCGGGGTCGTCGTTCGACCCGCCGTAGACCACCCGCCTGCCCTGATCCCACTCCAGCACCCGCCCCTCCGCGATGTTGCCGGAGCCGAAGTCGGCATGGCACTTGCCGCCGATCCCCGGCTCGATCTCGTGCGGCACGAACCACACCGAGAAGCCCGGGCCGGTCGAGATCGCCCCCCAGACCTGCTCTGGCGTCGCGTCGAGCTCGATTTCCTTCGCCACGCGCCGGCCTTCAGCCATGACTGTGCTCGCTCTCCTGTTCGGCCACGATCGGATAGACAGCGACGAGAATGCGGTGATCGCGCCCGCCGGGCGCGGACTCGCGGTGGTACTTGGCGACCAACGACGTCACCGCGTCGGCCAACTCCACCGCGAAGGCCGCCCGATCGGCCGCCGAGGCGAACCGGACCTCGCCGTCGATGGCGAACGTGGCCAGCCGCTTGCCTGCCTGGGCCGCGCCCACCAGCAGCGAACCGACCTCGCGCACCAGCCGCGCGGCCAGTGCCAGCAGCCACCGCGCGGACAGCCGGTCGGGCGCGCGCCTGGGATCGGGCTCGACGCTGGCCAGCGCGCGCGGCGAAATCACATAGGAAGCCGCCGTGGCACGCAACACCCGCTCGGTCATGTTGCCCTTGCGGCGCTCCTCGACCAGCTCGATCAGGCCATGCCGCTCGAGCGCGTGCAGGTGGTAGTTGAGCTTCTGCCGGGGAATGTTCAGCCGCGCGGCCAGCGTGCTCGCCGAACCGGGCTCGACCAGTTCGGCCAGCAGCCGGGAGCGCACCGGGTCCAGCGAGACGCCGGCGGCCACCGGGTCCTCGATCACCGCTACCTCGTCCACGGCAGCCAAGCTTCCACCGACAACTTTGTTTGTCAAGAGCGGTCGAGTTGTCGGTGGATTGCTGTTACTGCTCGCGCTCCAGGTGGTGCAGCACCACGTCGTGCAGCTGGCCGGCGTCGATCCGCGCGGTCATCCAGGTGTGCGTGGGCTGGCGCCGGCGGTCGGTGGGGGAGCCAGGGTTGAGCAGCCGCAGGCCGGAATCCGCCACCGAGTCCCACGGGATGTGGCTGTGCCCGAACACCAGCACGTCGGTCTCCGGGAACCGGACCGCGCAGCGCCGCTCCCGCCCGGCCGCCGCCCCGGTCTCGTGCACCACCGCCAGACGTACCCCGTCCAGCTCGGCGGTCGCCACCTCGGGCAGCCGAGCGCGCAGCGCGGCGCCGTCGTTGTTGCCCACCACACCAATCAGCCGACGGGCCCGCGCCGCCAGCTCGTCGAGCAGGTCCACACCCACCCAGTCGCCGGCGTGCACCACCACATCCGCCGCGTCCACCTCACCCCAGAGCGGCTCGGGGATCCGGCGCCCCCGGCCGGGGATGTGCGTGTCGGAGATCAGCAGTAGCCGCACGGAGCCATCGTGCGTCATGCCCCCACACCATGCAGCAGCCGGGTCATCGCGGTGCCGCAGAGCACCCGGAACTGCGGGTCGGACAACCCGAGCTGCCCCGTGTGGTGCATCGAGATCAGACCGTGCATCAGCGCGACGATGCTCAGTGCCACTTCCGAGACGTCGTCCGGCTCGAACACGCCGCGGTGCATGCCCTCGTCCACCGCTGCCACCACCGCGCTCAGCACCGGGGACTCGTCGGAGCGGAAGTCCACCCCGCCGCTGTGGTTGCCCTGCCCGGAGGGGACGGCGTAGAGCAGCGCGTATAGCCTCGGCTGCTCGAGCGCGAAGTCCAGCAATGCGTTGAGGGTCCGCCGCAGCTCGGCCCTCGGGTTGTCATGGCGGGCGCGCCGGCCCCACTGCTCGGCGAGCTGGTCCCAGCCGCGCTCGGCCACCGCGCGCAGCAACGCCTCCCGGTTCGGGAAGTGTCGGTAGATGGCCATCGGGGTGATCCCCACCGCCGTGGCCACCCGACGCATGCTCACCGCGTCTTCGCCTTCGGCACGCAGGAGGGCGCTGGCCTCGGCCGCGATGCGATCCGCCGTACCGGGGGCCATACGGATCACCGTAGAGCACCGCGCCGACGCGCCGACCGCGACTGGGTGTACGCCGTACACCGCCATGTGGGGGTAGCCGCGACAGGTGCGGCTGTGCCGTCGGTAACACCGGTACACGCCCGGGCGATGGTCTAGGCACAGCACCAGCCAGCGGAAGGCTGACTCCGATGACCACGCCGCCGCCCACCGGCTCGCGCCACCCGGCCGCCTCGCGCCGGTCCGCGCGGAGGGCGGCCCGGTCGCGAACAGGCCGGGTCCGGCTGCGCACCCCGGGACTGATCCTCGGGCTGGTGATCCTCGGCTTGGCCTGCGCTGGCGTGGCGGCGGCCGGTGTGGCCGGGCAGCCGTCCACGGTGATCATCGAGAGCGCCCCGGCCAGCAAGCGGCCACCCGCCTTCGAAACCTCCTCGGTGGCCGAGCATTCGGCTCCTCGGCACTCCGAGCCGGCGCCGCCGCCGGTGACCAGTGCGCACGTGCGGTACGAGCTCGTCGGGCCGCCGCTCGCCGGGTTCGTGGCCTTCAGCGCCGCCCGCCCCGGCCTGGTCGAGCCGGCGTCGCCGGTGCAGTTGCCGTGGCGTACCGAGTTCGACGCATCCCAAGGCTTCATCCCCACCATCACCGCGCAGAACGCCGGAGACGGCGCGATCAGCTGCCGGATCACCGTGGACGGCGCCGTGGTGTCCGACGTGACCAGCGACGGCGAATACGGCGTGGCCACCTGCACCGGCAACGTCATCGCCGGCGACTGACCAGCCCGCCAACGAACGCCGCGGCAAACCCCCGAGGCCGACGCTCACACAGCCCGGCTCGCGTTGACACAGCCGCCCAGGCCGCTGTGTCGAGCAGGTGGAGCTGTGCCGAGCAGGTGGAGCTGTGCCGAGCCGGCGGAGCTGTGCCGAGCCGGCGGAGCTGTGTGGGCGGGACGGGGTCTGCGCGAACGGGGCGAGCGGGGTAGACGGGGCGAACGGGGCGAACGGGGCCGGCGGGGTAGGCAGGGTAGACAGGGCGGTCGGGATGAACGGGGCGGTCGGGGCGGGCGCGGCGGGCGGGGTAGAAGGGCGGGCGGGGCGAACGAGGTAGGCGGGGTGGACGCAGTCCGGTGGCGCACCCGCCGTCCGACGTCGGCCCCGATTCCGCTTGTGCGGACCGGCCGCGGCTCGGGCAGACCGGCTGCGGCTCGTGCAGACCGGCCGCGGCGCGGGCAGACCCTGCAGGCTCTGCGCGGACGGGACTGGGTCTGTGCGAGCCGGAAGGCGCTGTGTGCGAACGGCACTGGTTGTGCGCGAGCTCGAAGGCTGTGCGGGCGCGTCGCGAGCAGCGGGCGCCATCGCCGAGGGTCCCAAGCCGCGCCCGGCGTGCCTTGCCCTGCCCCTCCGGTGCTGCGCTCACACAGCGCTGGTGGCTCGGCACAGCGCGCGTGGCTCGGCACAGCGCGTTGACCGGCTGTGTGAGCACGCCGCAGGCTGTGTGAGGGTGCCGGGGAGGCTGTGTGAGCCCGGGCCGGCTGTGTGAGGCCACTCGCAGTCGGGGGGAGGGGGTCTGCGCGAGCGGAGGCGGACGGGTGGCCGCAGTTGGTGGCGCACCCGCCGTCCGACGTCGGCCCCGATTTCGCTCGCGCAGACCGGCCGCGGCTCGGGCAGCCCCCTGCAGGCTCTGCGCGGACGGGACTGGGTCTGTGCGAGCCGGAAGGCTCTCTGTGCCAGCGACACTGGGTCTGTGCCAGCGACACCGGGTCTGTGCGCGCCGGTCGGTACGGCGGCCGCGGGAGGCTGGGCGGTTAGTGCGGGAGGGGTAGGAGGTCTACCCAGCCGGTGATCAGCACCACCGCGAAGATGGCGCACATCAGGGCGAACCCGCTGGTCATTGAGATGATCTCGCCGTCCCGGGTGTCCGCCTTGCGGCGGAGCTCCACCAGAGTGATGCCGATCGAGATGATGGCCACTAAGGCCAGCAGGCCCCCGTAGACCAGGCCGTCCAATCGAGCTGGACTCATGGTGCTGCCTCCGCTGTGCATGCCCGCGCCGGCACGGGCGACCGCTGTGCGCGTCCCATGATCGCAGACTTCGCCTGAGACGAGTCACCGGCTCCCCAGGATGGGCCGCGCCCGGACGGCCCGTTCTCAGCCCCGCTGGTCTCCCGCCGGATTGCTCTCAGGCTCGCTCACCGGGGCCACGGCAATTTGATCACCGGTGTGAAACGCCGGCGTTACGTCTCCGGCTAACAGATTGCCGAACCGAGCCCTGGTGAGGTGCGATCAACGTCGCCTCGGCGGCCTCGCCGGGAGGGGGGTTCCGCCGCGCAGATGGACCTGAATACCGTGACCGCGCTGCACCGGCCGGCCGACCGCGCCGAGCTGGCGGCGTGCCTCGGGCCCCGGGCCGCGCCACTGGCCGGGGGTACCTGGTTGTTCTCCGAGCCACAGCCCGAGCTGGACACCTTGGTCGACCTGACCGGGTTGGGCTGGCCCGCGCTCACCGTGACCGACCGGGGGCTGGAGATCGCGGCCACCTGCACGCTCGCTGAGCTGGCCGGGTTCGCGGCGCCGGCGGAGTGGCCGGCGGCGGCGTTGTTCCGGGACTGCTGCGCGGCACTCGCCGGCTCGTTCAAGATCTGGCACACCGCGACCGTGGGCGGCAACATCTGCCTCGCCCTCCCGGCCGGGCCGATGACCTCGCTGGCCGCCGCCTTGGACGGCGTGGCGGTGTTGTGGACGCCGGGGGGCGGGCCGCGGCGGGTGCCAGTGGTGGAGTTTGTGCTCGGCGAGCGGCGCACCGCGCTGCGGCCGGGCGAGGTGCTGCGTGCGGTCGAGCTGCCCGCCGTGGCTCTCGCCGCGCGCACCGCGTTCCGCCGGGCCGCGCTGGCCACCGAGGGCCGCTCCGGGGCGGTGGTGATCGGGCGGCGGGACGTGGCCGGCGGGTTCGTGCTCACCGTGACCGCCTCGGTCGAACGCCCGCACCGGCTGGTCTTCCGCACCGTGCCGGACTCAGCCGAGCTGGTGGCGGCGCTGGCCGGGATCGAGCGGTGGTTCGACGATCCGCACGGCGCGCCGGACTGGCGGCGGGCGGTCACCGGGCTGCTCGCCGAGCAGGTCCGCGCGGAGCTCACATGATCATCAAGGTGAACGGGGTGGCCACCGAGACCGCGCCGGCCCCCGGTCAGTGCCTGCGCACGCTGCTGCGCGGGCACGGGCACACCGACGTCAAGCGCGGCTGCGACGCCGGCGACTGCGGGGCGTGCACGGTGCTGGTGGACGGCGCGCCGGTGCACTCCTGCGTGTACCCCGCGGTCCGCGCCGACGGCCGGGAGGTGACCACGGCGGCCGGCCTGGGCACCCCGGACGACCTGCATCCGGTGCAGCAGCGGTTCGTCGACGCCGGCGGGTTCCAGTGCGGCTACTGCACGCCCGGCATGGTGGTCACCGCCGCCGCGCTCGGCGAGATCGGAGCGCAGGTCGACGCCCGAGCCGACGCACCCGCCGACGCTCAGGGCGACGGGCGGGTTGACGCCGACCAGCTGCCCCGGCTGCTCAAGGGGAACCTGTGCCGGTGCACCGGTTACCGGTCCATCCAGGATGCGCTGCACGGCACGGTGAACACCAAGAAGGGGGCCGGACCGGGCGGCTCGCTGCCCGCGCCCGCCGCGCACCGGGTGGTCGCCGGGCTCGAGCCGTACACCCTGGACGGCCCGCCGCCGGACGGCCTGCTGCACCTGGTCGTGCTGCGCAGCCCGCACCCGCACGCCCGGATCCGCGACATCGACACCTCCGGCGCATGGGCGGTGCCCGGGGTGCACGCGGTGCTCACCCACCTCGACACCCCGGCGGTCCCCTACTCAAGCGCGCGGCACCAGAACCGGCTGGACGACCCGGACGACATGCTGATGCTCGACCC
>DATHIT010000084.1:0-6130 GCA_035489915.1 Pseudonocardia sp. | reverse complement strand
AGTCGGGCACGGCGGCCGAGTCCGGCACCACGATCGCGAACAGGTCGGCGAGGGCGGCCAGGCTGGCCAGCTGCACGGCCGACGCCGGCACCTCGGCAACCGCCCCGGCGACGCCGGAGGACGGCAGAGCCCGGGTGGCCGTCGCCCCGGCCACCACGGTCGGCGCGAAGCCCATGTTGAACGCGCCGCGGGCGGTGGAGTTCACGCACATGTGGGTCATGAAACCGGCGATGAGCAGGTTGGATGCTTCGCCGGCACGCAGCCGCTCCTCCAGGTCGGTGCCCACGAACGAATTCGGGTAGTTCTTCACCACCACCGGCTCGCCGTCCCTCGGCGCCACCCGGCCGACGATCGCTCCGCTCTCGCCGTGAATGTCGTACAGCGACCCGGGACCGTCGTCGTGCTGGATGTGGATGATCGGGATGCCGGCCGAGCGGGCCCGGTCCAGCAGCACCGCCGCCTCGTCCAGCGCGGACTGAACGCCGTCCAGCTCCAGCACGCCCTCGGTGTAGGTGTTCTGGCAGTCGATCAGGATCAACGTCGAGTCCGCCAGGCTCGCCGGCACGGCCGGCAGACCCGCGAGGGACCGCAGCGAGGTGGCGTCAGTCATGAATCCTCCAGGTCGTGAGTGGCGAGTGGTCCTATCAGACCACTCGCCACTCACGGGTCAGTTGTTCAGTGCCGCCGATTCCTCGTCGGTGAACAGTCGGGACCGGATCAGGAACCGAACCCCTTCCGGGGCCTCCACGGAGAAGCCCGACCCGCGCCCTGGGACCACATCCACGGTGAGATGGGTGTGTTTCCAGTACTCGAACTGCGACTCGGACATGTAGAAGCCGATCGGCGCCAACCCCTCGACGGCCAGGTCGCCGAGGTGCACGTCCGACCCGCCGATCTTGAAGTCGCCGTCCGGGTAACACATCGGCGCGCTGCCGTCACAGCAGCCGCCAGACTGGTGGAACATCAGCGGACCGTGGATGTCGGTCAGCTTGACCAACATTTCGGCGGCCGCCGGGGTCAAGGCGACCCGGGCCGTGCCGGAGTCTGGTACCTCCGGCACGGCCGCTTGGGGGCCGGCACTCATCAGAAGAAGCCCTGGGCGTTCTGCGAGTAGCTGACCAGCAGGTTCTTCGTCTGCTGGTAGTGGTCCAGCATCATCTTGTGGTTCTCCCGGCCGACGCCGGACTGCTTGTAGCCGCCGAACGCGGCGTGCGCCGGGTAGGCGTGGTAGTTGTTCACCCACACCCGGCCGGCCTGGATGTCCCGCCCGGCCCGGTACGCGGTGTTGCCGTCCCTGGACCAGACGGCCGCGCCGAGGCCGTACAGCGTGTCGTTGGCGGTCTTGATGGCATCCGCGTAGTCGGTGAACCGGGCCACCGAGACCACCGGCCCGAAGATCTCCTCCTGGAAGATGCGCATCGAGTTGTTGCCCTCGAAGATCGTCGGCTGGATGTAGTAGCCGCCGGAGAGCTCGCCGCCGAGTTCGGCTCTCTCGCCACCGGTCAGCACGCGAGCGCCCTCCTGGCGACCGATGTCGATGTAAGAGAGGATCTTCTCGAACTGGTCGTTGGAGGCCTGCGCGCCGATCATGGTCTCGGTGTCCAGCGGGTGGCCCTGCTTGATCTGCTCGGTGCGCTTCACGCACTGCGCGAGGAAATCGTTGTACATGCCGCCCTGGATGAGTGCGCGGGACGGGCAGGTGCAGACCTCGCCCTGGTTCAGCGCGAACATCGCGAAGCCTTCGAGGGCCTTGTCGTAGAAGGCGTCCTGCTGGTTGGCCACGTCGTCGAAGAAGATGTTCGGGCTCTTGCCACCCAGCTCCAAGGTGACCGGGATCAGGTTCTCCGAGGCGTACTGCATGATCAGCCGGCCGGTGGTGGTCTCCCCGGTGAAAGCGATCTTGCGGATGCGCTTGTTGCTCGCCAGCGGCTTGCCGGCCTCCACACCGAAGCCGTTGACGATGTTCAGCACGCCCGGCGGGAGCAGGTCCGCGACGACGTCCATCAGCACGTGGATCGACGCCGGCGTCTGCTCGGCGGGCTTGAGCACCACGGCGTTGCCGGCGGCCAGCGCGGGCGCCAGCTTCCAGATCGCCATCAGGATCGGGAAGTTCCACGGGATGATCTGCCCGACCACGCCGAGCGGCTCGTGGAAGTGGTAGGCGACGGTGTCTTCGTCGATCTGCGAGATGTTGCCTTCCTGCGCGCGGATCGCGCCGGCGAAGTAGCGCAGGTGGTCGACGGCCAGCGGGATGTCGGCGGCCAGGGTCTCCCGGCAGGCCTTGCCGTTCTCCCAGCTCTCCGCGATGGCGATCTTCTCGAGGTTCGCCTCGATGCGGTCGGCCATCTTGTTCAGGATGTTGGCCCGCTCGGTTACCGAGGTCTTGCCCCAGGACGGCGCGGCGCCCCACGCGGCGTCCAGCGCGGCCTCGACGTCTTCGGCGGTACCCCGGGCGACCTCGGTGAAGGTCTCGCCGGTGATCGGAGTCGGGTTCTCGAAGTACTGCCCCTTTGCCGGGGCCACGTAGTCGCCGCCGATGAAATGGTCGTACCGGGGCTTGAACGACACAACGCTGTCCGGCTGTCCGGGGGCCGCGTACTTCGCCATGGTCATCCTTTCGCTCGCGATTGGTCTCACAGCGGCTGTGACGCTAGACACGAGGGGGTTGCAGCCGCGTTGCAACGCAAATGCCGTTGTGATGGCTTGATTAGCCCGCGTTGGCGGCCCTGACAGAGGGTTGCCTGAGTCATTGGGGCCGCGCAGAATGGGAGGTCGAACTCGGTCCGGCCGGACGGCCGCCGAGGAGGGACGTCAAGGGATGGGCCTACCAACGACGCGGGCCACGGACCCGGTCGCGAGAGCTCGGCTGCTCGCCCGGATCCGCGAGGCCGTGCTCAGTGGAGCGCCCGCGCCGGAGCAGCCCCGCCCGGTGGTGTTCGAGTCCTGGCGCCGGTCGCTGGCCGCCCGGGTCGACCCGGAGCGCGGCAGTGGGCCACCCACCATCTACGACGCTCGCGAGATGGCCGAGATCCGCGCGGAGCACCCACTGGCCGAGACGCTGCCGCTGCTGCGCGAAACGCTGGTGGCCATCGCCGACGAAGCGATGCACATGATGATCGTGACCGACGCCCAGGGGCACATCCTCTGGCGTGAAGGTCAGAGCGACGTGCTGCGCCGTGCGGACAAGGTGGGGCTGATCGAGGGCACCCGCTGGTCCGAGGACGCCATCGGCACGAACGCCATGGGCACCGCGCTGGCCGAGGACGTCTCGGTACAGATCCACTCCGCCGAGCACCTGGTACGGGCATACCACACCTGGACCTGCGCGGCGAGCCCCGTGCACGACCCAGACACCGGCCGGATCATCGGCGTGGTGGACGTGACCGGCCCGGTGCGCAGCTTCCACCCGTCGACCATGGCACTGGTGCACGCCGCCGCCAGACTCGCCGAGGGTCAGCTGCGCAGCCGGATGCAGGCCCGCGACGAAGCGCTGCGCACCCGCTGCGCCCCCCACCTCGCGGCGCTGCGCCACGAGCACGGCGCACTGGTCACCCCGTCCGGGCGGGTACTGGCCAGCTGGCCGCACGACTGGCTGCCGGTAGCTCGGCTGGAGCTGCTGCCTAGTTCGGGGGGCGGCGCGCTGACCCTGCCGGATGGCCGCGAGGCGACACTGGAACCGCTGGCCGAGGGCTTCCTGCTGCGCTCCGGCGCCCCGCACGAATCTGCCGATGGGCCTGCTCGTCTCACGGGTTCCGCCCGTCTCACGGGATCCGCGGGGTCCGCGGCGTCGGCGGGTTCCGGTGAGGGTGTGTCGGTCGCGCCGGCGCACCTGAAGCTGCGGTTCCTGGGACACGCGCCGACGGCCGAGCTGAATGGCCGGCGGCTGCGGCTCACCCAGCGGCACGCCGACATGCTCACCCTGCTCGCCCTGCACCCCGCCGGGGTGACCGCCGAGCAATTGGCCACTGGTGTCTACGGGGAGCGGGGCAACCCGGTCACCGCGCGGGCCGAGATCCACCGGCTGCGTGCCCAGCTCGGCGCGGCCGTGGTTCGGTCCGGCCCGTACCGGCTGCACGCCGAGCTGGTGGCCGACTTCCGCACAGTGCGGGACGAGTTGCGCGCCGGCCGGGTGCGGGCCGCGGCGGCGGCCTACCGGGGTGAGCTGCGGCCAGGTTCCGAGGCGCCGGCGGTGACCGAAGAGCGCGAGCTGCTGGCCGCCACCCTGCGCCGCGCGATACTGGACGCCGGCGACGTCGAGGCGATGTGGCTGCTGGCCGAGACGCCCACCGGCGCCGACGACCTTGAGCTGGCCGAACGCCTGACCCGCGCGCTCCCGCCCTCCGACCCCCGGCACGCCACCATGGCCGCCCGCACCGAACTCCTCACCCGCTAATCGCCCCCACCGGTTCCCAATCTGCTCCCCCCCGCTCACACACGCCCGTCCCCCGCCCGCACAGACCGTCGCGGCCCGCACAGACCCTCCCAGCTCGCACAGAGCTGGTGCAGGTCGCGCAGGCTCTACGGGGTCTGCGCGGCCCGTAGCCGCTCTGTGCGGTCGTGTCAGGAGGGTGGCGGTGGCGCCCTGTGGCCGCTGTACGCGGCCCTATCAGGTCCGCGCGGCCGATGCCTACTCTGCGCCGTAGGATCCGGCAGTTGTCCACAGCGGCCTGAGTTGTCCACAGGTTCGCTCCAGCTCGGCGCGCCGGTGGCCGGAAGCCGTCAGTCTCGACGCATGAGTAGCACAACGGTCCGGATGTACCGCAGGCCCCAACTGCTTGCGGCAGGGTTCACCGACAGCGAGCTCGCGCGGATGCGGCGCGTCGGCGAGCTGGTCTCGCTGCGTCGGGGCGTCTATCTCGCCGGACCCGAACCAGATGACGCCGACGGGCGGCACCGGCTGCGGATACGCGCGGCCATGGCCGAGCTGGCGCACGGGGCGGTCGTGAGCCACGCGTCGGCCGCGCTGCTACACGGTCTGCCAACCTGGCGCACCCCGCTGACCAGGGTGCAGGTCACCCGACCCCGCCGCTCCGGTGGCCGGCGTGATCCACTGCTTCACATGCGGGCCGCGCCCCTCCTACCGGCCGAGATCGTCACCGTCGAGGGTGTGTCGGTGACTTCGATCGCCCGCACTGTCGTCGACCTAGCCCGTACCCACCGCTTCGAATCGGGTGTGGTGACCACCGACGCGGCACTGGCGCTCGGCCTGGCCACCGCCGAGGAGCTCGAGGCGATGCTTGCCCGATGCAAGGGTTGGCCGGGCAACCCGAGGGCGCGACGCACAGTCGCCTTCGCTGACGCGCGCAGCGAGAGCGTCGGAGAGTCGCGCAGTCGGGCGGCCATCGCCGAGGCTGGTCTGCCGCCGCCGGTGCCACAGTGGGAGGTCCGGGCGGCTGACGGGCGGCTGGTCGGGCGCACCGACTTCGGCTGGCCGAAGTACGGCGTGGTCGGGGAGTTCGACGGAATGGTCAAGTACTCCCGCGCGCTGACAGGTCAGGATCCGGCCGAGGCAGTGTTCGACGAGAAGCGTCGCGAGGACGCGCTCCGCGCTCTGGGGCTCACCGTGGTGCGCTGGACATGGCACGACCTCGCAGAGTTCGCCCCCATCGTGGCCCGACTCGACCAGGCACTCCGCTAAGCCCCGCCCCCACCCGTCCAACGCAGACCTGGTCCCGCTCACACAGACCTAGCGCCGCTGGCGCAGACCTTGCATGATCTGCGCCGGCCACACCAGCTCTGCGCCGGCCACATCAGCTCTGCGCCGGCCACATCAGCTCTGCGCCGGCCACGAGATCGGCGGCCGACACGGTCGCGGCGGAGGCCCCAAACGACGACGGCACGGCGCCTACCACCAAGCCCACGCAGACCCACTCACGCCCGCACAAGCCCTGCACGGTCTGCACGGCCACCACCAGCTCTGCGCCGGCTGCTCATCCGACGGCCAGCCACGACGGCGGGGCCGGCACGCTGTGCGTGCCGGCCCCGCCGTTGTTGAGACTGGAGGTTTACTCCTCGCCGAGCCCCGCGGGGACGGCGTCCGGCACGCTCACGGCCGGCTTGGGCTCGCCCCGGAAGGTGAACTTGGCCTGGTCCTGCGCGGTGCGGGTGGTGTCCTCGGGGTTGAAGTTCT
>DATHIT010000083.1:0-18885 GCA_035489915.1 Pseudonocardia sp. | reverse complement strand
CGCCGAGTGACCGCCGAAGACAGCGCCGAGCTTCTGCAGCTGCTCGTCGGAGGCCCCATCATCGATCACGAGTGCGAGCTTCCAGTTGCCGTCGGTCATCACTTGCGGAGCGTCCGCCACCGCCACCACGGTCCGGTCGCTCACGTCTATGTTGTCCACCTCGCCGGTGTCCACATGGAAAATAAGCACGGCGTGGCAGCGTTCGGTGTCGGCGCCGGCGTCGAACGAGACCGTGCACGGGCAGGGCATGTCGCAGGAACAGTTCTCGAAGTAGCGACCGCGGATGGACCAGGCCATGGGCTGGCCCCCTCTCGAACGGGAGAACCCGAAAGTCTCGACCTCCCGATGAAGCAAGGTCAAGCCACCGACGGAGGTAACCGCATCAGGCCAGCTCGGCGGCGTGGGCTTCGGCCCACTCACGGAAGGTGCGGGCCGGGCGGCCGGTCAGCTCCGGCACGGTGGGTAGCACCGGCGACTCGTCCAGCGTGCCCTCGACGTAGAAGCTGAAGAACGCGTCGACGTACTCCACCGGCATGTTGGCCGACAGCTCCGCGCGCGCTTCGTCGTCGGGCTGGCCGGCGAACCGCAGCGGGCGGCCCAGCACCTCGGCCAGAACGGCGACCCGTTCGGCGGGCAGCAGCGCCTCGGGCCCGGTGAGCCGGTAGGTCTGGTCGGCGTGCCCGGGGTCGTGCAGGGCCAGCGCCGCGACCGCCGCGATGTCGGCCGGGTCCACGGTGGCCGCGCGGACCTCGGCGAACGGCGCGCGCACCAGGTCCCCGGCGCGCAGCTGCGGCACCCACTCCAGGGTGTTGGACATGAACGCGCTGGGCCGCAGCACCGTCCAAGCCAGCCCGGAGCCGTGCACGGCGGCTTCCGAGGCGCTCATGTAGCGGGTGATCGCGTTGCTCTGGTCGCCGTCGGCGGAGCTGCCGGACAGCAGCACCACCCGCTGCACGCCGGCGGACGCCGCCTCGGCCAGCAGCCCCTTCATGTCCTGGTAGCCGGGCAGCAGAAACACCCCGCGCACCCCGGCCAGCGCGTCGTGCAGCGTCTCCGGCCGGTTCAGGTCGCCGACCGCCAGCTGAACGCCGGCGGGCGTCGGCTTGCCGGTGTCAGCCCTGGTCAAGGCCCGGACCGCCGCGCCGGCCCGGATCAGCGCGCGGACCAGCTCGGCTCCGACGTTCCCGGTCGATCCGGTGACGAGATACATGGGCGCTCCTGGGATCAGGGTTGGCAGGCGGGGGCCAGAGCGGCGCTGTTCTCGCCGCGCAGCTCGGTGGCCACGGCGGCGATGTTCAGCTCCTGGATGTTGGGTAGCGAGGCAACCCTTGGGTAGTTCGGGTAGCGCCGATCCAGCTTGCCGATGATCGAGCGCTGCTCGTCGGCGGTCACCTCGCCGCCACCGGGGGAGCCCTCGGCAACCGTCGGGCGGGTGAGCTGCCGGAAGGTGCGCAGGTACTCGCGCTGTGCGTCGATCAGGGCGGCCGGGTCGCCGGGGGCACCGTGCCCGGGGTAGAGGATGCGCGCGTCCGGGAAGCGCGCGCGGAGCTGATCGAGGCTGGTCAGCCAGCCGCAGGTGTGCCCCTCCAACAGCGCCGGGGTGACCCGGTTGCCCACCAGGTCGCCGGCGAACAGCGCGGCGCTGTCCGGCTGGTAGTAGGCCACGGCGGCGACCGCCTCGCCCGCGCCGAACTCGGCGGTCTCCAGGTGCAGGCCGGCGATGTCGACGGGGGCCCCCGGGGCGACGGTGTGGTCCGGCACGACCGGCTTCGCGGGGTGGTCGTCGCCGAGCTGCTGGTGGGTCAGGGCGTAGAAGCCGAGCGGATCTGTGCGGATGAACTCGGCGGTGGCCGTGTTCGCGTAGATCGGCGCCTCCGGGTACGCCCGGTCGAACTCGCCGATGCCGCCGACGTGGTCCGGGTGTGGGTGGGTGACCAGGATGGCCGCCACCGGCTGGCCGGTGGCCTGGATCTGGGTGAGCGCGCGGCGGGCGTCGGACAGCGTGCGCAGCCCGTCCACCAGCACCAACCCGTCCGGCGCGGAAACCCAGTGGATGTTGACCGAGCCGGGGTTGTCCGAGGAGAAGGATCCGACCGGCGCCGCCGGCTGCCCGCCCGCGCATCCCGACAGGGCCGCCGCGACCGCCAGGGCAACCAGACAGGAGACCATTCGGATGATCATTGCGACCCCTCGCATGCCTTGTTAGGGAACGATCCCTAACAAGGGGCACAATGTACTCAGCAGCGAGCGAACGGGACAAGGCCATTGCGGCGCTCAGCGGAGCAGACCAGGCAACACGTGCTCGAGGTCGCCCATGAGCTGTTCTACTGGCACGGCATCCGCGCCACCGGAGTAGACCGGGTGGCCGCCGAAGCCGGCATCGCGCCGACCACGCTCTACCGTCTGTTCGCCTCCAAGGACGATCTGGTCACCGCGTACATCGAGCGGGCGTTCCGGCTCTACCGGGAGTGGTTCGAGGCCGCCGCCGCGTCCGGGGGAGCCTCGCCCAGGGAGCAGATCCTGGCCGTGTTCGACGCCCTCGCCGAGCAGGTGCAGCCGCACCTCTGCCGGGGCTGCCCGTTCCTGATGGCGCTGGCCGAGTTCCCGGATCCCGAGCACCCGGCCCGGCAGGTCGCGATCGAGATGAAGGCCTGGGTGCGGCAGCGGATGGGGGAGCTGGCCGAGCGGTTTGCCGTCACCGCGCCGGTGGCTGACCCGGGCGAGCTGGCCGACCACCTCTCGCTGCTCATGGAGGGCGTCTACGCCTCCGCCCAGGCGCTCGGCCACCTCGGGCCGGCCCGGCGGGCCCGCGCGCTCGCGGTGGTGCTGCTCGGCTGAGGCCGGTGTTCAGCTAGCGGTGCCCGGATTCGTCACCCGTGCCAGGAAGTAGATCGCGCCCGTCCCCGTGTGCCGGACCAGCAGCAGGAACGGCCGGTCCACCCGGATCTCGACCGGCCGCTGGGTGTCCGCCGACATCAGCCGGATCATCACCGCGGTGGCCGCGGCGCCCTCCAGACCCTGCTCGTCCACCTTGAGCACGGCCTCGTGCAGGACCGCCTGCACAGCGAGCGGATCCGGGCTGATCCCGCTCAGGTCGGCGTCCCGGGTGAATATGGTGCGCACGCCAAGCGCGTTGAGCACCTGGGTCAGCTCCGCGCGGGTGGACAGCCTCAGCCGGGGCAGCGTCAGCCGCACCTTGCGCGGCTCGGGCGCGGACAGCAGCGTCGCGAGCGAGTCGGCGTCCAGCGAGCGTTCCGCCTCGGCCAGGTCGCCGTCCGGCAGCAGCACGGTGGCCTGCACCCCGCCGACCGCGGGCAGCGCGACCATCCGCCACCCGGGGCGGGCCGCGTAGCCGACCCGCTCGGCCAGCCGCATGGTCGGTACCCGCAGCGGGCCGCCAGGTGCATGGAACGGCTCCGGTCGGGTGCCGTCCTGGTCGAACCGGTGCCTCCAGGCGACCTTCAGGTACAGCGCGTTCACCACGGCCGCCACCGTGTCCGGGTCGATCACCCCGGGTGGCAGCAGCTCGGGGATCAGGTCCCGGGTGGTCCGCGCGACGTCGGAGTTGATCAGTGCCCGGGCGCCCTCCGGGTCGGTGCGGAACGGCGCGTTGCGCACCGCGCCGCTCGGCATCCGGGCGAGTTCCTCGGCGAAGGACTCCCGGACGGTGATCAACTGGTCGGCCCAGAGTGTGTCGGCCACCGCGAGCACCGGCGTGTCCTCGTGCTCCCCGGTGGTGTCCAACCGCGTGGCCGCGGCCAGTAGGTCGAACAGCCGCTCCGGTTCGGCCGAGGGGTCCCCGAGCAGCAGCCCGACCAGTTCCTCCCTGGTCACCCCTGCCGCGCCCTTGGCGACCAGGCCGAGCGCACTGGCCACCGAGAACGGCGACCAGCACGCGGTGCGCCCCGGATCAGGTGCCAGGGCGCGGTGCAGGTCGAGGGCGAAGGACAGGTGTGCTCGGTCGGTTAGCGTCTTCACCGGCTCATGTCCGCCATACCGTGGAGTGTGCCACCGGTGGAGGGCTCACACAGCCCGGCTCGCGCCGCCGGGCGCCGGCCGCGCCCTGCTGACTCCGGTGGGCGCCCGCTGCCTGGCGGCCGACCCGGCTCGGGTGGCGCGCCCGCCTGTCGGTTGTGTACGAACTGCACGCCAGGCCGGTGGATCCGTGATCGGACATACCTGGTGTGCAGTTGGGTAACAGCGGGGACGCGCCACCCAGCCCGGGCCTTAGATCAGCCCGGGCCTCAGATGAGCCCGAGCGAGCGGACCGCGTCGCGCTCTTCGGCGAGTTCGGCCACCGAGGCGTCGATCCGCTCCCGGGAGAAGTCGTCGATCTCCAGCCCCTGCACGATCTCGTACTGGCCGCCCCGACAGACCACCGGGAACGAGGAGATGAGCCCCTCCGGCACGCCGTAGGAGCCGTCCGAGGGGATGCCCATCGAGGTCCAGTCGCCGTCCGGGGTGCCGTTCACCCAGTCGTAGACGTGGTCCAGCGCGGCGTTCGCGGCCGACGCCGCCGAGGACGCACCGCGGGCTTCGATGATCGCCGCGCCGCGCTTGGCCACCGTCGGGATGAAGGTGTCCCGCACCCAGTCCAGGTCGTTGACCGCCTCGATCGCGTTGCGCCCGCCGACCTCGGCGTGGAACAGGTCGGGGTACTGGGTGGCCGAGTGGTTGCCCCAGATGGTCAGCTTCACGATGTCGGACACCGGCACGCTCAGCTTGGTGGCCAGCTGGGAGATCGCCCGGTTGTGGTCCAGCCGGGTCATCGCGGTGAACCGCTCGGCCGGTACGTCCGGGGCGTGCGACTGGGCGATCAGCGCGTTGGTGTTGGCCGGGTTGCCGACCACCAGGATCCGCACGTCGTCGGCCGCGCCGGCGTTGATCGCCTCGCCCTGCGGCTTGAAGATGCCGCCGTTGGCCTCGAGCAGGTCGCCCCGCTCCATGCCCTTGGTACGGGGCCGGGCGCCGACCAGCAGCCCGACGTTGACGCCGTCGAAGGCGGACTTGGCGTCGTCGTAGATGTCGATGGAGTCCAGCAGCGGGAACGCGCTGTCCTGCAGCTCCATCGCGGTGCCCTCGGCGGCCTTGACCGCCTGCGGGATCTCCAGCAGTCGCAGGCTGACCCGGGTGTCCGGGCCGAGCAGCTGACCGGAGGCGACCCGGAACAGCAGTGCGTAGCCGATCTGACCCGCCGCACCAGTGACGGTGACGTTGACGGAGCGTGCCACAGGAGGTTCCTTCCGATCCGCGAGATCTAGGGTCCGCGGCGGTCAGGCAGGGTGAGCCCGCATCACCGCGGTGACCGCAGAGTACCCAGGTCTGTTCGGGCCCCGCAGACGGTGGTGACCGGTATCTCCGGGTATCGCGCGGAACCACCCGGTGCGCCACGATGGGCCGATGCGGGTGCTCATCCTGGGCGGCACCGGGGAGGCCCGCCGGCTGGCCGCCGAACTGGTCGGCCACCCCCGGCTGAGCGTGGTGTCCTCGCTGGCCGGGCGGGTGCGGGCGCCGGTGCCGCCGCCCGGCGAAGTGCGCGTGGGCGGCTTCGGCGGCTCTCCCGGGCTGGCGGACTACCTGCGCGCCGAGCGGGTCGCCGCCGTGGTCGACGCGACCCACCCGTTCGCGGCCACCATGAGCGCGTCGGCGGCCGCCGCCACCGCGGCGTTGGGTGTCCCGCTGCTGGTGCTGCGCCGCCCCGGCTGGAGCCCCGCCGAGGGGGACGACTGGCACTGGGTGCCCACGTTGACCGCCGCCGCCTCGGCACTGCCCGCACTGGGCCGGCGGGTGTTCCTGACCACCGGCCGGGGCGGGCTGGCCGCGTTCGCCGGGCTGGACGAGCACTGGTTCCTGGTGCGCTCGGTGGACCCGCCGGAGCCGCCGACGCCGAAGTGGATGTGCCCGCTGCTGGCCCGTGGCCCGTTCACCCTGGACGGCGAGCGGGCGCTGCTGCGCGAGCACCGGATCGACGTGCTGGTCACCAAGGACAGCGGCGGTGAGATGACCGCCGCCAAGCTGCCCGCCGCCGCCGAGCTGGGCATCCCGGTAGTGATCCAGTCCCGCCCGCCGCTGCCCGCCGGCGTCCCGGTCGAGACCACCGTGGCCGGTGCCACCCGCTGGCTCGCCGCCGCCCTCAACCCGTAGCAACGCTAACCACTCACGGGTTACTCGACGGGGTTGGCGATGGCGTTGATGGCGGCGGCGGCCAGGGCGCTGCCGCCGCGACGGCCGTGCACCACCAGGTGCGGCAGGCCGGCGGGGTGCTCGGCCAGGGCGCGCTTCGACTCGGCAGCGCCGATGAACCCGACCGGGACGCCGATCACCGCGGCCGGCACCGGCGCCCCGGCGTCGATCAGCTCGAGCAGCCGGAACAGCGCGGTGGGTGCGTTGCCGATGGCGACCACGGCGCCGGCCAGCCGATCCATCCACAGGTCCACCGCCGCCGCGGTCCGGGTGGTGCCCAGTCGGGCGGCCAGCTCCGGCACCGCCGGGTCGCCGAGCAGGCACACCACCTCGTTGTCGGCCGGCAACCGCCGACGGGTGACGCCCGAGGCCACCATGTTCGTGTCGCACAGCACCGGACCGCCGGCGGCCAGCGCCGCGCGCCCCTTGGCCACCACGTCCGGGGAGCAGGCCAGGTCCGCTGGCAGGTCGGTCATGCCGCAGGTGTGGATCATCCGGACGGCCACGGTGGCCAGGTCGGCGGGAAACCCGGACAGGTCCGCCTCGGCCCGGATGGTGGCGAACGACCGCCGGTAGATCTCCGCGCCGTCGCGCACGTATGAGTAGTCCGGCATTGATTTACCGTATGTGTCGCCGCCGTCATTAGGCTGCCCGGCATGGCGGGCTCGGGACGCGGTACCTATCCGAAGCTGCTGCGGGCGGTCGCCGCCGAGCTGCCTGACCGGGCCTTCCTGCACTGCGCCTCCGACCGCGCCACGGAGGAGACGGTGACGTTCGCCCAGCTGGAGCGGCGCAGCCGGCGCGTCGCCGCCGGGCTGCTGGCCAGGGGGATCGGCCCCGGCGACCGGATCGCGGTGGCCGCGGCCAACCAGGCGGAGTGGCTGGAGCTGTTCTTCGGGGCGGCCCGGCTCGGCGTCGTGGTGGTCACCCTGAACGTGCGCTACCGGGCCACCGAGCTGGAGTACATGCTCAACCAGGCCCGGGTCCGGCTGGTGGTCACCGCCGCGAAGGCCGGCGAGGTGGACTTCGAGGCCTTCTACCCGGGCTTCCGGTCCAGGGTGCCGACCGTCGAGCACGTGCTGTTCCTGGGCGGCACCGGCGCCGGCGAGCCGTACGCCGCGCTGCCGGTCGACCCCGCGGATGAGGCCGACCTGGAGCGGCGGGCGGCCAGGGTCCGGCCGGCCGACCCGGCGGTGATCCTGTACACCTCGGGCACCACCGGCAAGCCAAAGGGCGCGGTGCTGACCCATGCCAGCCTGCTCGGCGCCGGCTCCGCGCAGGCCCGCCGACTCGGCACCGGCCCGGACGACGTCTACTTCAGCGCGATGCCGCTCAGCCACGTCGGCGGGCTCACCTGCTCGGTGACCAGCGCGCTGCTGGGTCGCTCGCAGCTGGTGCTGGCCTCGGCGTTCTCCCCGGCCACCGCGCTGGACGCCATCGAGCAACACCGCGCCACGTTCTTCGGCGGAGTACCCACCATGTTCGCCCTGGTGCTGGGTCACCAGTCGTTCCCGGGTCGGGACACCAGCTCGGTCCGGCTGACCATGGTCGGCGGGGCCAACGCCGACCCGACGCTGTGCGCCGCGATCGCCAAGGGCTTCCCGAACGCCCGGCTGTTCAATCTGTACGGGCTGTCCGAGGTGTCCGGCGCCTGCGTGATGTCCGGCCGGGACGACGACCTGGACACCGCGGCCCGCACCCTGGGCACCCCGCTGCACGGGGTCGAGGCCCGGGTGGTTGGCCCGGACGGCGCCGACGTCACGCCGGGCGGGGAAGGCGAGCTGCTGGTGCGCGGCCCGGGCACCGCCGCCGGATACTGGGGACTGCCGGAGGCGACCGCCGAGGTGTTCCTCCCGGGCGGCTGGGTGGCCACCGGCGACATCGTGGCCGCCGACCTTGACGGCCACCTGAGCATCCGAGGCCGGCGCAAGGAGATGTTCCTGCAGGGCGGCTACAACGTGTACCCGGTCGAGGTGGAGAACGTGCTGACCGCGCACCCCGGGGTGGCCATGGCGGCCGGCATCGGGGTGCCGGACCGGCTGCTCGGCGAGGTCGGCCGCTACTACGTGCAGCTGCGCCCCGGCCATCAGGTCAGCGCCGAGGTGCTCATCGCGTTCTGCGCGGAGCGGCTGGCCGACTACAAGGTGCCCCGCCAGGTTGAGTTCGTCGACGAACTGCCGGTGACCCCCAGCGGCAAGGTGGCCAAGGCACTCCTGCGCGAGCGCTACTCCGCCTCAACCGGGTAGCCGCTGGCTGTGGACGGGGCATTGTCGCGGTCAGGTGGGCCGGGCGGGCGGAGCTGACCGGGCAGGCGGAGCCGCAGGTCGTCCCGGCACTTCGCATACCTAGCGCACACTTCGCATAGTGCGTGCGGTGTGCGAAGTGTGCCTCCGGCATGCGAAGTGGGGCGGCGGACCCGCGCCTAGTCGGCGATGAGTTGACCAGTGAGGTGGGCGTTTCAGGGGTGGAGTCAGGGGGGAGGCGCGGTCAGGCAGCTGGGGCGGTCAGGTGGCGGCACGAAGGCGCGGTCAGACGGGTGTCGCGGTCAGGTGGGCGCACCCGCGATGCGTAGCAGGTCGCGGGCAGGGCCGGCGGGGGTCGGGCCGCCTGCCCACACCCCGCGCAGCACCCGGCGCAGGGACAGGCCCTCGACGGCCACCTGGACCAGCCGCCCGGTGGCCAGGTCGTCCCGTACGGCCAGGTCGGACAGCACCGCTGCGCCGGCGCCGGCGCCGGCCAGTACAGCGCCGCGGATCGAGGCGGTGGAGGACAGCTCCAGGGTCGGCGCGGTCAGCTCGGTCCCGGCGGGGAGCACGGCGGCCAGCGCGGACTCCAGCACCCGCCGGGTGCCGGACCCGGCCTCCCTGGCCACCAGCGGGGTGCCGGCCAGCTCGGCGGGACGAAGCGGCCGGGACCGTCGCGTCCACCGGTGCCCTGGCGCCACGACCAGCACCAACTCGTCGGTGCCGACCGGGTGCGCGGACAGCCCGGCGGGCACGTCGGGGCCCTCCACGAAGCCCACCCCGGCCTCGCCGGCAAGCACCAACGCGGCCACCCGCTCGCTGTTGTGCACCCCGAGCCGGACCGTCGCCGGCACCGTCCCGGAGGCCAGCTGCGCGGCCCGCAGCGCCGCCAGCCAGCCGGGGAGCAGGTACTCGGCGACGGTGAGGCTGGACGCCACGGTCAGGTGCGCGTCCCGCTCGCCACGCAGCGCGGCGATCCCGGCGTCCAGCTTCTCGGCGGCCGCGAGCACCGCTCTGGCCCAGTCGGCCACCAACGCGCCGGACTCGGTGAGCTGGCTACCTCGCGGACCCCGGGCGACCATCGGCACGCCGATCAGCCGCTCGATGGTCCGCACCCGGGCGGACACCGCCTGCTGGGTGAGCCCGAGCTCCCGGCCGGCGGCGCCCAGGCTGCCGGTGCGGGCCACGGCGAGCAGCAGCTCGAGCGAGCCGAGCTCTGGGACGTGCGCGGACAACGGCACCAGTTCAGGCTAGACGACTCACAAACTCACATTGTGGGTACCTCGCATCGCGGTCGGTGCCCGGCCACCCCCGCGCGCGCAGCATCGAGATATGACCACCACCGCCGCACCGAGGCCCGCTCACCCGCTGTTCCGATCCGGGCTGCTCCGAGACCTGCCCCGGCCGTCCGCCGCGTTTGCCAACCTGGGCCCGAACTGGTTCGCCTCGGTGATGGGCACCGGCATCGTGGCGAACGCGGCGGTGACCCTGCCGTTCCAGGTGCCCGACCTGCGGGCCGCGGCGACGGTGGTCTGGTTGCTCGCCTCGGTGCTGCTGGTCGGGCTGTGCGGGGCGTGGGCGGTGCACTGGACGCGCCACCGCGAGAACGCCCGTGGGCACGCCGCCGACCCGGTCATGGCGCAGTTCTACGGGGCTCCGCCGATGGCGCTGCTCACCGTCGGCACGGGCACCCTGCTGCTCGGGCAGGGCCTGCTCGGCGGCCTGGCGGTCGAGCTGTCCTGGGCGCTGTGGTTAGTGGGGACAGTGGCCGGGCTGGTCTCGGCGGTGAGCATCCCGTACCTGATGTTCACCCGGTTCCATCTGACCAGCGAGTCGGCGTTCGGCGGCTGGCTGATGCCGATCGTGCCGCCCATGGTGTCGGCGGCGAGCGGGGCGCTGTTGGTCCCGTACGCGGCACCCGGCCAGGCCCGACTGACCATGCTGGTGGCCTGCTACGCGATGTTCGGCCTGGGCCTGCTCGCCTCGATGATCGTGACCACGCTGATCTGGCAGCGGCTGACCATGCACCGGGTCGGCCCGGCCAGGATGGTGCCCACGTTGTGGATCGTGCTGGGTTGGCTCGGCCAGTCGGTCACCGCGGCCAACGGCCTGGGCGGGGTGGCGCACCTGGTGCTGCCCGCGCCGTACGCCGAGGCGTTCGCGGCGTTCGGGCTGGTGTACGGCCTGCCGGTGTTCGGGTTCGGGCTGCTCTGGGTGGCCATCGCCGTGGCGGTCACCATCCGCTGCGCCCGGGACGGCCTGCCGTTCTCGCTCACCTGGTGGTCGTTCACCTTCCCGGTGGGCACCATGGTCACCGGAACCAGCGCGCTCGCCGTGCACACCGGGGCGACCGCCCTGGCCTGGGTCGCCGGCATCGGCTACCTCGGGCTGGTCGCCGCCTGGGGGATCGTCGCGGCGCGCACCGCCCGGGGCAGCCTGCGCGGCAACCTGTTCCTGCCGTCGGCCCTGGCCCCGGTCGCCGCCGCGAGCTAGTCCGCCGTCAGCTCGGTCGCCCGCTCTCGGTCAGCGCCGCAGGCTCACGCTTGGACCACGCCGACCGAGAGCGTGGACTTGCCCGGCGCGGAACACGCCTGTTGTGGGGACTGGATGAACATGGCGGCGGTGTCACCAGGGGCGTAGACGCGCAGCCCCCGTGCCTGCACAGGTCGGCACTGCTCCGGTGGGTAGGCCTCGGCGTGCACGATCCGCAGCGGGCTCTTGACGTTCTGCCCCGGCGCGACTGTGACGGGCCTGCCTTTGCTCCGGTCTTCCCGTTGGGCCGGGTCACCGACCTGCTGGCCGTTGTCCCCGGTCACGAAGGACACCCCGGGTGACCCCCAGAGCGTGCACGGATTCCGGGACTTGTTGGTGAACTGGAGGTCCAGCCGGTTCTGGCTCATGCCCGCGCCGCCGTCGCCCTCGACCAGCGCGAGAGTGAGGTCGGCCGCCTTGCACCCGGGCGTGACCGGCGCGGCTGTTCCGGGTGTGGTTGTGTCGGGCTCGGTTGTGTCGGGCTCGGCCTGGGGTGTGGCGGCCGGAGACGCGGCGCTGGCTACCGAGCTCGGCGCCGCCCAGGGAGCCGCCCCGTTACCGCCGCAGCCGGTCAGCCCCGCGGTGGCGACCAGCGTCATCCCGACGGCCAGCCCACGATATTTGGCCGCCGCCCGCGGTCCCGTTCTTGCCCGGCCATGACTCGGCGCCGGTGTGGTGATCATGAGGCAGCCTAGCCGCCGCCGCGGTCAGCGCCGGCGGGGCCTTCGGGTGGGCGTGGCCGCCATCGGATCCTCGGGCCATTCGTGTTTCGGGTACCGGCCGCGCAGCTCGCCGCGGACCTGGGGGTAGCCGCCGGTCCAGAACGAGGCGAGGTCGGCGGTGACGGCGGCGGGGCGGCCGGCGGGGGAAAGCAGGTGCAGCACCACCGGCAGCCGCCCGCCGGCGACGGTCGGGGTGGCCGTCCAGCCGAAGACTTCCTGGACCCGGACGGCGAGCACCGGCTGGTCTGCGGAGTAGTCGAGGGCGATCCGAGAGCCGGTCGGCACGGTGATCCGCTCCGGGGCCAGCTCGTCCAGGTCCGCGGCCTGCTTCCAGCCCAGGGTGGCGCGCAGCACGGCGGCGGCGTCGACACGGGCGAGGTCCGCCCTGGTGCGGGCGGTGCGCAGCTGGCCGGTCCACCAGCGGTCCGGGTCGGCCAGCAGCGCGTCGTCGGACACGTCCGGCCACGGCGGCCCGAGCACCCGGTGCAGGGTGTTGAGCCGGTCGCTGAGCCGGCGCGCGGCATCTGTCCAGCGCAGCAGCCCGGTGCCCTCGGTGCGCAGGCCGTCGAGCAGCGCCACGCGCACCGCACCCTGGTCGGGGTGGGCCAGCCGACGCTCGGCCAGCACGATCGAGCCCAGTTTCCGCACGTGCCGGGCCACCACGTCCCCGCCCGCCTGCCAGCGCACCTCGTCGCCCTCGCTGATCAGAGCGGGCGCGGCGAGTTCGGCGAGCTGCTGGTCGGCGACGGCGGCGAGGCGCGCCTTGGCGTTCTCCGCGCCGGGCGCACGGTCGGCCACGGCCACCGCGATCCACTCCGCGGCGGCGAGCGGGCTGCCCGCCGGGAGCTCGACCCCGGTGCCCCCGGCCATCAGGTACAGCGGCGAACCGACCGCCCGGCGCCGGGCCAGCCGCTCCGGCTGAGCCAGCGCCACCACCAGGGACGCATCAGCCCCGGCCCGGCCATCATCTTTTGCGCCATCCCTTCCGCCCCGGGCCGGCCGACCGGTTCCCAGCAGCCTGACCAGTCGGGAGACCTCGCCTCGCCACCGCCCGGACCCTGGTGCCGCCCCGGACCGCAGACGCGCCAGCTCGACGTCGACCTCAGCGCCCGAGGCGAGCGTGTCGTCGTCCAGCAGCGCGACTACCTCGGCCGCGGCGCGGGCGCCGACCAGCGCCGCACCGTCGAGCAGGGCGCGGGCCAACCGGGGGTGCAGGCCGAGCCCGGCCATCCGCCGCCCCCGCTCGGTGACTCCGCCGCTCTCGCCGTCGATCGCGCCCAGCGCCCGCAGCACCTCCTGGCCGGCGCGCAGCGGACCCTCCGGCGGCGGGTCCCACCAGCGCAGGCCGGCGCCGTCGGGGGTGCCCCAGCAGGCCAGGTCGAGGGCGAGCCGGGTCAGGTCGGCGGTGCGGATCTCCGGCTCCGGGTAGCGGGTCAGCAGCTCGCCCTCCGGCCAGCAGCGGTACACCCGCCCCGGGGCCTCCCGACCGGCCCGCCCGGCCCGCTGCTCGGCCACCGCCGCCGACACCCGCACGGTGACCAGCCCGGCGAGCCCGCGACGATGGTCCACCCTCGGAGTCCTGGCCAGCCCCGCGTCCACCACCGCGCGCACCCCGGGCACGGTCAGGCTCGACTCCGCCACCGCGGTGGCCAGCACCACGCGGCGCCGAGGACCCCGACGCAGCGCGGCATCCTGCTCGCCGGCCGGAAGCCGCCCGTGCAGCGCCAGCACATCGGCGTCCACCCCGGACAGCGCGGCGGCCGTCCGCCGGATCTCCGCGACGCCGGGCAGGAACGCCAGCACGTCACGGTTGTCCTCACCCGCGGCTTCGGCGAGCGCGGTCCGCACGGCGCGGGCCACGCACGCCTCGATCCGCTCGCCCCGCGCGGGCGGGAAGTGCGCCACGCTCACCGGGAACATCCGCGCGGCCACCTCCAGCACCGGCGCCGGGTCCTCGCCGCCGGGCCCGCCGCCGAGGATGGCGGCCAGCCGCCCGGTGGCCACGGTGGCCGAGGTGGCGAGCAGCCGAAGGTCCGGTCGCAGCCCCGCGCGGGCGTCCAGCAGCAGGGCGAGCAGCAGGTCGGCGTCGAGGTGCCGTTCGTGGCACTCGTCCAGCAGCACAGCGGCCACCCCGGTGAGCTCGGGATCGCCGGACAGCCTGCGCAGCAGCAGCCCGGAGGTCACCACCTCGATCCGAGTGCGCGCGGACGTCTTGGCGTCTCCGCGCACGGAGTATCCGACCGTCTGCCCGACCGGTTCGCCGAGTAGCGCCGCCATTCGCGCGGCGGCTGCCCGCGCGGCGAGCCTGCGCGGCTCGGCGACCAGCACCTTCCCCTGGTTCTGCGCGCCCAGAGCCAACGGGACCAGCGTGGTTTTCCCGGTACCCGGCGGCGCGACCAGCACCGCGGTGCCGTGTTCGGCGAGCGTGCCGGTGACCGCGTCCAGGGCCCCTCGGACGGGGAGGTCGGGCAGGTCCGGCGGCAGGCGCATCACCTGAAGTCTGCCCCTGGGCCGTTGGAACGGTGCCCAGCACCGCGGTTCAACCGACGGGGCGTTTACCGGACATCGAATTGCCGCCGGCGACGTCGTGTGCCCACTGCCCTACGATGCAGGGTGAGTCCGCGCCTTTGCCGGCGCTTCGTACAGCTTTCTGGGAGACCGCGTAATGCCGCAGATCAGCACCTCCGACTTCAAGGGTGGCATCAGTCTGGATCTATCGGACGGGCTGTTCAACGTGGTCACGTTCCAGCACGTCAAGCCCGGCAAGGGCGGCGCGTTCGTCCGCACCAAGTTGAAGAACGTGCGCAACGGCGCGGTGGTGGACCGTACGTTCCGGGCCGGTGAGCGGGTCGAGCAGGCCATCATCGAGACCAAGGAACTGCAGTTCCTCTACAACGACGGCGACAACTACGTCTTCATGGACCAGGAGAACTTCGAGCAGCTCGACGTGCCCCGCGAGGTGGTCGAGGACATCGCCGATTACCTGCTCCCGGAGATGACCCCGGCGTTGCGGTTCTACGGCACCGAGATCGTCGGCGCGGAGCTGCCCGCCTCGGTGGAGCTCACCGTCACCGACGTGGAGCCCGGCGTGCAGGGCAACCGCGTCTCCGGTGCGACCAAGCCGGCCACCCTGGAGACGGGCAAGATCGTCAAGGTGCCGCTGTTTGTGAACAACGGCGACCGGATCAAGGTAGACACCCGCACTGGCGAATACCTCACCCGCGCCTGACCGGCTGCCCTACAGCTGGCACAGACCCAGCACCGCTGGTCTCGGATGCGGCCGGTCTGGGCGGCCGTTACCTGCCCCGCTGTTTTGCCGGTACCGACGCGCGGCGCGTTGGGCTCGGGTGTGCTGAAACGCGCGACACAGTGTGCTGAGAGCGCCGACTCGCGGGCTTTACGGTAGGCCGCCGATGAGGGGGCCCAGGTAACCGAGCTTGGACGTTTTGTCCATGCCGACCTCGAATCCGATGTGCAGCCCGAGGATGTTTCCGCTGACCTTCGCGCCGGTGGACTTGTTGTCGAAGGCGAACGCCTTCTGGTTGCCGCCGACGATGTTGTTGTGCGTCACCGAGACGTTCTGCACGTCGTCGATCATGACCGCCTGGGATGCCTGCGAGTCGCAGAAGTTGTGCGTGAAGACGATGTCCGAGCTGCGGCCCTTGCCGCTCCCGTCGCCCGCACTGCTGTTCGGCCCTTCGGCGATCAGGCACTGGTTGTCGATTTTCTCGCACCGGTTGCTGTCGATGAGCACGTGCTGGCTCGGCGGGGAGTTCGTCGCGTACGTCTGCATGCAGTCGGCGTGCGCGCCATTCAGATTCTTCACATCGCTGACCGTGTTGTGCAGGATCCGCAAGTTGTTGCCGAAGAACCGGATGCCGTCGCCGTCGCCGCCTCGGGGCGCGGTGATGGTGTTGTTCACCAGGGTGATGCCGGTGCCGGTCAGCTCCGCGCCTGGGGCGGCCGCTCCGGTCAGGTTCAGCCCGGCGATGACCACGTTGTCGGCCTTCACCTCGAGGCCCTTGACGGTGGCGGCGCCGTCGCCGAGCACCAGGATGGGTGCTGTCGGACTGCCTGAGCGGGTGACCCGGAGCCGCGACGGCGAGTTGCCGGTGGCGCAGACCCGGTCGCCGGGTACGGCTGTGTCCAGTGTGGCCTGCAGGTTTGCTCCGTCGGCCCGCTTCGTGCAGGTCACGGCGACCGGCGCGGGGCGGACCGCGCCCGCGCCGCACAGGTTGGAGTGGGTGGGCGTGTCGGGCACCCACAGCGCGCTGCTCGCGTTCACGCCCCAGGACTGGGCGCAGGCCGCGGGCACCCGGCTGGGTAGCCCCGGTACGGGGAGCGCCTGAGCCGGAGCGACTCCGGGCGCCGCCGGGGCGGCGGCGGTACCGGGCAGGACGGGCGTACCGGGCGAGGCGGGCGGACCGGATAGGGCAGGCGTTGCCGGCAGTGCGGGCCCGGCAGTCGGAACCCCGGCGGGCAGGCCCGGGGCGGCGGGAGCCGGAGCGGCGACGGGCGGACCGGCGAGCGAGGGGCCGACCGGAGTAGGCACCGGGGGCGGCGCCGGAACCGGCGGTGGGGACGGCACAGCGGGCGGCGCCGGCGGTCCCGGGACGGCAGGCGGCATCGGCGCGGCGGGAACCGCGGCCGGCCGCACCTGCTCCGCTCCGGCCCGCCGGCCGGCCGCCGGGCCGGGGCCCTCCGCCGGCTGGGTAACGGTGGGCGCGCCGGCGGCGGTTCCGGCGGGTGCGGTTGCGGCTGTTCCGGTGGTCGCTCCGGCGGCGGTTTCGTCGGGCACGGTTCCAACGTGTGCCGGAAGGTCGGGCATGGTCCCGGCGGGCGTGGTTTCGTCGGGCGCGGTTCCGGCGCGCGAGGGAAGGTCGGGCATGGTCCCGGCGGGCGCGGTGTCGGAGGGCGAGGGAAGGTCGGGCATTGTTCCGGCGGGCGCGGTTTCGTGGGGCACGGTTCCGGCACGCGCGGGGGCGTCGGGCACTGTTCCCGAGGGCCCGGGATCGCTCGCCGCCGCCCGAGCCGCCGCCGCCGCTTCGGCCTTCTGCATGGATGCGGCGGCGGCCGCTTCGGCTGCCGCCGCGGCGGCCTCGGCCCGGGCTTGCGCGGCGCTCGATGCGCCACCATCCGCCGGCACCTCGGGGGGTCCGCTGTCCGAAGGCACCTCGGGCGCTCCGATGTCCGAAGGAGCCGAAACCGCGGTTGCTGAAAGTGTCTGAAGGTGGATCTGCGAAGGCGCTGTATCCCAAATGGATGACGCCCCATTGGGGGAGGAAGCGGCGCTCACCGCAACCAGAAAACCAGCGAGCAGCGAGCCGAACGGCATAACCAGCGGCAGCCGAGGGCCGGCGGAGCGACCGGCGCGAACCGCGCGAATCAGCCTGGCGCTTGAGGTGGGCCGCGTGGTCATGTCCTGAGTCCTTTCCCTCCACGGGCCAAATCTCGCGCGACCCTGCGCCACTTTTCGAATTCCGGCTTTCCCCACAACGGGGCGGCCGCCGGTCACCCTCTCAGTCCCCACGTACCACATCAATAACGATGAGCCCATCCAGTCCCGCTAGTAACAGCCTGCATCGGGAGAATAGTTGCTAACGATCACTAGTGTTCGAAGATTCACCACAGCCAGTGATAGATCGCGGCCAGCTTGAGCACAGATAGTCATCTCGTGATAACAGCGAGAGTGGTGATCACCCAGCTCAGCGGCGGCTCGCCGCGAACGGAACGGGCCGCTCACGCGCACCGCGCGGGCCGGCGGCCATTCGCATGAACGAGGCCGGCCACCTCCGGGACCGGTTACAACCAGTAGCCGGCGATCTCGCCGAGGGTCTTCACCCAACTGGGGAGCCGCGGGCAACTGGGGAGCGCGCTACGCCACAGACTCGACGTCCACGCCACAGAGTGCGCACCCTCCGCGGCGTGGACGTGCGGTCTGTGGCGTCGGGACGGTAGCGCCCGGCCCGCGAGCGCTGATCGGAGGCGGACGGGGTCAGGATTGGTCGGCGGTTGCTTCCTGTTCGGCCTTGCGCTCCGCCAAGTACTTGTCCGACCAGGCCTGAATCGCCGCGCCGTTCTTCGCGTCCAGCTCGCCGTGCCGACTGCGGGCCCACTGCTCGGCGGCCAGCAGTCGCCGCTGTGAGGGTTGGAAGGCCGGCATCACGTGCCGGGCGAACAGCTCGTAGTGGCGCTGGGTGGCCTCCCAGTTGGCCCAGTCGTGCTGCATCATCATGTAGCAGCCGAAGCCGCCGGCGGACTGGTCGACCAGCCGCTGGATCTGGGTGATCGCCTCGTCCGGGGTGCCGATCACGCCCAGGCCGGTCTCGTTGATCCAGGCCACCCGCTCCTCGAAGGTGTTTCCCTCGGCGCGGAACGTGGGCAGCGCCAGGGTGCGCTGGGTGTAGTCGCAGAACTGGTCGAAGCCGTAGCGCACGTCCTCGATGGCCTGCTGCTTGGTCTCCGCGATGTGCATCGGGCCGACCAGCCGCCAGCTCGACCGGTTGGTGGTCCGGCCGTGTCTGGCCGCCTCCGTCTCCACCACGTTCCAGTGGTGGGCCAGCACGTCGAAGCCCTCCCTGGTGGTGGCGCCCAGGGAGAGCAGCCCGAGGCCATGGGTGCCGGCGAGGACAGGTCCGGCGGGGGAGACGGTGGCCGCGACGGCGATCTCGAAGCACGGGTCGGAGTACGGGGCGAGCTGGGTGCGCGCATCGACCAGCTGGTAGCGGTCGGTCTGGTGGCTGACGCGCTCGTCGGAGAGCAGCAGCCGCAGCAGCACCTCCAAGTCCTCGGCCAGAGCCGGGCGCAGCGCGGCGGGCTCCAGGCCGATCATCTCCGCGTCGGTGGGCAACGAACCGGGGCCCACGCCCAGCATCAGCCGGCCGCGGATCAGATGGTCGACCAAGATCGCCCGGTCGGCGATCCACAACGGGTTGTGGTACGGCAACGAGACCACGCCGGTACCCAGCTTGATATGCCTGGTCAGCGCGCCGGCGTGGGCGATGAAGGTCAACGGGTCGGCGATGATCTCGGTGCCGGCCGAGTGGTGCTCACCGATCCACGCCTCGTCGTAGCCGAGCCGGTCCATCAGCTGCAGGGTCTCCAGGTTGCGCTGCAGCGAGGAGGTCGCGTTCTGGGTCGGGGGGCTGTTGAACGGCGGCATGAAGATGCCGAACCGCAACTTGTTCACGGGCGCTCCTAGGACG
>DATHIT010000082.1:0-6074 GCA_035489915.1 Pseudonocardia sp. | reverse complement strand
TGGCGAGCGTGGAGCCGGGGGCGAGCTCGGCGAGCTGGCGCAGAGTGGCCGCGGTGGCGTCCTTGGTGAGGTACATGCTGACGCCGGTGGAGACGACAACCGCTGGCTGGCCGGGATCGAAGCCGGCGGCGGACAGCCGTTCCCACCAGTCCGTACTCGCCTCGAAGTCGACCGGCACGAGCCGCAGCCAGTCGGGGATGCCGTAGCCGAGCTCGATCAGGCGTTGGCGCTTCCAGGCTTGGGTGCCGGGCTGATCGACCTCGAACACCCGTAGCCGGGCGGCGATCTCCGGCCTGCGCTGGGCGAAGGTGTCCAGGCCAGCCCCCAGGATGAGGTACTGGGCGATGCCGTGGCCGGCTTGCTCGGCAACCAGGTCGTCGATGAAACGAGCCCGGGCCACCATGGCCGCCCGGTACCCGCTGGTGGCGCGCGGGTCCATGTCCGGGCGGGTGCGCCAGTCATCGTCAGGGGCGGCGAGCCGCAGGCCTATCTCGTCGGAGTGCACGTGCGGCGGTGGGTCGAGGAGGACGTGCATCGCCCGCCAGAGCGCGACCCGGACCGCGGTGCTGTCCGGCGCCTCGACGTGCTCGTCCGCCACGATGTTCTCTCTCCCCGGGGTCATTTCTTGGCCGGAGCTTGGAGGCTCCAAAGACGCCCGTCGGGGTCGCGGACGGTCATCTCCTTGGTCCCGTAATGGGTGTCCTCGAAGGGTGTGACCACCTCCACGGCGGGATCGGGACGGAACGCGTCGGGATCGGCCACCTTCAGCACGATCTGCACCTGGGGCTCCCGGTCCTCGGGGATCTCGGCGATGAACACGTAGGGACCGTCGCCGTTGCGGAGCTGACCGGAGTTGTGGTCGGTGGAAAACTCCAGATCGAAGCCCAGCGCCTGGAAGAACTTCGCCGCCTTGCCCCAATTGTGGGTCTCCAGGAACACGGCCTCGATCCCATCGGTCGCCATATCAGCTCTCCTTCTCAGACGATTGCGGTCGTTGCCCGTGGGCGTCGTCGAGGTAGGCGCGCAGCGCGTCAGCGACCAACGCCGAGAGGGACAGCCCCGACTCGATGGAGTGGTGCTTGACCTGCTTGATCAGCCCGATCGGCAGGTACACGTTGAACTGCTTGACTTCCTCGTCGCTCACATCCCGATGCTAGCATCCTAGCAACCTAGAGGTCGCTACCGCGAACCGCCGCCCACTCACACAGCCCGCCGGTCGCTCACACAGCCCGCGGCATGCTCACACAGCCGCCCAACGCGCTGTGTCGAGCCACGCGCGCTGTGTCGAGCCACGCGCGCTGTGTCGAGCCACGCGCGCTGTGTCAGCGGTGGGTACGGCACGCGCCGCGGCTGAGTTCGGCCGTGGCTGCCGCTGTGGGGCGCGGCGGCGAGCAGTACCGTGTTGCCGAACTGCACGGGGTGCAGGATGCGCACGCGGAAACCCCGCCTCCTGTTTAGCTCGGTAACGCCAGACAGGTATCGGGGCACTCACGCGAACCCGCCGCCCGCTCGCACGTCCCGCCGGCTGCTCACACAGCCCGCCGGTTGCTCACACAGCCCGCCGGTCGCTCGCACAGCCCGCGGCATGCTCACACAGCGGCCCAATGCGCTGTGCCGAGCCACGCGCGCTGTGCCGAGCCACGCGCGCTGTGCCGAGCCACGCGCGCTGTGTCGAGCCACGCGCGCTGCGTCAGCGGTGGGTACGGCACGCGCCGCGGCTTCGGCGACGCCGCCCGCCAGGCCTCTCCAGCCGTTAGCCGCGGCGGCCGCCACGCCTACCCGCTCAAGCGCACGCAGCCGCTACTGATCGCTTAGACCGAGCAGCTCCTGGGGGGCCGATGCTTTAGCGCGTTTCAGGCTATGGAAAGTGTCCGGCTCGAATGCGAACATATGTTCGTGTCCAGCGAGGCCGACATCCTGCACGCCGATCTGGACTCGTTCTACGCCTCGGTCGAGCAGCGCGATGACCCGAAGCTGCGTGGGCGCCCGGTGATAGTCGGGGGCGGCGTGGTGCTCGCGGCCAGCTACGAGGCCAAGGCCTACGGGGTGCGCACCGCGATGGGTGGTGGGCAGGCCCGCCGGCTGTGCCCGATGGCGATCGTGGTCCCGCCCAGAATGTCCGCCTACACCGAGGCCAGTCGGGCGGTGTTCGAGGTGTTCCGCTCCACCACCCCGCTGGTGGAAGGACTGTCCATCGACGAGGCGTTCCTCGCGGTCGGCGGCCTGCGCCGGCTCGTCGGGCCACCGGTGCAGATCGCCAGCCAGCTGCGGCGCGCGGTGGCCGAGCAGGTCGGCCTGCCGATCACCGTCGGCGTGGCCAGAACCAAGTTCCTCGCCAAGGTGGCCAGCCGGGTGGCCAAGCCGGACGGCCTGCTCATGGTGCCGCCCGACCGGGAACTGGAGTTCCTGCACCCGCTGCCGGTGGAGCTGCTCTGGGGCGTCGGCGCGGTCACCTCGGCCAAGCTGCACGGGTGGGGCATCACCACGGTGGCCCAGGTCGCCGAGCTGACCGAGCAGAGCCTGGTGTCGTTACTTGGCCGGGCGGCGGGGCGACAGCTGCACGCACTGGCGCACAACCGCGACCCTCGGCCGGTCGCTCCCGGGCGCCGACGCCGATCGATCGGCTCGCAGCGCGCCCTCGGCCGCGCCCGCACCACCCCGGCGGCGATCGACGCGGTACTCGTCGGCCTGGTCGACCGGGTGACCAGGCGGATGCGCGGGGCCGGCCGGGTCGGTCGCACCGTGGTGCTGCGGCTGCGTTTCGACGACTTCAGCAGGGCAACCCGCTCCCACACGATGGCCGGGGCGACAGCGCGCACCGACACCGTCCTGCTCACCGCGCGAGCGCTGCTGGCCGACGCGCTCCCGCTGATCCGCCGCCGCGGTCTCACCATGATCGGCATCGCGGTGGGCAACCTGAATGACGACACCGAGGTGCAGCTCAGCCTGCCGTTCGACGGGCCGCCGATGGCCCTGGACACCGCGCTGGACCAGGTGCGGGACCGGTTCGGCTCGGCCGCGGTCACCCGGGGCGTGCTGCTCGGCCGGGACCAGGGCCTGGAGATGCCTCTCCTGCCGGACTGACCAGCCGACCCGGGTGCCGGCCCCCGGTGCGCCGCGGCTAGCGTCTCGGCTGTGGATCTCGGTTACCTCACCCATGTGGCGGACTACGCTGCACCGGCCGAGGTGTACCGCGACACGATCGAGCTCGCCGTCGCGGCCGAGAGCCTGGGGTACAGCTCCTTCTGGGTGGCCCAGCACCACACCCGCGCACTGCGTGGGGTACTGCCGTCGCCGCTCGTGCTGCTGGCCGCCATCTCCCGGCACACCTCGACGATTCGGCTGGGCACCGCCGTGATCGTCGCGCCGTTGGAGCACCCACGGCGGCTGGCCGAGGACGCCGGGGTGCTGGACCTGCTCGCCGAGGGTCGGCTCCAGCTGGGCCTTGGCGCCGGCAGCGACGCCGCGTCGACGGCCGCCTTCGGGCTGGACCACGCGAGTCGGCATGCCCGTTGCCGCGAGGTGATCGACGAGCTCCGCGCGCTACTTGCCCACGATGAGCACCTGGCCGCCCACGGTGACCTGCGGAATCGGCTGTGGTGGGCGACCGGATCGCGCGCCGGAGTGGATGCGGCGGCCGCCCGGGGGATGGGCGTGATCTCGGGTCGCGCGGTCGACGCGGAGGGCTCCACAGTCCGCGAGGACCTGGCCCGCTACTGGGCGAGCGGGGTCGAGCGGCCCCGGGTCGCGGTGTCCAGGGTGGCCCGCGCCGGCACGCCGGCCACCGACCTGCTCGCCGGCTGGCGGTCCGACCCGGCGATGCACTGGGCCACTGAGCTGATCGTGCAGACCCAGCCGACCCGCTCGGGGCTGGACGTCCAACTTCTCATGCTGCGCATGCTGGCCAACGAGGTCGCCCCGGCGATCCGCGCACTCGATCCCCACTCCGGCCTGGTGCTCACCTAAGCCGCACGCATGGAAGCGGGCGGCGCCCGGAGGGGGATCTCGGGCGCCGCCCGCGAAACGCGACCAGTTGGGATTCCAAGCGTGCACCATGCGCCGTGCTGAGTGGTCTCGGCGTCAACACACGACCGCCGTGTGCTGAGGCAGACCCACGGCTGCTATTCATCGCGTCGTGCGTGGCGTGGGTGCCCGACTATCTCGCGTGGGAGCCCCGATGGGGAGGACGGACCTTCTCTGCCGATCCGGCCTTGGCCTGTCGAGGTTCCGTGCGCCCATGTATACGCCGTAACCCCAGCCGCCACAAGGGGCCGCCGGGGCGACGTACCGCAACCAAAGGGGCAGGTCACAGCCACCGAGTGGGCGACCTGTGGGACATACGCGGAGGTCAGCGCGCGGGCAAACGATGCCCCGCGACGAGCTCCGCGTGCGGTACAGTTTCCCGCACATCGAGAGCGCGCCACCCACCTTGGGGCTGTTGGCGATCGACACGTCGGCCCGGAGATGTCGTATCGAAATTGGACCATCTGGACGCCTGGACTGCGTGATGCTGGCCAGGCCGATGAGTCCACCCGCGAGCGCGCCGAGTTCCACCTGTTTGGCTCAGTGCTCGAGCCCGATGAGAAGTGCCGTCGGGCGTTCCGGGCCACCGAGCTGGATCGGGTAGCCGCCGAGACACGCCGGGCCGCCGTCGCGCTGGCCGAGGACGAGTGGTCACCGATGAGCGGCCAAGCCTTCGACGCGATCTACCAGAAAATCCTCAACAGCCGGCTCACCACCACCATGGCGGCGCTGAACCTGATGGGAATCCAGACCCTGCTACCCGGCGAGGCGCCCTTCGAGGTCACCACCGACCTGCCGGCCGGCACCCGGATCTATCTGCGCGAGCCCTCCACCGGTGAGGACTCGGCCGACATCGCCGACGGCCTTGACGCGCTGAGCGGGCTGATCGGCGATTTCCAGCGGTGCACCATCTACCTCAGCGGCCTGCGCATCCGGCCCGAGCGGCTCAGTGATGCCCACGCATTGGCGCTGGTCGCGCTGCATCGCACGATCATGGGCTCGTTCGGCGACTTTCTGGCGCGCAAGTACATCGTCGAAGGGTGGAGCCTGGTCTGAGCCCCGTAGAATCGGTCCGGCGTGGGTCCGGGACCGGCTGAGTGCGCGGTGTCTCTAGCGACTGGCTTCACTTACCCCGCGGCATCGCGGTGACTACAACCTGTGGTTCACCCGGTCGCAACCGGCGCGTGGGCCCCGCGCCAGGAGGGCGACGCCATGTCGGCGACCAGCGAGCATCCGCCGCCCACGGTCCACATATTGTGGATCAACGGTGGGCTGAGCTGCGATGGCGAGTCGGTCGCGCTGACCGCGGCCACTCAGCCCAGCATCGAAGACATCGTCATGAACGGGTTGCCCGGGCTGCCCTCGGTCGAGATGCACTGGCCGATGATGGACTTCGACAACGGTCCGGTCGGCGGGGTGAACGACTTCATCGAGTGGTTCTTCAAGGCCGAACGGGGTGAGCTGGAACCGTTCGTCCTGGTCATCGAGGGCTCCATCCCGAACGAGGCGATCAAACCCGAGGGCTACTGGTGCGGCTTCGGCAACAACCCGGCCACCGGCCAACCGATGACCACCAGCGAGTGGATCGACCGACTCGCCCCCAAAGCCCTGGCCATCCTCGCCGTCGGCACCTGCGCCACCTACGGCGGCATCCACGCCATGGCCGGCAACCCCACCGGCGCCATGGGCGTACCGGACTACCTGGGCTGGAACTGGAAATCCAAAGCCGGCATCCCGATCGTCTGCGTACCGGGCTGCCCGACACACCCGGACAACCTCTCCGAGACCATCCTCTACCTGCTCTACCAGGCCACCGGCGCCGCACCGATGATCCCGCTGGACGACAAGCTGCGGCCCCGATGGCTGTTCGGCTCCACCGTGCACGAGGGCTGCGACCGAGCCGGCTACTACGAGCAGGGGGAGTTCGCCGGCAGCTACGGGGACACCAGCTGCCTGGTGAAACTGGGCTGCTGGGGACCCGTGGTCAAGTGCAACGTGCCCAAACGCGGCTGGATCAACGGCGTCGGCGGCTGCCCCAACGTGGGCGGCAT
>DATHIT010000081.1:0-10888 GCA_035489915.1 Pseudonocardia sp. | reverse complement strand
ATGTTCAAGATCGGCCCGGCGCTGGCCGCCGGTTGCACCGTGGTGCTCAAGCCGTCACCGGAGACCGCGCTGGACTCCTACCTGCTCGGTGACGCGGCGCTCGAGGCCGGGTTGCCGCCGGGCGTGCTGAACATCGTGTTGGCCGGCCGCGAGGCAGGTGCGTCGCTGGTCAGCCACCCGGGAGTGGACAAGATCGCGTTCACCGGGTCCACCGCCGCCGGGCGGATCATCGGCGCGGAATGCGGCCGGCTGATCCGCCGCTGCACCCTGGAGCTGGGCGGGAAATCGGCGGCGATCTTCCTGGACGACGGTGACATCGACACCTTCAAGGGCGGCCTTGGCGCCGCGTCGTTCATGAACAACAGCCAGACCTGCACCACCCAGTCCCGCATCCTGGCGCCCCGCTCGCGCTACGACGAGGTGGTCGAGGCGGTGGCCAGCTACGCCCGCGAGCTGAACGTGGGCAACCCGCTGGACCCGGCGGTCACCTGCGGGCCGATGGCCAGCGAGACGCACCTGAACCGGGACCGCGGCCCCGAGGCGCTGAACAACTACCTCGAGTACCAGTCCATCTTCGCCAGCGCCAACCAGCTGCGCGGCTGAGCCGTGAGTGGCTAGCGTTGCTATGGTTACGCTAGCCACTCACGGGGTCAGGGCCAGAGGCGCTCGGTCACCCAGCCGGTGGCGTCCCGGCGGTAGCGCAGCCGGATGTGCCGGCGGTCGTGGCTGGCCTGCCAGAACTCCACGCTCAGTGGGGTGACCAGGTAGCGGGTCCAGCGGGCCGCGACGAGGTCGGGGTCGGCGCGCACCCGGTGGTCGGCCTCCTCGGCGGCGGCCAGCAGATCGGCCGGGGTGCGCAGCACCTGGGACTGGCGGCCGATGAACGCCTCGGCCCTGGACGCCGGCGGGCGGTCCCGGAAGTCGGCGGCGGACACCTCCGGGTCGCACGGGGTGACCGGGCCCCGGACCCGTACCTGGCGTCCCCGGCCCGGCCAGAAGAACGTCAGCGCGGCGCGCGGGTCCTTGTCCAGCTGCTCGCCCTTGGGGCTGTCCGCGCTGGAGGCGACGTAGAAACCGGCGGCGTCGACGTCCTTGAGGATGACCACCCTGGCGTCCGGTGCCCCGTCCGAATCCACCGTGCTGAGCGTCACCGCGTGCGGCGCCAGCACGTGCTCACCCGCCTCGCGCAGCCAGCTCAGAAACAGCTCGTGCGGAGCGGCCGGGACGTCGGTGGTGTCGAAGGCCGGCAGCTCCTCGGGGAACGACGGCCAACCGCGAAGTGAGCTCACGCCCACCGATCCTGCCACCCATGGCTATCTGCGCAGCTCACAAGCCGTGAGTGGTATTGGTCGCTATAGCGACCAATACCACTCACAGGTGCTGGGGCGGGTCGAACAGGGCGGCGAGGCGGGCGTCGGACTCGGCCAGCGCGCCCAGGTCGAACGTGGAGGTGGTGGCCAGCAGCTCGTCGGCTCCGGTACGGGCGAGCAGTTCGCCGAGCTGGTCGGTCACCGCGGTCTCGTCGCCGTGCACGGTGTGGCCGACCGCCACGTCCACCGCGGCCCGTTGCCGGTCGGTCAGCGGGCGGTCGGGGTCGACGGGCTCGAGCGCCGGGAACTCGCCGCGGGTGCGTGCCGCCGCCAGTGCCCAGGCCTCCGGCAGGGCGAGCTCCCGGGCCGCCTCGACGGAGTCGGCGACCAGCACGTCCACCGAGAGCGCCAGGTACGGGCGGGCGCCGGCGGCCAGCACCCGGGCGCGGTAGTCACGGAGCCGATCGGTGAGGTCGGCCCGGTCCAGCGCGGGGCCGCCGAGCACCACGGGCAGGCCCGCGTCGCCGGCCGCCTCCAGCGCCCGCCCGGTGGCCAGCACGAATACCGGCAACTCCCGCTCCAGCCGGGGACGAGCGGTGACCGGGCCGCCACCGACCAGGTAGCCGCGCAGCTCGGTGAGGTCGGCGGCGAAGGTGTCCGGTTCGGCGGCGTCGTGCCGCAGCGCCCGGCGGACCGGCGGGGTGAAGCCGAGGGTGTGCCCGACGCCGAGGTCGATCCGGCCGGGGAACAGCGCGTCCAGCATGGCGAACTGCTCGGCGACCACCAGCGGCTGGTGGTTGGGCAGCATCACGCCGCCGGAGCCGACTCGGATGGTGGTGGTGCGCGCGGCGACCGCGGCCATCAACACCGGCGGGCTGCCGCTGGCGATCCCGGGCACCGCGTGGTGCTCGGCCACCCAGAACCGGTGGTAGCCCAACCACTCCGCGCGCACCGCCCGGTCCACCGTGTGCCGCAGGGCGGCCGCGTCCGGCTCACCGGCGCGGGTCCGTGACCTGTCCAGCAACGACAAACGAACATTCGAGAACATCACTCACTGGCAACGTCGCCGCGGCCGGGGTGATTCCGCGCCGCTACGAAGTCAGCGCGTGGAACCTGTTCTGCGCCGGCTCCAGGCCGTCGGACAGCAGCGCCTCCACCGCGTCCGCGCACAACTGGACCGCCAGGTCCGCCTCGGTGCGTTCGGCGCCGGAGAACCGGCGGAGCACGAAGTCGGCCGGGTCCATCCGGCCGGGCGGGCGGCCGATGCCGAACCTGGCGCGCAGGTAATCCCGGGTGCCGAGCGACTGGCTGATCGAACGCAGCCCGTTGTGGCCGCCCTCGCCGCCGCCGCGCTTGAGCCGGATCGTGCCGAACGGCAGGTCCAGGTCGTCGTGCACGACGATCAGCTCGGTGGGCGGGGTTTTGAAGTAGCGCACCACGTTCGACACCGGGCCGCCGGAGACGTTCATGTACGAGCGTGGCTTGGCCAGCACCACGCGCCCGGCGCCCAGCCGGCCCTCGGCGACATCTGCGATGCCCTTGTGCGGGCGGAACCGAGCCCCGGCCCGGTCGGCCAGCAGCTCGACCACCGCGAAGCCGACGTTGTGCCGGGTGTCGGCGTACTTCGGACCGGGATTGCCGAGCCCAACCACCAGGCCGGGCCCGGCCACACCCGCTTCAGTCATGGACTGCCTGACCGGTCAGCTCTCGTCGCCGGTGCTCGGCGCGTCCTCGACCACGCCGGCGCCCTCGGCGTCGACATCGCCCTCCATGGCCTCGGCGGTCGGCGAGGCAACCACGTTGACCACCAGGTACTCCGGGTCGGTGCGCAGCGTGACGCCATCGGGCAGCGGGACCTGGCCGGCCTGGATCTGGGTGCCGATCTGGACGCCCTCGATGGAGACCTCGAGCGAGTCCGGGATGCTGGACACGTCGGCCTCGACCTCGAGCCGGTCCAGCTCCTGGGTGATCAGCGCGCCGGACACCGGGTCGCCGACGATCTGCACGGAGACCTCGACGACGACCTTCTCGCCGCGCTTGATCACCAGCAGGTCGACGTGCTCGATGTAGTTGCGGATCGGGTGGGTGACCACGGTCTTGGGCAGGGCCAGCTGCGGCCCGCTGCTCAGCGCCAGGGTGAGCACAGCGTTGCGGCCGTTCTCCCGCAGCGCGCGGGCGAAGTCGAGGGCCGGCAGTGCGAGGTGCACCGGCTCGCTGCCTCGGCCGTAGAGCACGGCGGGGATCTGCCCGGCACGGCGCGTGCGACGGGCGGCGCCCTTCCCGAACTCGGTACGGGGTTCGGCGTTGATACGGACCTCGGCCACGGCAGTGCACTCCTCGACTAGCAGACGAACGATCTCCACGGGCGGGCCACGGCGCGACAGGGTGCCGGATCAGATCCGCCAACCACGTCGATCACGGCGGATTTCGGAAGTCCGCCCTCGCCGAGGCAACCTGAAAATCATACGTCAAGCTCCGGCCGTGGGTGGATCCGCCCCGAGCCGAGTGTCAAGCCCCCGCTGGGGCGGCCTGTGGGTCCGGGTGGGTGCCGCCACCGGTACCCAGGGTGACGTCCCTGGCGAACAGGTCCGCCTCGGTTTCCCGGCGCACCAGCAGACGGCTCTCCCCGGCGGATACGCCGACCACCGGCGGGCGGCCGACCAGGTTGTAGCCCGACGCCATGGAGCACTGGTAGGCGCCGGCCACCGGCACCGCGAGCAGGTCACCGGCCCGCACGTCCTCGGGTAGCGGCACGTCGGTGGCCAGCACGTCACCGGACTCGCAGTGCCGGCCGACCACGGTCATCGGCCGGGGCAGCGCCCGCAACGGCCGGCCGACCAGCCGGACCGCGTACCGCGCGCCGTACAGCGCCGGGCGGGGGTTGTCGCTCATCCCGCCGTCCACCGCGACGAAGGTCCGCGCGCCGGGCCGCCGCTTCACCGTGGCCACCCGGTAGAGCGCCACCGCGGCCGGGCCGACGATCGCCCGCCCCGGCTCGACGGTCAGCCGAGGTCGGGGGATCCGCTGCTCCAGGCAGGCCGCGCGGACCGCCTCGGGCACCCGGTTGGCGAAGTTGACCAGGTCCAGCGCCCGGTCCTCGCGGGTGTAGCGGATGCCGTGGCCGCCGCCCAGGTTCAGCTGCGTGGCATGCCAGCCGAACTGGCGGGACAGCTCACCGAGCAGGCGCACCATCCGCTCGGCGGCCACCTCGTAGGGCGACACCGAGCTGATCTGCGAGCCCAGGTGGCAGTGCAGCCCGACCAGCCGCAGCTCGGGGTGTTCCAGCACCCGACGGACCGCGTCCACGGCGGCACCGTCGGAGAGCCCGAAGCCGAACTTCTGGTCCGCCACGCCGGTGGCCACCGCCCGGTGCGTGCCGGCGTCCACCTCCGGGGTGACCCGGATCAGCACGTCCTGCCGGTGCCGCACCATCGCGGCGAGCTGGTCGATCTCGTCGCACGAGTCCAGCACGATCCGGCCCACCCGGGCGCTCAGCGCGGTCTTCAGGTCCTCGGTGGTCTTCACGTTGCCGTGCAGCATGATCCGGCCGGCGGGGAAACCGGCCGCGATGGCCAGCGCCAGCTCGCCGGCCGAGCAGACGTCCAGGCTCAGCCCCTGCTCCTCGACCAGCCGAATCATCGCCGCGCTCAGGAACGCCTTGGACGCGTAGGCGATCTCCACCCCGGGCAGCGTCTGGCGGTACTCCTGGCAGCGCAGCTGCACGTCGTCGGTGTCCAGCACGTAGCACGGCGTGCCGTGCCGAGCGGCCAGGTGGCTCAGCGGCACGCCGCCCACGGTCACCTCGCCGGCGCAGTCCGCGTGCGCTGAGGACGGCCACAGCCCGGGCTCGAGCCGGGCGGAGAGCGAGGTACGCAGGGATGGGACCAGCTCGGCCAACGTCACCGAATCCTCCAGGAGGAACTGTTGCGGGCCAGCGGGCGCCGGCGCCGTAGTGACCGGTATGCACCCCCCAGCGCGTCCCCGCGACAGGCTCAGCGGTTTCCCTCACGCCCCGGACGCATTCCTTGGCGATCTCTTGACGGACGAGGGTCGCCTAGGTTGCCGAGCCGCGCTGTGTTGCCGTGGTGCACAGCAGACAGGTTTGGGGCGCAACTGACCTGCCTCACGTGCAGCTGGGTAACAGGCCGCCGAGACGGCGACGCCGGCTCCGCACCGATTTCGGACTTTCGAGGCTGGTCAGCTCGCGCGGCCAGCGCTTACCGTTGCTCTGTGGTCCACGCAGCTCCGGGCCCACAGTGCCCGCTGTGCAACGAAGACATGGCATGGGTGCTCGGCCCTGAGCCGGTCCCCCAAGCTGATGCGCACTGGATGTGCCCGGACGGCGACCGGTGGCACCTTTGCCCGGAGCATGGGGAGCTGCGCCCGTTCTACCTGGCCACCCGACTCATGGCCGAGGACGACTAGCCGCCACTCACGACCCCGACGAAACTCAGGCGTTGCCGTCGAACAGGCTGGTCACCGAGCCGTCGTCGAAAACCTCGTGGATGGCTCGGGCGATCAGCGGCGCGATGGACAGCACGGTGAGCTGGGGGAAGCGCTTGTCCTCCGGGATGGGCAGGGTGTTGGTCACCACCACCTCGCGCGCGCCGCAGCTGGACAGCCGGTCGCGGGCCGGGCCGGAGAGCACCCCGTGGGTGCTCGCGACCACCACGTCGGCCGCGCCGTCGGCGAGCAGCGCCTTGACCGCGCCGGCGATGGTGCCGCCGGTGTCGATCATGTCGTCGATCACGACGCAGGTCTTGCCGGCGATCTCGCCGACCACCCGGTTGGCCACCGCCTGGTTCGGCTTGTGCGGGTCACGGGTCTTGTGGATGAACGCCAGCGGGGTGCCGCCGAGCATCTCCGACCACTTCTCGGCCAGCCGCACCCGACCGGAGTCCGGCGAGACCACGGCGATCTGCCGGTCGGCGTAGGAGTCCTTGATGTACTCGGCCAGCAACGGCATCGCCCACAGGTGGTCCACCGGGCCGTCGAAGAAGCCCTGGATCTGCGCGGTGTGCAGGTCCACCGTCATGATCCGGTCCGCGCCGGCGGTCTTGAACATGTCCGCCACCAGCCGGGCGGAGATGGGCTCGCGGCCGCGGTGCTTCTTGTCCTGCCGGGCGTAGGGGTAGAACGGCATCACAGCGGTGATCCGCTTGGCGGACGCCCGCTTGAGCGCGTCTACCATGATCAGCTGTTCCATCAGCCAGTCATTGATCGGATGACAGTGGCTCTGGATGACGAAGGCGTCGCAGCCCCGTACCGACTCCTCGAAACGTACGAAGATCTCCCCGTTGGCGAAGTCGTGCGCGGTCTGCGGGGTGATCGTGACGTCCAGGTGCTTGGCGACTTGTTCGGCCAGCTCAGGATGCGCGCGACCGGCGAAAAACATCAGGCTCTTCTTGGGTGTCGCCGACATCGCGGACATACTCGCTCCCGCCTCCTACCCGAGTGGACTGCCCCCGCGCGGAGCAGTCGGGGTACCTACAGTGTCGCTCGGACCGTTTGGGCGCACCTGATCGGGTGCTCCATCGACCGTTTCGGCGGCCGCTCGCTCGGCCGCCAGTGCCGCTGGCGAGCCCGGCCGGCGAGTGGTCACCCAATCGTTGATGATCCGCTGGTCACCGGCCGAGACGGCCAACGCACCGGGTGGTACGTCGTGTCGGATGACCGCTCCGGCGCCAGTGTAAGCGCCGTCCCCGACGGTGACCGGTGCGACGAACGTGTTGTCCGAGCCGGTCCGGGCGTAGGAGCCGACCACCGTGCGGTGCTTGGTGACCCCGTCGTAGTTGACGAACACCGAGGAGGCGCCGATGTTGCTGTGCGAGCCGATCGTGGCGTCCCCGACATAGGTCAGGTGCGGGACCTTGCTGCCCTGGCCGATCTCCGCGTTCTTCACCTCCACGAAGGTGCCGATCTTGCCGTCCGCACCGAGCCGGACTCCCGGCCGCAGGTAGGCGAACGGGCCCACGCTGGCACCAGGGCCGATCTCCGCGCCGGTGCCGTGGGTACGCACCACCCGGGCGCCGGTGCCGATCCAGCAGTCGGTGAGCGTGCTGTCCGGTCCGACCTCGGCGCCGCTACACACCGTGGTCGCGCCGTGCAGTTGGACCCCCGGGTGCAGCAGCACGTCCCGCTCCAGCCGCACTCCGACATCCACCCAGGTGGTGGCCGGATCGACCACGGTCACCCCGTTGCGCATCCAGCCGGACAGCAGCCGGCGGTTCAGCTCGGCCCGGATCTCGGCCAGCTGCAGCCGGTCGTTGACGCCGCTGACCAGCCACGTGTCCGGGCAGCGCAGCGCGCCCACCCGGCGACCGGCGGCATGCGCCAAGCCCACCACGTCGGTCAGGTACTGCTCGCCCTGGGCGTTGCTCGGGGCCTGCCGGGCGAGCCTGGCCAAGCCGTCGCGCAGCACCTCGGCCTCGAAGACGTACACCCCGGAGTTGATCTCCCGGATGGCCAGCTGCTCGGGGGTGCCGTCGCGCTGCTCGACGATTCCGGTCACCGTGTCGGCCAGTTCGCCCGCCCCGCGCAGGATCCGGCCGTAGCCGGTCGGGTCGGCCAGCTCCGCGGTCAGCACGGTGACCGCGTTGCCGGCGGCGGCGTGTTCGGTGAGCAACCCGCGCAGGGTGCCCGCGTCCAGCAGCGGGACGTCACCGTAGGTAACCATCACCGGTCCGTCGATGGCCGGCAGCGAATCCAGCGCGCAGGCGACCGCGTGCCCGGTGCCGCGCTGCTCGGCCTGGATGGCCAGCAGCGCCGAGCGACTCAGCTCCACGGCCAGCTCGGACAGGTACTCGCGGACCTGGTCGCGACCGTGCCCCGCGACCACCACCAGGTGCTCCGGGGCGAGCGCGGCGGCGGCGTGCACGGCATGGCCGAGCAGCGCCCGCCCGGCGATCTCGTGGAGCACCTTGGGCGTCGCGGAGTGCATGCGGCGCCCCTCGCCCGCGGCAAGGACCACCACGGCGGCCGGATTGGGCGCCTCCGGGGCGGTCAGGGCCTGGCTGGCCTCCGGCATCGCGTTTCCCCCTGCCTCGTCGCGGTACACGGGCTCGTCGGCTGGACCGATGCATGGTAGGGCCGGCCCCGTGCTCCCCGATCCCGTGACCCCGTAACGCCACGCCTGGGTGTGGGGTTGCGCGCTGTCACCCTCTGTCGCCCGATATCGTCATGCCCACTTTTGATCTCAGTGTTCTATCAGGGCGCGGCGGGGCGGTCCTCGCCAGGAATGGGGACACCGCATGAGGGAACTGCTGGGTCGCCGTCGATTCCGGCGTTCGGCGCGGTGGATGGCGTGCATTCTGGCGGTGGCGCTGCTTTGCGCCGTGCCGTTCGCCGGTTCCGCGCTGGCCGATGACGAGTCCTCCGACTCGCCCCCCTCGGCCGACTCCAGCTCCGAAGACTCCCCGCCCGATTCGTCCTCTGAGGATGATCTTGCCGGGCTGCCGGAAGTCGAGTTCGTCGAGGGCACCCCGTGCACCCCGGACACGGTGGCCTGCGTGTCCATCACCGAGCACAAGGCCTGGCTGTTCGACAACGGCGTGATCAGCCACGGGCCGGTGGACGTGGCCACCGGCGGACCCGGGCAGGAGACGCCCGCCGGGGACCACCACGTGCAGTGGAAGAACAAGAACCACAAGAGCCAGGAGTTCAAGCTCCCGGACGGGCAGCCCTCCCCGATGCCGTTCGCGGTGTTCTTCGCCGACGGCGGGGTGGCCTTCCACGAGGGCACTCTGGAGCGCCGGTCGGCCGGCTGCGTGCGGCTGAACATGGCAGACGCGCAGACCTTCTACACGTATCTGCAGCTGGGCGACAAGGTCCAGATCGCCGCGTAGCCCCGGCCGCCCGGTGGCCGATGTCGTCGTGGCCGCGTCGGCGCGGTGGTGGCCGGGTTCAAGGTGGCCGCACAGACCGTCCGTACGCGGCGCAGACCCTGCATGGCTTGCGCGGCGTGCACCCGGTCTGCGTGGCCCGGGCGGCGGCGGTCAGCCGTGAGCGGCGCTGGCGATGATCGTGGCCAGCTCCTCGGGGCGGGACAGGAACGGGTGGTGCCCGCTGTCCAGCTCGACCACCCGGCCGGCGCGCCGCGCCCAGTCCCGCTGCCTTGCCGGCGGGGTGGCTCGATCGGCGGTGCACACCACGGCGGTGGTCGGCAGTGTCCGCCAGCCGGCGCCGCCCGGGGGTTGGCCGAACGCGGCGGCCGCCTGCCGTCCGATGCGGGCCAGCGCGCCCTCGGCGGCGGCCTCGTCGCAGTCGGCCAGGAAGTGCTCTCGGAAGTCCCGGGCGGAGAGGTCGCCGCGTACCCGCACGGTGTCCTGGTCGGCCGGCTCCAGCCAGCTCGGCGAGTCCGGGTCGGCCATCGCGGCGAGCGCCTCGCCGGCGTCGGGCAGCATCGCCGCCAGGTAGACCAGGCCGGCCACGTTGGGCTGGTCGGCGACGTTGGGCTGGCCGGCCGCCGCGCCGGTGATCACCATGCCGCCGTAGGAGTGGCCCACCAGCAGCGTCGGCTCGTCGCCGGCCGCCGCCGCGCGCACCGCCGCGATGTCCGCCCGCAGGTCGCCGAGCGCGGGGGCGCCAGGTGTCGGGTTGGCCGGGCCGCAGCTGGGCAACTCGACCGCCGCGCTGGCCAGTCCCCGTCGCTCCAGCGGCCCGGTCATCCGCTGCCACCACCAGGCACCGTCGACCACGCAGGCGCCGTGCACGAACAGCACTCTCATGGCGCCAGCTCAGCACGGCCGGCTCGGTTCAGGCGGTCGGGTTCGCCGAGCGGGGAAAAGTACGCCGACGGCGAACGAAAACCGGGGACGCGGTGTGCTGGGAGGCGCGACTCAGTGTGCTGAGACCGCCGACTCGCGGGGTACGTAGCGGGCGCCGGGGCCGGGGCGGGCGCGGAGGCGTTCGGTGGGGGCGAGGGGGTGGCCGTGTGCGCACTCCAGCCGTACGACCACTTCGCCGCCGCAGTCGGCGTGTTCCATCCGCAGGGGCGGGCCGTCCGCGCCGGACAGGTGGCTGTCGCCGTAGGCCATCACCACGAGCAGGATCGGTCGCAGATCCCAGCCGGCCTGGGTGAGCCGGTACTCGTGGCGGGCGCGCTGCCCGGGTTCGCGGTAGGAGACCTTTTCCACCAGCCCGTCCTCGACCAGCCCGGCCAGGCGGCGGGTCAGCACGTTGCGGGCGATGCCCAGGTGGTCGGCCAGCTCGTCGAACCGACGCACCCCGTTGAACAGGTCGCGCAGCACCAGCAGGGTCCACGGCTGGCCGATCAAGCCCATGGTGCGGGCGATCGAGCATGCCGTGCTGTCGAATTGTCGAGGGTCAATCACGGCGGGCATGACCAGGATCATACCCTTGACAGTTGCGCATCGAAACTCAGCGGAAGATTCTGTCAGTAGAGTTGCTGAACGAAACCCAGGCTGGGAGGCTCGGATGTCGCAACTGACGGCTGAGGTTCGGGCACCGATGATCATCGAGGCGGTCGGCTGCGCGGGGCGGCGGTTGGTGGCCAGGCTCGCGGCGCGGTCCAGCCAGGAGTCGCTGGCCGCCCGGTTCTTCCTGCCGGCCAGCCGTCG
>DATHIT010000080.1:0-16207 GCA_035489915.1 Pseudonocardia sp. | reverse complement strand
TGGGCGTGCATCCCCGCGTTGTGATGGAGATCGTCGGGCACAGCGCGATGGAAATGACCATGAATGTCTACGGCCACGTCAACCTGGACACACAGCGAAACGCCCTCAACCACCTCGACGGAGAACTGTCGGGATGATGAGGGCGTTGCTGTCAAAATGCGCTGTCATGCAGCAGAAAGATCGTCGGTCAACGCTCTGACCTGGCGCGCTCGGCAGGATTCGAACCTGCAACCTCTTGATCCGTAGGCACTGTTCGTGTCTGTTTGACCTGGTCAACGCACTGGTAAACCTGGATTTGAGCGTGCGGAGGTGTCCGGCGTTGTCCGGGGTTTACCGAGGCCGTTGTCACCCAGTCAGTTACCCAACCGCAAGTTTCGGTGGCACACCTCCGGCGACGAGCCCTCGTCACTCGCTCTGTCCCCAGGCTGCCGGCAAATAGCGGCTGTGACAGCTCGGAGCGGCTCCACCTAAGAGCAGCCCCATTAGGAGGTCAGCGCGACGGGGTGGGCTGTGGTGCCGGCGTGCCGGTCGGCACGGGCGGCTCGACCTGTTTGGTGCCGGTCACCTTCCAGATCGTCCCGTTGCCCTTGGCCAGCACGTACAGCTCGCCCTTGCCGTCGATGCCGAACTTCAGGTCCACCCGGGGTTTGCCGGCCGTCAACACCTTCGGGTCGCCGGCCGTCGTGCGCATGGTGATCGCGGCGCCGGCCTCGTCGAACAGCGTCAACTCGTGAATCGTCGCCAGCTGCTTGCCCCGGCGCATCTCGGCGGCCTCGGTGTAGAACATCCGCCCGGAGACACCGTCGGCGAACACGTACTTCCCGCGCAGTTCGGGCAGCGCCTCGCCGCGGTAGACGAACCCGCCGATCACCGCGTGCCCGGTGTCGGAGCACGGTTTGATCCCCGGGGGGATGGTGTGGCCGTATGCGGCGACCGGGTAGACGAAGCCGCGCCGGTCGTCCGCCGGCAGCTTCGTGACCAGGCAGTTCTTCGCGGGCTGGACCACGAATGGGCCCTCCCGGTCGCTCCAGCCGAAGTTGTCGCCCGGGCGCACATCGTAGATCGACTCCACATTGTCCTCCCCGATGCTGCCCAGCAGCATCGAGCGGGCGCCTTCGGGGTCCCAGCTGAAGCGGTGCGGGTCGCGCAGCCCGTACGCGTAGATCTCGCCGAGGGCGCCGGGCTTGCCGACGAACGGATTGCCCCGGGGGATCCCGTACTGCTTGCCGGGGCTGGTGCCGAGCGGGTCGATCCGCAGGACCTTCCCCTGCGGCACCGTGAGATCCTGCGGGACCTTGCTGGTCAACCCGTCGTCGGCCGCCGTGTTGACCGCCCCGCCGTCCCCGACCACGAGGTAGAGCAGGCCGTAGTCCTCGTCGCCGGGTTTGGCGGTGGGGTTGAAGTCGATCTGCTGGATGCTGTGGTACGTCCCGACGAAGCCGATGCGCATCAGCTCGCGCCGGGTTCCGTCGAACGTGGCGGCCGCCGGATCCTTGAAGGTCCACTCGACCAGCACGCTGTGCATCTGGGTGCGCGCCGGTGTCGGCCCCAGGTTCGGCTTCGCCCTGGTCAGCGCGCCGCGGGCCTCGCTGTGCACGGTGTAGAGCTTCCCGTTGCGGGCGAAGTCCGGGTGGAAGGCCGCGAACGATAGGCCCGAGCCGAGGCCCTTCTGGGTGAAGAAGTCCGGGCCGACCCGGCCACCGACGTCCAGGTACGGAGCCGGCTTGCCGTCCTTGATGACGTAGAGCATCCCGTTCATGTCGGGCACGAACAGCCGCCCGGAGCCGTCCGGGATCTCGCCCAGGTAGTTGATCCGGTTGTAGCGCTCCAGCCGTTCGTCCAACACCGGCGGGATCAGCTCGGACCGCGGCAGGGTGAGGAACTTGGTGAGCGTCACCCCGAAGCCGTCCGGTCGGGGCTCCGGCAGCGGGAACGACGGCGGAGTGAACGGCGGCAGCGGCAGCTCGGGGGACTGCTCCGGCGACGCGGCGGGCCCGGCCGGCGTCGGAGACGCCGGCTCCGGGGACCCCCCGCAGGCCGGTACCGCCACCGCGACCAGCAGCATCGCCCAGAGCAGGCGGGTCCGCGCGCGGCAGCGCGCCGGTTGTTCGTCGACCACGTGCCTGGCCCCCTCGTGCCGCATGACGCCGGGCGCCGGCCCCGCGCCGGCAGGCGTCGGGTGGACAGCCGCGCCGCGGCCGAAGGCGATCAGACTAGGGGGTTTCCCGCCGGACGACCAGCGCGGAAAGGGGACGCGCGGAACTCCTGGCCTGACCACGAAGTGACCCCTTCGCCGCTACCCTTCGTTGCGAAGCCCAGCCCTCGCCCGGAGAGGCACGCCCGGAGAATGGCCAGCCGATGATGTCAACGGGCCCGGGGTCGACGTCGCGGTCGCGCCGCCTGTCGACGATCATCGCTGGTGCGCTGCTCGCCGTGGCGTGCTCGGCACCGCCGGACCCACCGGCGCCGTCCGACCCGTCACCGCCTCAACGGGACGAGGTGGCCGCCGCCTGCGACGTCGACGACACCACGATGACGGACGTGATGACGGCGGACAACTGGGCCCCGGTCACCGCCGGAAAGTGGCGATTCCCGGGGACGGAAGCGATCCTGGCCGAGGCCGGAACGGAACGTCCTGGTCCTCGCCGTCCGTTCGAGTATGCGGTGTTGTCGGCGGGCTCGGAGTTCGGCTCGGTGCAGATCGAGGGCGAGGTCCAGCTGGACTCGACTCTCGACGACAGTGCCCGGGACGCGATCATCGTGTTTGGCTACCGCTCCGACACGGAGTTCTACTACGTCCATCTGTCCACCGCCAACACGTCCTACGCGCACAACGGCATCTTCATCGTCAACAACACCGATCGGCGACGAATCGACGATCAATGGGACGCGAGCCGCAAGAAGGGTGCCGCGCCCGCGATCCCCGACAAGCGGTGGCATCGGGTACGGGTGCTGCGCTGCGCCGACCTGGGAACGATCGCGGTGTACCTGGACGGCTCACGGACTCCGCTGATGACGGCCACGAACACGAGTTTCGACTCCGGCAGGGTGGGCTTCGGGTCGTTCGACAACACCGCCCGACTCCGCAACCTCTCCCTTGCCGGGTCGGCCGGAACCCGGTGAGCGTGTCGCCAGCGTGCTACGACTTCCCCGCCGAGCACTGGACCCACCTGCGCACCACGAACGGCTGGCGCGCCATGAACTGCCCACACCTGGTCGCGCTCGCCCGCGCCGGCGCCACATTCGAAGGCGGCAAACTCGTGGAAAGACCCGACGACCACCATTAACCTGCGGCCGCCTAGAAACTCCTCATCCACAGGTCTTGACTATTACTCCGCCCCGCAGCCAGCGGGCGCGCGACCCTACCCCCAGCTTTACATCTGTGGTTCGTAGACGACGACGTCGATGGAGTTCGCCTGCACGATGCTCGACACACAGCGGCGACCATGCTCCTGGTCCTGGGCGTTCCGGCCAGGGCTGTCATGGACGTGATGGGCTGGTCATCCGTCTCGATGACCCAGCGGTACCAACACGTGCCGGACGCGTTGCGCCAACGCATTGCCGATCAGATGGGCGGCCTGCTGTGGGGCGCCGAAGACACGGAGAACGGAGATGACGACGACGGCGCGGCCGGCGCTCTGGTGCCCGCATAGAGGGGCAAGTGAGACGGCGACTGAGATGACGAATGGCGCTGGATGACCCGACGGCACTCTGAGCACACGACGACCACCGGACAGTTCAAGATCCTCGGCGACTGAATGACCAGATCGACGACGAGCTGTGTGCCGCCCAGCGCGCAGGGAACGTTCTGCTCAGATCGTTGCGCTGCGCGTGCGCGCCAGGGCGTGGCGCGAGCACACCGCGCTCGCCGACAAGGCCGACCGAGACAGCCACGGCGCGATCCTGGCGGCGATGCACGACGAAAATTCCGCCCCCCAGCGTGAGGGTGGTCGGTTCACCGGATGATCGAATTTGGCGACGACAAGGTCCAGGCGACCCGGACCTGCCGGAGCAGCTGCCCGAGCCCGTGTGTCGCGGCGGCGACAGCTCGACAGCCTGTCCAGCAGATGTTGCCGAGGCGTGCGCGAGCAGTGAGGCCATCCATGTTCCTCCCATCGGTGGCGGTCCGGGTGGGATCCGAGGAGTAGGTGCGCGCGGAGGGACCAACGCTGACCAGACGATGTCATCAAGATTGTATCGAGAAGTCGCGCCATGATTGTTGACAATTTTGGCGTGATGGTTCACGCTGAGGACAGCGACGACGAGGAGTGGTGATGTCGATGTCGACGTCAGAGCCCGATGTCAGAAGCGGCGCCAGGGTGACGAGTTCCCCTGGAGAAGGCCGATGAGCACGCGATTTAGCAAGACTCCGGGGTGGCTGGAGTACCACGCCGCCCCGTCCACGCCGACGTACATGCTGCCGGCGGGCACCGTGGACGCCCACTGCCACGTCTTCGGGCCGGGTGACACCTTCCCCTTCGCGCCCGAACGCAGGTACACGCCCTGCGACGCCGGCAAGGAGCAGCTGTTCGCCCTGCGCGACCACCTCGGCGTCACCCGGAACGTCATTGTTCAGGCCACCTGTCACGGTGCGGACAACAGCGCAATGGTCGACGCCGTGCGGGCCTGCGGCGGCCGGGCGCGCGGGGTTGCGACCGTGCGCCCGGACGTCGGGGCCGCCGAGCTGCGCGAGCTCGATTCGGCGGGTGTGCGCGGGGTGCGGTTCAACTTCGTCAAACGTCTGGTGGACGCCGCGCCGAAGGACGAGCTGGCCGCGATCGGCGCGAAGATCGCACAGTTGGGCTGGCACATCGTCGTCTACTTCGAGGGCGCCGACCTCCCGGAGCTGGAGGGCTTCCTCGGCTCGCTGCCCACCCCGGTGGTGGTAGACCACATAGGACGTCCCGACGTGACGCGGCCCGTGGGCGCGCAGGAGTTCACCCGGTTCCTGCGCTTCGTCGAGCGTCACGAGGTGTGGGTGAAGATCAGCTGCCCGGAGCGGCTCAGCGTCACCGGTCCGGCGGCCCTCGACGGGGAACGGCACGCCTACGCCGACGTGGTCCCCTTCGCCCGCCGGGTGGTGGACGAGTTCCCGGACCGCGTGCTGTGGGGCACCGACTGGCCCCACCCCAACCTCACCGGCCACATGCCCGACGACGGGCTCCTGGTCGACCACATCCCTCGCGTGGCCCGCACGCCCTGGCAGCAGCACAAGCTCCTCGTCGAGAACCCGATGCGGCTCTACTGGCCCGGCGAGGACCAGCCCGGCAAGACCGTCTGACCCTGACTCCTGACCGCCCCTGCACGTTCCACACGACAAAGGCGTTGACATGCAGAACTCGAACGCGGCCAACCGGCTCGACAGGCTGCCCATCTCCCGCTTCCACAAGATCACCCTGGTCGCCCTCTCCTTCGCGTACTTCTTCGAGTTCGCGGACATCAACACCTTCGCGGTCACCGCACCCCGGCTCATCTCGCTCTGGGGCGTCACCATCAACCAGATCGCCTACGTCACTTCGCTGTCATTCGTGGGGATGTTCCTCGGCTCGATGGTGGCGGCCTGGATCGCCGACCGCTGGGGCCGGAAGAACGCCCTGACGCTGACGACGCTGTTCTTCAGCCTCTTCTCCTTCGCATCCGTCTTCTCCTGGGACGTCGTGTCGCTCGGCGCCTGCCGGATCCTGACCTCCGCGGGGCTGTCCGCGATGACGGTCGTGGCGGTCATTTACCTCAGCGAGCTGTACCCGGCCGCCCGCCGCGGCAAGTACCAGGCCTACGCCATCGTGATCGGCATCTGCGGCACGCCGGTCACCAACCTCATCGCCAGCGCGGTCGTCCCGCTGTCCGACTGGTCGTGGCGACTGGTGTACCTGTGGGGGGCGCTCGGCGTGTTCTTCCTGGTGTTCGTCCGCCATCTGAAGGAGTCGCCGCGCTGGTACGAGAGCCGGGGCGACCACGTACGCGCCGACGCCGTGCTGCGCGAGATCGAAGAGCAGGTCGCCGCCGAGAAGGGCCCGCTGCCCGAGCCGGCCGCCCCCGCTCCGGTCCCCGACGCGCCGCCGGCCAGGGCCCGGCTGCGCCTGCTGCTGCAGAAGAGGTACCTCTTCCCCACGCTGCTGCTCTCCGTGCTCTGGGTGACGCAGTCGATCGGTTTCTTCGGCTACTCGAGCTGGGCGCCCACGCTGCTGGCCAAGGAGGGCTTCAGCGTCGGGGACTCGATCTTCTACGTGGCCCTCACCACGGTCGGCGCACCGCTGGGCGCCTTCCTGGCATCCCAGATCACCGACCGGTTCGAGCGCAGGTGGTGCCTCGCGGCCTTCGGGGCGGTCATCGCGGTCTGCGGCCTGCTCTACGGGCTGACCTTCAACCCGGTCCTGATCGTGGTGTTCGGCTTCCTGGTGAACTTGTTCGAACGCGGCTATACCGCGCTGGCCTACGCCTACTCTCCCGAGCTGTTCGACACGCACGGCCGCTCGCTGGGTACCGGCGTCTCCTACGGACTGGGCCGCTTGTCGAACGCGGTCGGGCCGTTGATCATCGCGGGTCTTTACACCGGAGCCGGCTACCAGAGCGTGTTCTTCTTCATCGCGGGCACCTGGCTGGTCGGCGCTCTCGCCTTGGCCCTCTTCGGCCCGAGCACCCGGCGGGCCCGGCTCCAACGGGCCGCCCAGGCGCGTCCGGTGGGGACCTGAGCCCAGCACGGTCGCCCACCACCGGTCCGTCCGCGGCCGGGGACCTACCGACACCTTGATCGTGACCAGGCTTGGTTCCCACTCGGGACCGACAACAAGAGGAGGAGTGGCAATGTCAGAACCGGCAGAACCGATGTCCCGTGCCGCGGCGGAGGGCCGCGGCGCAACCGCCGGCAGCCTGCTGGTCGTCAGCGCGCACGCCGGTGACTTCGTGTGGCGCGCCGGCGGCGCGATCGCGCTCGCCGCCGAACGCGGGCAGCGGGCGACGGTGGTGTGCCTGAGCTTCGGCGAGCGCGGCGAGTCCGCACGCGCCTGGCGCGAGGGCCGAAGCCTTGAGGAGATCAAGGCGATCCGCCGGGAGGAGGCCGAGAACGCGGCCGCCGCGCTCGGCGCCGAGGTCCGCTTCCTCGACGCCGGGGACTACCCGCTGGTGGAGTCCCAGGAGCTGACCGACCGGCTCGTGCATGTGTTCCGGGAACTCTCGCCCACCGTGGTGCTCACCCACACGCTGACCGACCCCTACAACGGCGACCACCCCGCCGCGGCACGGATGGCGCTGCAGGCGCGCGTGCTCGCGCAGGCCGTCGGCTACGACGCGCCCGGCGAGCCGCTCGGGGCCCCGCCGGTGTTCTTCTTCGAGCCGCACCAGCCCGAGCAGTGCGACTTCCGCCCGGACGTGCTGCTGGACATCACCGAGGTGTTCGCGCGCAAGCGCAAGGCGATGGAGTGCCTGGCCGCGCAGCAGCACATGTGGGACTACTACACCGACCTCGCCAAGCGTCGCGGCGTGCAGCTCAAGCGCAACGCCGGCCCTAACCTCGGCCTGCCGCACGCCACCATGGGCGAGGCCTACGTCCGGCTCTACCCGCAGGTAACCGGGGAGCTGGCATGACCACCCCGACGAACAAGGTCATCGTGACCGACCCGCCGCGCGCCGATCTCGGTGACGTCGACACCCTGGCCAAGTTCGGGGTGGCGACCGTGCACGAAGCGCTGGGCCGCTCCTGCTACCTCGGGCCCGGGCTGCGGCCGATCCAGGACGGCGCCCGCACCGGCGGCTCGGCGGTCACCGTGCTGTGCTGGCCCGGGGACAACCTGATGATCCACGCCGCCGTCGAACAGTGCCGTCCCGGTGACCTGCTCGTCGTCACCACGACCTCGCCGTGCACCGACGGGCTGTTCGGCGAGCTGTTCGCCACCGCCCTGGCGCAGCGCGGGGTGCGGGGTCTGGTCACCACCACGGGCGTGCGCGACGTCGCCGACCTGCGCGCCATGGGCTTCCCGGTCTGGTCCGCCGCCGTAAGCGCGCAGGGCAGCGTCAAGGCCACCGCCGGCGCGGTCAACGTCCCTATCGTGGTGGGCGGGCAGGTCGTCCGCCCCGGCGACGCCGTGCTCGCCGACGACGACGGCGTGGTGTGCGTGCCGCGCGAGCGGATCGCCGAAGCCCTGACTGCCAGCCAGGCCCGGCTGGAGAAGGAGGAAGCCGCGCGAGCTGCTTTCCGGCAGGGCCAGCTCGGCCTGGACCGGTACCGCCTCCGGGCCACCCTGGCCGATCTCGGCGTCGAGTACGTCAGCGCCGCCGAACACCCGGAGCGGCAGCGGTGAACGGGGACGGCGTGCGCTGCATGGTGATGCGCGGTGGCACCTCCAAGGGCGCGTTCTTCCTCGCCGCGGACTTGCCCGCCGAGCCGGCCGCCCGGGACGACCTGCTGCTGCGGATCATGGGCAGCCCTGACCCTCGGCAGATCGACGGGCTCGGCGGCGCCCAGCCAGTGACCAGCAAGGTCGCCGTGGTGGCCCCGTCGGTGGAGCCCGACACCGACGTGGACTACCTGTTCCTGCAGATCGGCATCGACACGCCGATGGTCTCGGACCGCCAGACCTGCGGCAACCTGCTGGCCGCGGTCGGGCAGTTCGCCGTCGAGCGCGGCCTGGTCACCCCCCGCGACGGTCACACAAGCGTGCGGATCCGACTGGTCAACACCGGCGGACTGGCGGTCTCGACCTTCGCCACCCCGGCCGGGCACGTCGACTACACCGGGAACACCGCGATCGCCGGGGTGCCCGGCACCGCGGCGGCGGTGACGCTGGAATTCGCCAACACCGAGGGCTCGACCTGCGGCAGCCTGCTGCCGACCGGCCGACTCGTCGACGAGATCGACGGCATCGAGGTGACCTGCATCGACAACGGCATGCCGGTCGTCATCGCCCGCGCCGCCGACCTCGGCCTGACCGGCTACGAGCCACCGGGCGACCTGGGCGCCGACGCCGCACTGGCCGACCGGATCCAGGCGCTACGGACCCAGGCCGGGAAGCTGATGGGGCTGGGCAACGTCGCCGACACCTCGGTGCCGAAAACCACCCTGGTCGCCGCCCCGCACGCCGGTGGCGCGCTCTGCACCCGCACCTTCATCCCGATCCGCCCACACCCGGCGATCGGCGTCCTCGGCGCGGTCAGCGTCGCCACCGCCGCTCTGCTCGACGGCGCGGTGGGCAACGAGCTGCTGAGTCCGCCGCCCGACGGCCGTCCGCTCGCCATCGAGCACCCCAGCGGCTCGCTCGAGGTCGACGTCGAGCTCGACCGCAACGTCAGCCCGCCACGTGTGCGGCGCTCGACCGTCATCCGCACCGCCCGGCCGCTGTTCGACGGCGCCACCTTCCCTCGTCCCTGACCCGGTGCCCGTCACATGAGCCGCGACCGGGGCCTCGACGTCCAGGATGGAGCTGGGCCCGGGCGTACCGTTAGGGCACCATTCTTGTTACTGATCTGCGCGCGGAGGTTGTTGACGATGACGGCGACAAAGAGTTCGAACTCGGACGAGACCGAGCCCGAACCAGCGGTACCCGTCGTCGACGCCATCCGCGCAGCCATCGCCGATGGCGAGTTCGTCCCCAACCAACGGCTCATCGAGGCCGACCTGTCCGAGCGTTTCGGCGCCAGTCGCGCGAGCGTCCGCACCGCGCTGGTCGAGCTGACCAGCGAAGGTCTGGTCGAACGGGTACAGAACCGAGGAGCCCGCGTGCGCGCGGTCTCGCTCACGGAGGCCATCGAGATCACCGAAGTCCGGATGGTCCTGGAGGGGCTCTGCGCCGCCAAGGCAGCCGAGCGGCTCACCGAGCACGACCGCGACCAGTTGCGGGCCATCGGCTCCGCCATGCAGGCCGCCGTCGCCGCCGGGAACCTCCTCGACTACTCGGGGCTGAACAAACAGCTCCACGCCCTGGTGCGCACCCTTGCCGGGCAGACCACCGCCCGCTCCGTCCTCGAACGACTGCGCGGACAGAACGTCCGTCACCAGTTCCAACTGGCGATGCACCCAGGTCGCCCGTCCGTCTCCCTCCCCCAGCACCTGGAGATCATCGAGGCGCTCTGCGCGGGCGACCCCGAGGCCGCCGAGGCCGCCATGCGCCGCCACCTCCGCAGCGTCATCGACACCCTGCCCGAGGTCGAGACCACCCGAATCCGCCGGATCAACTCGCTGTAACTCGGCGCGGGACCGCTGACGGCAGGACTCGTGCCGATCAAATGGGCCGCCTGCTGTGGGGCGCCAGGACCTGTTTGGAACCGAGAGGATGACGACGGCGCCGATGGCGCTCTGAGACCCGCGTAAAGGGGGCTAATGAGACGGGAACTGATCCGACGAAAGCCGCCGGGTGATCCGGCGGCTCTCTGACCTGCGCGCTCGGCAGGATTCGAACCTGCAACCTCTTGATCCGTAGGCACTCTCAGGGCGCATTTGACCTGGTCAAGGCGCAGGTGAGCCCGGTTTCGATCGTCCACGGACGTCCGGCGAAATCCTCAAGAATCCGGGCCGGTCGTCACCCAGATAGTCACCCAATCCATCGCCTGGCCTAGGCGCCACGAGCGGCTGAAACAGTGGTGCCCGGTCCGCTGCCCTGTCTCCGCGACAACGACAACTAATCAGGGGTTCTCGGCGCGGTCGTGCGGCGGGTGAGTCCGACTTCGGTGAGCGCCGTTCAATCGACCGGAACGGGTGAGTGATTCCCCGACCTGGGGTGCCGAGGCGCAATCGGTGTTTGCCCCCCGAACAATCCGCTACGGTCGCACCGAGCGACGGGGCGGCGAGGAGGCCGGATGAACCTGGAGAAGGTCGTCTTCGGGTTCTTCGTCCTCCTCGCCGCCACCCTCAACTTCGGCTTCTTCATCGGGGACATCGACGCCCCCCACCTGCACAACCCGTACGAGCTGTTCGCCGCCGTGGTGGTGAACCTCATTGCGACGGTGCTGAAGTTCGGCGATCGCACTCAGATCGGCGCGGTGCACCTGGCGACGAGCCTCGTCGCCGACCTGCAGCTCATCGCCGCCGCGCTGGTCTTCGGGTACGCCGTCTACGTCTCGACCGAGGGGCTGACCCCCGCGGCCACGGCGAGCGTTGTCTCGCTGTCCGGGGGCGCGCTGGTCGCCAACATCGTCTCGGTCGTGCTGCTCGTCATCGAGACGGTCTCGTTCCACCGCAGATGATCCGGAGGCGGTCGTGGCCAACCCTCTGCTCGCGTTCTGGTCGACGCTGCTCGGCCGGGACGAGGACCGCCCGGCGCGCCGTCGGGGCCGGCAGGCCGCCGCCGCGTCCGCCGCCCAGGCCTCCGCGACCGTCTTCTTGGTCATGCGGCGGATGCGGGCGCCGTTGATCGTCCTGATCGTCATCTTCGCCGTCAGCGTGCTCGGGCTGACCCTCATCCCCGGCCAGGACGCGGCGGGCCGGCCGTGGCGGATGGGCTTCTTCGACGCCTTCTACGTCATGACCTACACGGCCTCGACGATCGGCTTCGGCGAGATCCCTTACCCGTTCACCTACAACCAGCGGATGTGGGTGACCATCGTCATCTATCTCACCGTGATCGGCTGGGCCTACGCCATCGGCTCGCTGCTGGCGCTCCTGCAGGATCGGGCGTTCCGCCACGCGCTCGCCCTGCAGCACTTCCGGCGCAAGGTCAACCGCCTGCGTGAGCCGTTCCTGATTCTTGCCGGGTACGGGCGCACCGGGGAGCTGCTCGGCCACTCGTTCGACGCGCTGGGCCGGCGGTTCGTCGTCCTCGACGCCAACGAGGACCGGATCGACGATCTGGAGCTGGGCTCCTATCACGCCGATGTGCCGGCTCTGGTGGCCGATGCGCGCGACCCAGGACTGCTGTGCGTCGCCGGTCTCACTCACCCCTCGTGTGAGGCGGTACTCGCGCTCACCGATGACGAGGAGACGAACCTCGCGGTGGTCATGGCGGCGGCGCTCCTACGGCCGGACCTCCCGGTCATCGCGCGTACCACCTCCAGGGTGCTCGTCGAGCGGATGCAGGCCTTCGGTGACCCCACCGTGGTCAACCCCTTCGACTGCTTCGGCGACCACCTGCGCATCGCGCTGAAGGCACCGGCCTCCTACCAGCTGATGACCTGGCTGGAGAGCGGGCCGGGCGCCGAGCTACCGGTTCGAGGCCGGCCGCCTCGGGAGGGTGCCTGGGTCGTCTGCGGCTACGGCCGGCTCGGCCGACAGATCACCGCGGACCTGCGGGTCGAGGGCACCCAGGTCACCCCCATCGATCCGAGGGCGAGCGCGGACGAGGACGCCGACGTCGTCGTCGGGGACGGCTCGGACCCCCGCGTGCTCAGCCGCGTGGACCTCCACAGCGCGGTGGGGTTCGTCGCGGGCACGGACAGCGACACGACGAACCTGTCGCTGGTGGCGGCGGCGCGTCGGGCCAACCCCGGCCTGTTCGTGGCCGCCCGGCAGAACAGGTCGGCGAGCGCCGCGCTGTTCGCCGCCATGGAGATCGACGCGCTGCTGGTGCCCACCGACGTCATCGCCCGCGAGGTCTACGCGCAACTGTCCACGCCGCTGCTGTGGCGGTTCCTGCGCGAGATGCCCGCCAAGGGCGAAGCGTGGGCGGCGGCCCTGATCGACCGGCTGACCTCGCTGTGCGGCACGCAGCTCCACACGATGTGGAAGGTCCACCTGACCCCGAAGGAGGCGCCGGCGCTGAGCGGCTGGCTCGCGTCCGGTCAGCTGTGCCTTGCCGACCTGATGCGCAGCCCCAACAACCGTGACGAGCCGTTACCCGCCGTTGCTCTGATCGTGCTACGCGGCGAGGGGTGCACGCTCGCGCCCGACGGCGACTTCGTGCTGGTCACCGGGGACGAGGTGCTGTTCGCCGGCTGGTCTGCCGCCCGTCGGGCGCTCGACACCACGTTGCTGGTCGATGCGGTTCGCGAGTATGTCCTCACCGGGCGGCGAGTGCCGGAGAGCTGGATCTGGCGCAAGCTGATCCGGGCCTCAACCTGAGCCGCGGTTCCTGACCACGCCCTACGTCCACCAGTGGGACTCGATGCTGGCCTACAACGCGAGTGGCCAGTGAGTGGGGCTGTGGTCCGCGCGGCGCGGTACATACCGCGTCATCTACCGACTGCACTACGTGCCGGCCCCACTCTGGTGCTGGTCCACAGCCCGCTCGTCGGTCCACTGAGCTGGTCGACGGTCGCCGAGCAGCTGAGCCGTCGTGGTGTTCGCGCTGCCGATCAGGGCCCGGGCCAGCCCAGGGTTGTCAGGTGCGCAGGGTGTGGCGGGGGTTACGGCCATAGGTATGGCGGTACCGGGCGGCGAAGCGGCTCTGGTTGTGGAAACCCCATCGGTGCGCGATAGCGGTGACGGTGGCGCCGTGGCTGGGGTCGCCGGCTTGCAGGTCGTGGTGGGCGCGGTCCAGGCGGACGGCGCGGAGGTAGGCCATCGGCGTGGTGTCCAGGTGGCGGTGGAAGGCGAGTTGGACGGTGCGGATGCTGACGTGCGCGGCGGCGGCGATGTCAGCGAGGCTGATCTCGGTGTGCGCGTGCTGCTCGATGAATGCGATGGCCCGACGAACGGTCGCGGTGGTGGCGTCGTGGCGGTCCTGCGCGGTGGGGTCGGTGACGGCGGTATTGGGGAACGTGGTCAGCACCGTCGCCGCCATCAGCCTGGCCGCGTTTCCGCGAATGAGGGGGTGAACGACGGCTTCAGCGTTGGCGAGAACCTCGCCTAGGTAATCGACGGTGTACTGCCAGTGCTCTGCGGCGGCGGGAGACACGGGTCGGTAGCCGGTGAAACGGATTGGGCCGGGCGCGCGGGAGGGTGAAGTCGCCGCAACCTGGGCCAGAACCGCCAGGTCCAGCATCATCGTCTGACCGTCGACCTCAAGCAGTCTCAGCGTGGCGGGCAGTGTGGGCTCGGCGTCGACGAACACATCACCGGGCAGGAATCGTTCGTCGGCGCCGGCGCACGCGCGTTCAATTCTGCCCGCATTGAGTTTGACGACTACCAGGGAGTTGAGGGGATCTTGTTGGACGTGCAGGTCCAAGGGCAGCCGCCACTGGTCGAACATCAACATGCCACCGTCGAGGCGGGCGTTGGCGAAGGTCCGTTTCTCCCGTGGGCCGCTGATTCGCATACCTGTGCGATAGGCGTTCTGCAGGTGGTCGATGATCACGTCTACGTCAGTAGTGCTGAACTCGGTCCGCGACGAGCCCGCGTCAGGTACCTCGGCGGTCATTCCGGGTGTCGCTCCTTCGCGATCATCGATTCCGGCGGGCACTGAAGTGAGGTTGCTCAGGCGTGGAGGGTCCGGCCAGGGTTGACACCGTGCGTACTGCGATAGGCAGCGGCGAACCGGCGTCGTTTGGTGAATCCCCACCGCAGCGCGATCTGACCGACCGTGTCGAGTTCGGGGTCGGCGGCTTGCAGATCCAGGTGCGCCCGTTCCAGGCGGCCCGGCGCAGATACCCCATCGGGGTCGTGCCCTGATGACCGGCGAACGCGTACTGCAGGGCTCGCGCCCCAACCCCGGCGCCGGCGGCGACGTCGGCCACGGTGATCGGCTCGCCGGCATGGGCCACCTCAAACCCGGTCCCGTAGGGGTAGAGACCGCGATCGCCCGGCCCGAGACGCTCCACCTCCCGGCCGACGCGGACCGTGATGCGCCCGCGGGCCACGTACGTCGCTGTCAGATGCCGCAGCGGCTCGATCGAGGCACGGGGCCGCGTCGAGTACCTCGCCACCGCGACCGGGCAGGTGCTGCTGCTGGTGGGTTGCACTAGACCCCCACACAAGGTAGGCGTTTCGGGCCGGTCGACCGGCCGCTCCCGCGCGCCGGGCCGTCCCGGCACGGCCGCCGACGATAGCCCCGATGGCCCGCGAAACGAAGGCCCACCTCCCGGACGGTGCAGCATCCGGCTTCATGCGGCGGGATCCGGGTCGGTTGTCACCCAGCTAGTCACCCAAACGCAAGTTCCGGTGGCAGACCCCGGGGGCCGTTGGCGGCCTCTTCGTCCCGAAGCAACGGAGCCAGACGTTCGACCTGGTCAGGAAATTGGTAAGCATCGGGTCGGGGGGCCACGTACGTCCGCAGATGGCGCGGCGATTCGAGACCGTTGTCAGGCAAGTCGGCGCCAACACGTCGCCGTCACAACCGCCTGAACCAGCCGGGGGTGACACCGGCCCCACCGATGGTGCCGGCCCACGCCTGGATCACGGCGCGAAGGAACTGTCCCGCCACTTGTGCATCTCGTGCGGTCGCGCGGGTCACTTTAGACACTCACTTGGTCACTCAACGGTCGAAAATACCCCGAACCGAGGGAGGATTGAGGGCTCTGAACTGGCATAACTTGGCGCGCTCGGCAGGATTCGAACCTGCAACCTCTTGATCCGTAGTCAAGTGCTCTATCCGTTGAGCTACGAGCGCATGTTCACTTGTATACCAGCCGGCTGGCCGGGTGTTGCGCGGAGGCTCCGGGATTTGAACCCGGGATGGGGGGTAACCCCAAACCGCATTAGCAGTGCGGCGCCATAGACCAGACTAGGCGAAGCCTCCCGGGGCCTTCTCGGCCGCCAGGTGGATAGGTTACACAGCCGCGACGGCTCGGATCAAAGCGGTACCCCCGTCCTACCCACCAGGCCGAAACGGCAGGTCAGCGGGCGGCCAGCGCCACGAACGGATCCAGCGCCGCCGAGTTGGCCAGCGCTCCGCGGCTGACCGCCTTGTCGACCGCGACCCCGGCCAAGATCTTCTTCACCGGGACCTCGCACTTCTTCCCGTTCAGCGTCCGAGGCACCTCGCTGATCAGTACAAACCTGTCCGGCACGTGCCGGGGGGAGAGCTCCGCCCGCAGCGCCGAGCGCAGCGCCGGCTGCACGTCCTCCAGCGACACCCCGTCGGCGAGCACCAGGAAGCAGAGCAGCTCGCCGTCCTCCTTGCCCAGCGACGAGGTGTCGATCACCAGCGAGTCCAGCACCTCGTCGAAGCCTTCGACCACGGCGTAGAAGTCGGCGGTGCCCATCCGCACGCCGCCCCGGTTGAGGGTCGAGTCACTGCGGCCGTAGATGATCGACGAGCCGCGTGGGGTGATTTTTATCCAGTCTCCGTGCCGCCACACCCCGGGGTAGTCCTCGAAGTACGCCGCACGCAGCCGCGAGCCGTCCGGGTCGTTCCAGAAGAACACCGGCATGGACGGCATCGGCTCGGTCACCACGAGTTCGCCC
>DATHIT010000079.1:0-2400 GCA_035489915.1 Pseudonocardia sp. | reverse complement strand
TTCTGCTCCTCGGTGCCGAAGCTGGCCAGCGGGAAGCAGGACAGTCCGTGCACGCTGGTGGCCACCGCGACCGCCGCCCACCGGGCCGCGAGCTCCTCCAGAACCTGCAGGTAGACCTCGTAGGGCTGGGCGCCGCCGCCGTACTCCTCGGGATAGGGCAGCCCGAGCAGGCCGGCCTCACCGAGCACGGCGAACACGCCGTCCGGGTACGTCTCGCTGCGCTCGTGCTCCTCGACCCGGGTGCTGAGCTCTTTGTCGCCCAGTTCGCGGGTGAGCGCGAGCAGATCCTCGGCTTCGGACGTGGGTAGCAGGCGGTCAACGGCCACGGGGACTCCAGCTCAGCGAAACGGTACTGTGAATGGTACGACAGTACCGGATACAGTAGCGGATCGAGGTTTGGGAGAGTAGGCGACGTGACGGATGCCCCAGCGATAGGCCCGAAGGCCACGGGCCGCGGCGCCGCTCGCCGGTCCGAGCTGTTCGACGACCTGGTGGAGCTGCTGCTCGGCGAGGGTTTCGGGCACGTCACCCTGGACGATCTGGCCGCCCGGCTGCGCTGTTCGAAGCGGACCCTCTACGGGATCGCCGGTAGCAAGGAGCAGCTGGTCCGCGCGGCCGTTGTGCATTTTTTCCGGCGGGCCACCGCGCGGGTGGAGGCGGCCCTGGCGGCGGAGTCCACGCCGGCGGGGCGGCTGGCCGGCTACCTGCACGCGGTGTCCGCCGAGCTGGCCCCGGCGTCCGCCCAGTTCTTCGACGACGTCGCGGCGTTCCAGCCGGCCGCCGAGGTTTACGAGCGCAATACCCGGGCCGCCGCGCACCGGGTCCGCCAGCTGATCGACGAGGGGGTCGCGGCCGGGGCGTTCCGCGAGGTGCACGTCGCCTTCGCGGCGGACGTGATCACCTCGGTGATGGTCCGGATCCAGCGGCGACAGGTCGCCGGTTCGACCGGGTTGGCCGACGCGCAGGCCTACGGGCACCTCGCCGAATTGCTGCTGCACGGCCTGGCCCGATGAGCGGCGCCTGGGTGCTCAGCCCAGGCTGATCACCCGTGCCGGGCACAGCCGGGCCGCGGCGCGCACCGACCGCTCCTGCTCGGCCGGCGGACGCGGGTTGGTCAGCTCGACCAGACCGTCCTCGTCCTGGTCGAACACCGCCGGGGCGGACAGCACACACTGGCCGGCCCCGACGCACGAATCCCGGTCGACCGAAACCTCCATGCCGATCACCTCACCAAGCCACCGGCAGCGCGTGCACGCCGTAGACCACCATGTTGTTGCGGAACTGGAGCTCCTCTGCCGGCACAGCCACCCGCAGGTGCGGAAAGCGGCGCAGCAGCGCGGAGTAGGCAACCTGCAACTCGAGCCGGGCAAGCGGCTGGCCGAGGCACTGGTGCACGCCGAAGCCGAACGCCATGTGGTGGTTGGCCTCCCGGTCGAAGTCCAGCTCGTCGGGGCGGACGAACTCGGCGGGGTCCCGGTTGGCCGACTCGTTGGCCGCGATCACCCCCTCGCCGGCGCGGATCATCACCCCGCCGATCTGCACGTCCTCGGTGGCCGCCCTGCGCCGCCCGATGTGGGTGACGGTGAGCAGCCGCAGCAGCTCCTCGACCGCGGCGTTCACCACGGCCGGCTCGCCGTCACGCACCCGGCCGGCCTGCTCCGGGTGGCGCAGCAGGGCCAGGGTGCCGAGGCCGATCATGTTCGCGGTGGTCTCGTGGCCGGCGATGAGCAGTAGCAGGCCCATGGACGCCGCTTCGTCGCGGGTCAGCTCGCCGGTCCGGACCCGGCGCTCGGTCAGCCGACCCAGCAGATCGTCGGTGGGCTCGGCCTCCCGCCTGGCCACCAGCTCGACGAGGTAGTCGCGCAGCTCCTCGTTGCGGCGCAGCGCCTCGTCCGGCTCGGTGGTGATGTCGAGCAGGCTCTTCGAGTGCTCCTGGAAGAAGTCGTGGTCGGCGTACGGCACCCCGAGCAGCTGACAGATCACCATCGACGGCAGGGGCAACGCGAACGCGTCCACCAGGTCGGTCGGCGTAGCGCGCGCGGCCATCGCCTCGAGCAGCTCGTGCGTGACCCGCTCGACCATCGGGCGCAGCCCGGCGATGTGCCGCACGGTGAATTCGCCGATCAGCATCCGCCGATACCGCGCGTGGTCCGGGTCGTCCATCGCAATGAACGACCGGGTGCTGCGCCGCCGGACCAGCTGGGCGGCGGAGGTCGGCGGATAGCCGGGCTTCTCGGTGTCCGAGCTGAACCGCCGGTCGGCGAGCACCGCGCGGACATCCTCGTAGCGGGTGACCAGCCACGGGGTGCTGCCGTCCCATAGCGCGACCCGGGAGATGGGCGTGCTGGCGCGCAGTCGGGCGAGATCGGCGGGCGGATCGAACGGGCAACCCCGGGGCAT
>DATHIT010000078.1:0-13696 GCA_035489915.1 Pseudonocardia sp. | reverse complement strand
TGACTTATCCGGCTACTCTTTCCCGGTTCCGCCGACATCCGGCGCGGAGGAGGCGAGAGAGGTCAGCGCCCTAGGGGTGGTTTTTGTCGCCGCCGCCACCGTGTACGGGCCCGGGCTGGCGGTGTTACTCGCGCTCGGCATTCGCCAGTGGACCGTGCTGCTGGGCATCACGCCGGCCGCGTCGGTGGGCGTCGCGCTGCTCACCTCCTGCGCCTGCGCCCTGCTCGGCATCCCCTTCTCGCCCAGGTCCCTGGTATTCGGCACGGTGGTGTTGGCGTTGCTGGGTGGGGTGCTCGGCTGGGTGCTGATCGGCCGGCGGCTGGCCTTGCCCAGGCTGCGCATCGGCCGGCCGCGCACCAAGCGGCTGAGCACCGGACGGCTCGGCACCGCACGGTTGGCCGCCGGGCGACTGGGCACCCTGCAACTGGGCGGCACACGGCTGGGCGCCGGACGAATGGGCACCCAGCGGCTCGGCACTGAGACCCTGGGCGCCAAACTGCTGGAGACCGGGCGGCCGCGCCGACGGACCGGCACCCGGCTGCCCGGGCGCTGGCGACCGAGCCGCTGGTACCCGGCCGGCTGGCAGCCTCGGCGCTGGCTGCTGGCCAGGCGGGGGCCGGGCACCCGGCGCTGGTTCGCCCCGCCACCCGAGCTGCCCGCCGCGACCGCCCGGCCGCTGCTGCCCGAGCTGGGCACGGTGTCCCGGGTGTCCGCGCAGCTGGCCGGCGCGGCGCTGGTGCTGCTCGGGGCCGCGCTGGTGTTGCGCACCTGGTTCTGGGGGCTGGGCAGCTGGAGCACCTACAACCAGGACCACGACACGATCCTGCACTCGATGCTCACCGCGTACATCCAGCGCAGCGGGCGGGGAGCCCCGTGGCAGATCATGCCGGCGGACGTGCTGAGCGGTGCGGGGACGGTGTACTACCCGGACGGGTTCCACCTGCTCGCGGCGACCATCGGCACGGTGTTCTCCGACCCGATCGTGGGGATGAACGCGGCCGCCGCCATGTTGGCCGGGGCGGCGTGGACCACGAGCGCGGCGGCGCTGGGCGCGGTGGTCGTGCGCTGGCTACGCGCCGACGCCGGCTGGATGGCGTTGGGTGCCGGGGTGGCCTCGGTGATCGCCGCCGGGCTGTACCGCCCCGGTGCGCAGCTGGCCAGGGACAACGGCCTGCTGCCGAACGCCTGCGCGCTGGTACTGGTGCCCGGGGTGGTGGCGGCCATCCTGGTGGTGCGGCCGAAGGCGTGGGGTACCGCGCTCGGACTCGGGCTGGCCTGCGCGGGCGTGGTCACCGTGCACCCCAGCGCCGGGCTCTCCGTCGGGCTGACCGTGCTGGTGCTCTGGCTGGCGTTGCTGTGCACCCGCGACGGGCGGACCACGCTGCGCGCCCAGTGGTCCGTGCTGGTCGCCACTGTGGCGGTCGGCGCGCTGTGCGCCGCGCCGGTGCTGCGGGGGGCGCTGGCGGTCAGCGACCGGATCGAGGCTTTCCCGCCGGATGCGCGGCAGCTGCCGATCGGGCGTTCGCTGGGCACCGTGGTGCCGCTGATGTACGGCGGGATGTTCGACGACAAGGGCATGGTGCAGGTCTGGCCCACGCTGCTGCTACTGATCGGGGTGGCCACCGCGCTGACCCTGTCCAGGGCGCTGCCGCTGGTGGCGGCCTGGCTGGCCTGGGTGGTCATCGTGCTGCTGGCCTACCGCAACCCGCACGGGGTGACCGCGCCGATCCTGGGCTTCTTCTACAACAGCGCCGGGCGGGTGCAGGCCCACACCGCGCTGCTCGCCCCGGCGCTGGCCACCCTCGGCGCGTTCGGCATCCTCATCGCGCTGATGGTGGCCGTCCGCGCGATCCGGCTGCCCGGGCGCCGCCAAGGCCCGGCCCGCTCGCCCAGTCCCCGGGCGGTCGGCGCGGTCGGCGTGCTGGCCCTGCTGCTGCTGGTCGTGGGCTACCTGGTCGGCCCGACCGGGAAGTACCTGGCGACCACCTCCGAAGCGCTGGCCCAGCGCTGGTCGGCCCCGCAGCTGTACCGGGTGGATGCCGAGGACATCGCGGCGGCGGAGTGGCTCAAGCCCAGGGTCAAACCGGGTCAGCGGATCATGAACAGCCCGAACGACGGCTCCACCTATCTGTACGTGCACGACAACCTGCCGGTGGTCAACATCAGCACCCTGGGGGTGCCCGGGTTCCCGTACACCTACGACCTGATGCGCGGGTTCCGCTACCTGGATGTGGACCCCCAGATCCGGCGCTGGGTGCTGCAGCTGAACATCGGCTGGGTCTACGTGGACTCCAGGGCGCCGATCATCGGCGCGAACGGCGCGCCGGGGAACTGGACCGGGGGCGGACTGATGACCACGGTGCCCGGCCTCGAGCGGCTGGACGACACACCGGGGCTGATCCTGGCGCACGTCAGTGGGCACGTGCGGATCTACCAGGTCGACCTGGACCTGCTCCGCCGAATGGACGGCGCCGACCGGGGCTCTTGATCGACGAGTGACATCCAGGCGGCCGACCGGGGTCGGACTAGGCGCTGGTCTGGCGGTGGTCGTCGGTGGGCGGTCGGGTCCGATTCGGCCCCGGTACCCGCCGCCACTACCCTCGAATGTCGTGAGCAAGGCGAACCGACAAGGCGGCGGGGTGTGCGAGTGAGCGCGTCGGATTTCGACCTGGTGGTGGTCGGCTCAGGGTTCTTCGGGCTGACCGTGGCCGAGCGGGCCGCCGCGCAGCTGGGCAAACGGGTGCTGGTGCTGGAGCGCCGGGGGCATCTGGGCGGCAATGCCTACTCCGAGGCGGAGCCGGAAACCGGCATCGAGATCCACCGCTACGGCGCGCACCTGTTCCACACCTCGAACAAGCGGGTGTGGGACTACGTCAACCGCTTCACCGAGTTCACCAACTACCAGCACCGGGTGTTCGCGAGGGTGGCCGACCAGGTCTACGCGTTCCCGATGAACCTGGCGCTGATCAACCAGTTCTTCGGCCGGTCGCACACCCCGGACGAGGCCCGCGCGCTGATCGCCGAGCAGGCCAGCGAGTTCGACACGGCCAGCGCGAAGAACCTGGAGGAGAAGGCGATCTCGCTGATCGGCCGCCCGCTCTACGAGGCGTTCGTCAAGGGATACACCGCCAAGCAGTGGCAGACCGACCCGACCAAGCTGGATCCGTCGATCATCACCCGGCTGCCGGTGCGCTACACGTTCAACAACCGGTACTTCAACGACAGCTTCGAGGGCCTCCCGGTGGACGGCTACACCGCCTGGCTGGACCGGATGGCCGCCACCCCCGGGGTGCACGTCGAGCTGGACACCGACTACTTCGCGGTGCGCGACCAGCTGCCCGAGGTACCGGTGGTCTACACCGGCCCGTTGGACCGCTACTTCGACTACAGCGAGGGCGAGCTGGGCTGGCGCACCCTGGACTTCGAGCGGGAAGTGCTGGACACCGGCGACTTCCAGGGCACCTCGGTGATGAACTACAACGACATCGCGGTGCCTTACACCCGGATCCACGAGTTCCGCCACTTCCACCCGGAGCGGGACTATCCCGGTGACAAGACGGTCATCGTGCGGGAGTTCTCCCGGTTCGCGGAGTCCGGTGACGAGCCGTACTACCCGATCAACACCGACGAGGACCGGGTCAAGCTGGAGCGCTACCGAGAGCTGGCCCGCAAGGAGACCGCGAACCGCAAAGTGCTCTTCGGCGGCCGGCTGGGTACCTACAAGTACCTGGACATGCACATGGCGATCGGCTCGGCCTTGAGCATGTTCGACAACCGGATCGCTCCCCACTTCACCGACGGGCACGCCCTCGACGGCTCCAGCAACGCCGCCACGAACGCAGAGGACTGAAACCACAGATGACGGACCTGGCCACGAAGACCAGTACCCCGAACGGGACCAGCCGAGCCGGCGGTGCCGCCAAGGCGGGCAAAGCAGCCACCAAGCGCAACGCCACGGGCGACGGCCCGGACACCCCGCTCGCGCAGTCGGCGCCGGCCACCACCGAGGTGGTCTGGGACGGCCCCGGCGCGCTGCTGCAGCGGGTGATCCTGCCCCGCACCGGCGACCCGTTGGACGTCCGCGCGCTGTACCTGGACGAGGACGAGGGCAACCGCAAGCGGGCGGCCGCCGCCACCCGCACCCAGCTGCGCATGCCGGGCCAGTCGGAGATCAGCTTCGCCACCTACTTCAATGCCTTCCCGGCCAGCTACTGGCGGCGGTGGACCTCGCTGGACAACGTCGAGCTGCGGCTGGCGGTGGACGCCGAATGCCGGGTGGACATCTACCGTTCGAAGGCGGACGGCACCCAGATCCACGTGCGCGGCCAGGTGCTCGGCGGGCGGGACAACGGCGGCGCGCACCAGGGCCGGTTCGTGCTGGACCTGGGCCCGTTCGAGGACGGCGGCTGGTACTGGTTCGACCTGACCACCCACGACGAGCCGGTCACCCTGCTGGAGGCCAGCTGGTACGCCGGCGTGGACGCCCCGGGCACCGCGAACGTGGCGATCGGGATCACCACCTTCAACCGGCCGGACGACTGCGTGGCCGCGCTGGCCGCGCTGGGTGAGGACCCGCTGGTGCTGGAGTCGATCGGCGTGATCAACATCGCCGACCAGGGCAACCGCAAGGTCAAGGACGCGGACGGGTTCGCCGAGGCCGCCGGAGCGCTGGGCAACCGGCTGCGTATCCACGACCAGCCCAACCTGGGCGGCTCCGGCGGGTTCTCCCGAGGCATGCACGAGGCGCTGACCAAGTCCGACTGTGAGCAGATCCTACTCATGGACGACGACATCGTGATCGAACCGGACTCGGTGCTGCGGGCCATCGCGTTCTCCCGGTTCGCCGAGCACCCCACCATCGTCGGCGGGCAGATGCTCAACCTGCAGGCCCGCAGCCACCTGCACACCATGGGCGAGGTGGTGGACCGGCACAAGTTCAAGTGGGGGCCGGCCCCGCACGTCAAGCACGACCACAACTTCGCCAAGTACCCGCTGCGGCACGCCACCAAGTCGCTGGACCTGCACCGGCGCATCGACGTGGACTACAACGGCTGGTGGATGTGCCTGATCCCGCGCACCGTCGCGGAGAAGCTGGGCCTGCCGCTGCCGCTGTTCATCAAGTGGGACGACACCGAGTACGGGCTGCGCGCCGGCCGGGCCGGGTTCCCCACCGCGACGCTGCCCGGCGTGGCCATCTGGCACATGCCCTGGTCGGACAAGGACGACGCCACCGACTGGCAGGCCTACTTCCACCTGCGCAACCGGCTGGTGGTGGCCGCGCTGCACAGCCCTTACCGCTACGGCGGCGCGCTGTTCCGGGACAGCCTGAAGAGCACCGTCAAGCACCTGATGTCGCTTGAGTACTCCACGGTGGCGCTGCAGGAGCTGGCCATGCACGACTTCGCCGAGGGGCCGAGGGCGCTGTTCGACCAGTTGCCGGTGGCGCTCGGTGAAGTGCGCAAGCGCCGGGCGGAGTTCCCCGACGGGCAGGTGCTGGCCAGCGCGAAGGACCTGCCGCTGCCCTCGATGGACCGGGTGCGCGCGTCCCGGTTCCTCAAGCCGCCGACCAACCCGATCACCATCGGCGCCACCCTGATCAGCGGCCTGGTGCACAACATCCTGCCGGTGCAGCCCGAGCACCACGACCGGCCGCAGCTGAACGTCGCCGCCCAGGACGCCCGCTGGTTCCTGATGGCCCGGTTGGACGGGGCCACCGTGGGCACCGCGGACGGCCGAGGCGTGGCGTACCGCAAGCGGGACCCGAAGGTGTTCTGGAAGCTGCTGGGCACCGCGGTGGGCAACCACCTGCGGCTGGCCAGGGAGTTCCCCCGGTTGCGCCGGGTGTACCGGGACGGGCTGCCTGAACTGACAGGTCCGAAGAACTGGACCCGGGTGTACCACGGCTGATCGTGGGGTCGATCGAACACGCGACCGAGTCGCAGGTCCACGGGCGCTCCCAGTTGGCCGGTGAGCTGCCGACCACCCTGGCGACCGACCCGAGCGAGGTACGCCCACTGACCGGGCTGCGGCTGTTCGCCGCCGCGTGGGTGGTGCTGTTCCACTTCGAGTTCACCCAGGGCCACCTGCTGGCCCAGGTGCTCGCCCCGGCCTACCCGGTGGTGACCACCGGGGCGATGGGCGTGGACCTGTTCTACGTGCTGAGCGGGTTCGTCATCGCGTTCACCTACCTGGGCAAGCTGGGACCGCGGTGGCGGTGGCGGGTCGCCGGCAAGTTCCTCTGGGCGAGGGTGTGTCGGATCTGGCCGGTGTACGCCCTGGTCACCACGCTCTTCGGGGCTTACCTGGTGTTCAAGATGGTGCGGTTGGCCGACGCCACGCCGGCCTACCAGAACGTGCAGCCGTCGCTGACCGTCAGCTCGTGGCTGCAGCAGCTGGCCATGGTGCAGATCTGGTTGCGGCCGTGGCACGACGGCGCGTCGTTTGTCGGGCCGGCGTGGTCGATCAGCGCCGAGTGGCTGGCCTACGTGCTGTTCCCGCTGGCCGCGCTGCTGTTCTTCCGGCTGCGCGGGTGGCCGCGGTGGCTGCTGGGTGGCCTTGCGGTGCTGGTCATGGTGCCGGTGTCGGTGCTCTGCCTGCTCACCGGCAGCCCGTACTTCCCGTTCAGCTGGCTGGGCCGGATCGGCGCCGGGTTCATCGCCGGGGTGCTCACCTACCTGGTGGTCAAGGACATCCCGCGCACCGATCGGGTCCGGCGGGTGGCCACCTGGGCCAGCTGGCTGCTGGTGGCCGCCGTGTTCGGCGGGCTGGTGCTGGGCGCCTGGCTGGGCCCCGCGCCGGAGGGCACCGAGCGCGGCGGGCTGGTGCTGGTGCTGTTCCCACCGCTGATCGGGGCGCTGGCGCTGGCGGCCGGGGCGAGGTCAGCCGGCCCGGCGCGGCTGCTGTCCACCCGGTGGGCGGTGCACGGCGGACGGATCTCCTACAGCCTGTACCTGGTGCACGTGCCGATCTTCGAGGTGTTCTGGTCCGCGATCGACCGCATCCCGGAGTTCCACGTGGACGGCCCGCTGTCCGTGGCGTTGACCCCGGTCGTCTTCCTCGCCACCTTCGCCCTCGCGCACCTGCTGTTCTGTCTGGTCGAAGAGCCCGCCCGCCGAGCCCTACGCCGCCTCACCACCCCCCGCACCCCCCGCTAACCAAACCAAACTGCCCGCGAGTCGGCGCTCTCAGCACACTGAGTCGGCGCTCTCAGCACACCCGGCTCACCAGCCGTTCACGTGCAGCACCTCGTCGAGTGGCTGCCGGCGCGCGGTCTTGAACGTCTCGCCGGTGAAGTAGGCGGTGGGCAACAGGGCGGCCTGGTGCACCGTCTTGGGGATGCCCAGCAGCTCGCCGATCTCGGACTCGTACCGCTGATGCAGCGTGGTCCACGCGCTGCCCAGGCCCCGGGCGCGCGCCGCGAGCATGTAGCTCCACGCCGCCGGCAGGATCGAACCCCACAGCCCGGACTGGTTGGCCGCCGGCAGGTCCTCGGTGCCGGCGTCGATGCACGGGATCACCAGCACCGGCACCCGTCCCATCACCTCGGCCAGGTACGAGGCGCTGTCGCCCACTCGGGCCTGGGTGGCCGCGCGCTCCGGGTCGTCGGCGTAGGGGTTGCTGTTGCCGGCGTAGCTGGGCGACGCCGCGTAGGCGGCAAACGAGCGGCGGTAGTACTCGCCGATGGTGGCCCGCTGCTCGGCGTCGGTGACCACGACGAAGTGCCAATGCTGCCGGTTCGAGCCGCTGGGTGCTTGCAGCGCGATCTCCAGGCACTCCTTGACCACCTCCAGCGGCACCGGTCGGTCCAGGTCCAGCCGCTTGCGTACCGAGCGCGTCGTGGTCAGCAGTTCGTCCAGGGACAACGGGAGCACGGCGGTTTCAGTCATGCCGCCGATCCTTCCGGAGTGGCCGGGGGCGCGCTGGTCGAGTTGGCCGGCGGGGGCGTAACCATGGTGGGCGTGGACTATCGTCCGAAGGTGCTCGCCCGCTGGCTCGCGTCGCTGGCCGACCGGTTCTTCGCGGCGGATCCAGGGATGCTGCGGTTCCGGTTTGCCGCGCGGGCCGTCCTGGCCGTGGTGCTCGCGGCCGGAGTGCTGGCCGCGCTGGGATTCCCGGTCGCCGTCCTGCTGCTCGGCTGCGTCGCGGCGATGATCTGCTCGACGTCCATGCGCGTCGGCACGGCCGTCCAGCGAGCAGTGAACATCGTGCTGTTCGCCCTGGCCATGGCGCTGTCGGCATCTCTGGCCTCGCTGCTGTCGCCGCACCGGATCATCAGCGACGCGGTGTTCGTGGCGGTCGTGTTCCTCGGGGTGTCACTGCGCCGGTTCGACCAGCTCGGCAGCAGCATCGGCATGGGCACCTTCATGGCGTACTTCTTCGCCACGTACCTCCACCTCACGCCGACGATGTTGCCGCTGTCGTACCTGGCCATCGGGATCGGGGCGCTGAGCTGCGCGGTGATGGCGCTGCTGGTGTTCCGGGAGACACCGACTAAGACGCTGGAGCGCACCCTGCTGTCCGTCCGCGCCCAGGTGGCCCGGCTCATCGACGTGCTTGCCAACCTGCTCGAGGACGGTGACCGGCCGCCCGACGGCGGGGACCTGCCGCGCGCGGTGGCCCGGCAGGCCACTCGGATGTACGAGACCGTGCTGCAGATCGAGGACGGTGCCGACGCCTTCGGGGTGAACCCCCGGTGGCAGCGCCAGCTGGTGGACGCGGAGCTGTCCGCCGACCGGTTGGCGCGAGCCACGGTGCGTGCACTCGCCGACGACCTGGACGTGGCTACCCGGGCGGACCTGGCGGCGGACCTGCGCGGCCTGCACCAGTATCTGGACCGCAACCCGAAGCCGGCGCTCGCCCTGGACATCAACGAGTTGCTGGTGCGAATCGCCCGCTACGACATCCAGGGTGACCCGGGGTCGGCGGCGTCCACCCCGGAGCACCACACCCTGCTGGTGCGCCGTGCGCTCCGCGAGCTGCTGCTGTCCATGGTGGAGATCCGGCGGACCACCCGGCGGATGCTGGCCGAGCCTGGCGCAGCCTTGACGGCGGATGACTCCGAGGCGGAGTTCGAGGAGGACACCGGCGAGTACCTCGAGCCGGAGCCCGGCACCGAATCCGCCTCGCCGGGCGGCGAGCCGACCGGCGAGGCCGCCGAGGACGCCGGGAAACCCCGGGGGCTGGACCCGTCCACCCGGGCCGGGATCCAGGCCGCGATCGGCGGCGCGCTGGCCATCGTCGGCGGCGAGCTGCTCTCCGCCGATCGCTGGTACTGGGCGGTGATCGCCGGCTACATCGTCTTCGCCGGCACCACCAGCCGGGGGGACCTGCTGGTCAAGGGGTGGCGGCGGGTCTGGGGAACGCTGCTGGGCATCATCGCCGGCACGGTGCTGGCCACCCTGCTCGCCGGCCAGACCACGCTGAACGTTGTGGTGGCGCTGACCTGCATCTTCCTGGCGTTCTACACGCTGCGGGTGTCCTACGCGACCATGACCTTCTTCATCACGGTCATGCTCGGCATGCTCTACGACCTGCTGGGCACGTTCAGCCCGGACGTGCTGCTGACGCGACTGGCCGAGACGGCCATCGGGGTCACCGGTTCGGTGGTCGCCGCGATGCTGGTGCTGCCCACCCGGACCCGGGAAACCGTGCTGGCCAAGCTGCACGACTACTTCGCTGCCCTGCACCTGGAGTTGGTGGATGCCGAACGGCTGCTGGTTCAGGCGGACCGCGTCTCGGTGATCGCGGCGACCCGGGAGCTGGACCGCGCCGCCACCGACCTGCGCGCGGCGATCGCGCCGATGCTCCACCCGTTGAGCCCGTCCCGGGTGCGCCGGGGACAGGCCACCCGGCTGCTCACGCTGACCGACGAGTCGTCGCTGGCCGCCCGCAACCTGGCCCAGGCCGCCGAGCCTGGGGCGCTGGCCGGAATTCCCGAAGCGGTGGAGACGCTGGACCGGCTGATCTCCAATACCGAGGTGTTGCTGGCCGCGACCACGGACCCGTCGAAGCCCACGCGGTTGGTCAGCGGCTCGCAGTTGGCCCCGAGGGTGAACCTGCGCGCGGGGGCCGCGACGAACGGCGCCGGGGAGCTGGACCGGATCCACGTACTGCACCTGCGCCGGGTGATCAGTTGTCTGGACCGGTTGGACAAGCAGCTGCTCGGCATGGCGGCGCCGCTGGCGCAGACCGTCGCCATCCCGAGGGACCGGGCACCCAGGGCGGCGGACCAGCCCGCCCTCCCCGACCCGCCGGAGCGCCACTCCACAAGCACCACTCCCACCGCCACCGCCACCGAGCCCGCGTCGGACGAGAACACCGATGCCAAGGACCGGCTGCTGCGAGTGCTGCTCGCCGACCCGGATCGGGCACTGCGCGCCGTCGCTGCCCTGGAGGCATCCCGCATCCGGCTGGACCAGCTGAACGACTCGCTGCGCGACAAGGAGGAGCGGCTGGCTGACGCCGCCCAGCGGCTGACGGCGGCTGGGCTCACGCCGGCCCAGGTAGCCCGGCTCTCCGGGTTGAGCGAGGGCGAACTGGCCCGCCTGCTCGCCGAGCATCCCCCTACGCCGAGCAGATCGTTCGACGACGCGGCGCCAGGGAACCCCTGACGCGGAAACCAGCGCCGCCTAGGACGTTGCTACAGCGGGAGGCGGCGGAAGATCGGCCTCGGCACGTGCCGCAGCACGCTCATCACCGCGCGCAACGGCGGCGGCGCCCAGACCAGCTCGCGCCGGTTGCGCACCGCGTCGGCGACCACGTCGGCCACCTGCTCCGGGGTCACCGACAGCGGGGCCGGGGACATGCCGGCGGTCATCCGGGTCTTGACGAACCCGGGGCGGACCACGGTCACCCGCACCCCGGAGGGCCGCAGCGCCTCGGCCAGGCCCAGGTAGAACCCGTCCATGCCGGCCTTGGAGGAGCCGTACATGAAGTTGGACCGGCGAACCCGCTCGCCGGCCACCGACGAGAGCGCCACCAGCGCCCCGTGCCCCTGCGCCTGGAACCGGGCGGCCAGCGCAACCCCGACGGAGACCGCCGCGGTGTAGTTCACGGTGGCCAGGTCCACGGCGGCGTCGACCGACTGCCAGGCCTGCTCGGCATCCCCGAGCAGCCCGAACGCGACCACCGCCACGTCGATGTCGCCGCCGGCGAATGCCTTGGCCACCACGTCGGCGGCGGTACGCGGCTGGAGGGCGTCGAAGTCCACCGTCTCCACCGAGCAGCCCTGCTGGGACAGCGCGGCCACCGCGCCGGGCAGCCCGGAGGACGGGCGCCCGGCCAGCACCACCCGGATGGGCCGACCGCCGGCCAGCCGTCGCACGATGGCCAGGCCGATCTCCGAGGTGCTACCGAGCAGCAGCACGGACTGCGGGTTTCCTACCGCGTCGATCATCGTTTCTAGACCAGTTCCAGTCGTCGGGCCATGTCAGAGGTGAACACCCCGTTGGGGTCGGCGGCCGAGCGCACCTTGCGCCACTCGTCCAGCCGGGGGTAGCCGCGCCGGATCGCCGCCGCCGAGGTGCGCGACTCCTTGGCCAGGTAGTGCCGCCCGCCGGCGTCCAGCACCAGCTCGTCCAGTTCGGTGCACAGCTCGCTCAGCCCGGCGGCGATGGGGAAGTCCACGCAGATCGTCCAACCCGGTGCGGGGAAGGACAGCGGCGCGTTGTTGCCCGCGCCGAACCGCTTGAGCACGTTCAGCCCCGACGCGTGGTTGGACGAGGCGATGATCTCGACAATCCGGCGGAAGGTGTCCTCGGCGCCGAACGGCACGATGAACTGGTACTGCAGGAAACCGCGCCGGCCGTACACCCGGTTCCAGTCCGCGAACACGTCCAGGGTTTGGTAGAAGGCGGTGATGTTCTGCACCGCGTCGCGCTGCCGCTTGGGTGCCTTGCGGTACCAGAGTTCGCTGAACGCACGCAGGGTGCGGGGGTTGGCCAGGCCGTTGGGGAACACGTCCGGGAAGCGCAGCAGCTGCGGGGCGTCGAACCGCAGCGGTGCCCTGCGCAGCTTGGCGGGCAGCTCGTCGCGGCGGGCCAGCGAGCCTCTGGTGAGCACCGCGCGGCCCAGCGCGGCGCCGGTGGTGGTGGTGTCGAACCAGGCCGCCGAGTAGTCGTACCGCTCGTCCGACCCGTCGGTGAGCAGCGCCATCAGCTCGTCGAGGTTCTCCGTGCGGTCGGTGTCGACCACGAAGTACGCCGACTCGGTGGGCCGCAACTGGATGGTGGCGCGCAGCATGATGCCGGTCAGCCCCATGCCACCCACGGTCGCCCAGAACAGCTCGGAGTCCGGCCCGTCCGGGCTCAGCGTGCGTACCCGACCGTCCGCGCAGGCCAGGTCCAGGGACAGCACGTGGTTGCCGAAGCTGCCCGCGCTGTGGTGGTTCTTGCCGTGCACGTCCGACGCGATCGCGCCGCCCACGGTGACCTGCCGGGTGCCGGGCAGCACGGGCACCCACAGCCCGAACGGCAGCGCGGCGCGCATCAGCGCGTCCAGCGAAACGCCGGCGTCCACCCGGGCCGTGCCGTAGCCAGAGCCGGTGTCCGTGTCGATGGCGTGGATCCGGTCCAGCCCGGTCATGTCCAGCACCAGGCCGCCGGCGTTCTGCGCCGGGTCGCCGTAGGAGCGGCCCAAACCGCGCGCGGTGACGCCTCGGGGGCCGGGCTCGCGCAGCGCGGCGAGCACGTCGGCCTCGGTGGTCATCGGCGCGACCAGGGCGGTGGTGGGCGCGGTCCGCCCGAAGCCGCTCAAGCGTTGCCGAGCGGCAGTGGGTGGGACGGAGGGGTGTGCTGACATTGCCGTTGAGGCTACCCAGCCCGCTCTCTGGATGAGCCACGGGTCCGGCGGATCTAGTGAGAACCGGGTCGGACGGGCCGGGGAGAACACGTTCGCCTACTCTGAGCGCGTGGATGCGAGCCCGGCGACCGCGGCTGCGACGGAGCGCCGTTCCCGGCTGTTCGCCCAGCTGAGTCGGTTCGTGCTGGTCGGCAGCCTGGCGGCGGTGGTCGACTACGGGATCTACCAGACCCTGCTGCACCTGGACCTGCACGCCAGCCTGGCCAAGGCAATCAGCTTCATCTGCGGGACCACAGCTGCGTACCTGCTGAACAGGCGATTCACCTTCGACGTGCCGGCCACCGGCGGGGCCGGCCGGTTCACCGGGTTCCTGCTGCTCTACGGCACCACGTTCTTCGTCAACGTGGGAGTGAACGCGGTCGCCCTGAAGCTCATCCCGGAGATGTCGCTGCGGATCACCATCTGCTGGCTGATCGCCCAGGCCACCGCCACCTGCATCAACTTCCTGGTGCTGCGCACCGTCATCTTCAAGCGCCGATAGCCCGGGCGCCGACGTCGTCGAGATAGTCCCGCAGGGCGGCGAGGTCACTGGCGACCCGCAGCAGCTCGGTGGCCAGGCCGATCATTCCCACGGCGATAGGGCGCCGCTCGTCCTCGTAGCTGTCCAGGAGCTGCTCGGGCGCCCCGGCCAGCTTCCAGCCCAGGTTGTAGGCGTCCTGGACGCTGGTGTTCAGGCCTTGGCCGCCGGTCGGTGGGTGGACGTGGGCGGCGTCGCCGGCCAGGAAGACCCGCCCGACGCAGTACCGATCGGCCAGCCGCGCACTCATGGCGTAGGCCGAGGCCCACGACACCGACCGGATCACGATGTCCTGGCGGCCGGTCCGTTTACCGACCAGCG
>DATHIT010000077.1:0-6163 GCA_035489915.1 Pseudonocardia sp. | reverse complement strand
CGCGGACAGCTACCAGGTGAGCGCCACCGCGGTGGGCAGCGACGGGCAGATCGTGCACCAGAGCGGCACGGTGGCCACGGTGAAGCCCGCGGTGCAGGCCTATCCGTCGTTCATCCCGGCGCCCGGGCAGTCCAGCGTCGGTGTGGGTCAGCCGCTGGTGGTGAAGTTCGATCACCCGGTGTCCGACAAGGCCTCGGCGGAGCGGGCCCTGAAGGTGACCACCAGCCCGGAGCAGAGCGGCAGCTGGTACTGGATCTCGCCCAGCGAGGTGCACTACCGGGCGGCCACCTACTGGAAGTCGGGCACCACAATCCTGCTCAACGCCAACATGTTCGGCGTGGACCTGGGCAAGGGCACCTTCGGCCAGACCAACCGCTCGGAGACCATCCACGTGCACGACTCGTGGCTGGCCAAGGCGGACGGCAAGTCCGAGACGATGCAGATCTTCCACAACGGCAGCCTGGTCAACACCATGCCGATCAGCCTGGGCTCGCCGGGGCACCCGTCGCACTCGGGCCCGCACGTGATCTCCGACAAGCAGCCCAGCATCATCATGGACTCCTGCACCTACGGCGTCTGCCAGGGCGACCCGGGGTATTACAAGGAGAAGGTGGACCTGGACGAGCGGATCTCCAACGACGGCGAATTTGTGCACGCGGCGCCGTGGTCGGTGGGTCAGCAGGGCTCGGACAACGTCTCGCACGGCTGCGTGAACCTCAGCCCGACCAACGCCCAGTGGTTCTTCGACCATTTCAATGTGGGCGACGTCGTGGAGATCACCAACTCCGGAGGTCCGACACTGCCGGTGTACGACACCTACGGCGACTGGGCGGTCAGCTGGGACCAGTGGCAGAACGGCTCCGCCCTCAACTGACCGCCTTCGCCCCTCACCCCAATTCCCGCGAGTCGGGACTCTCAGCACACCGAGTCGCGGATTTCGGCACACTTGCCGGTGTGCTGAGACGCCCGACTCAGTGTGCTGAGACGCCCGACTCGCCGAACCTCGGTGACCGTCACGCCGGTGGGATCCGGTGCGGGCAGCTCGGCGCGCAGCTTTGTCATGGCGTCCCGGGCGGCCCTGCAGGTCGGTCAGGTCGAGCTTCGGCAGCAGTTACACGGCGGCGGCCAGTTCCGGGTCGAACGGATAGCTCACGGGGTGTCCCTCCGGTGGCGGGGATGCCAGCGAAATGGTGCGGTTTCCCCGTCTTTCCGATTCCGCGGCAGCGCCGTCATCTGCCAGCCGTCGGGACACCCCGCGCGGTGGTCCGCCCAGTCGCGGCCGAGGAGGAGGTCAGACCGCGGAGCCACTCCGAAACGCACGCGCCACGGTGAGGCTGTCCTCGTACACGTGGTAGCGGGTGATCAGCCCGTCCGCCACGGTCAGTCGCAGCGCGCAGCCCGCCGCGTAGGGCGTGCCGGTGGCGCGCACGGTCTGCCTGATCTCACCGAGAACCACCGCGTCCGGGCCGTCCACCAGCACCGTCGGGAGCTCGCCGGCCCGCTTCTCCGGCAGGTGGTAGGCGTCCAGCGCGCGGAAGTGGTCGGCCACGTCGGCGCGGCTGGCCCGGGGCCGGATCCACGGCACGTCCGGGTGGCCCTCCGCCGGCCAGTCCAGCCACCAGTCGACCGGCTCGGCGAACAGCTCGGCGGTCCGCTCCGGGTCGCCCTCGCCCAGGCGGGTGAGGAACGCGTCCACGGTGGCCCGGGTCGGGCTGACCGGCGCGGTGAACTGGAGGTCCCGCCGGATCCGGCCCTCGGCGTCCAGCTCGAGGACCATCGTGCCGGTCCAAGCGATCTGCCCGCCGCCGACCGGCACCATGTGGGTGCGGAAGGAGACGGTGTCGTGGTGCGCGGCCGCGTCACCGGCCGGGACAAAGACGAACTCGCCGCCCGCGACGAACTCCTGGTAGGCGTGGGTGACCCGGCCCTCCAGCTCCCGGTGGCCTCGGTATTCGGCGGATTCCAGCAGCTCGACGCCGTCCTCGGCCCACAGCTCAGCGATGCTGGCCCGGCGGGCGTCGGGGTCCGGCTCGTTCCATACAGCTACGTAGCGGCGCACCAACTGCTCGATGTTTGTCTGCATGGTTGAGACGTTAAGACCGCTTCCCTGCCATCTTCTGTCAGTGGAGTGAGACAAACTCGCCGGCATGCGCGCGAGCCGTCTGGTGTCGATCCTGCTGCTGTTGCAGACCAGACGGCGGCTCACCGCCGCGCAGCTGGCGGACGCGCTGGAGGTGTCGGTGCGCACCGTGTACCGGGACATCGAATCGCTCGGCGAGGCCGGGGTCCCGGTGTACGGCGAGCCCGGGCACGACGGCGGCTACCAGCTGCTGGACGGCTACCGCACCCAGCTCACCGGGCTCACCGAGGGCGAGGCGGAGTCGCTGTTCCTCACCGGGCTGCCCACCGCCGCCGCCGACCTGGGCCTCGGCGCGACGGTCACGGCCGCCCAGCTCAAGCTGATGGCCGCGCTGCCCGCCGAGCTGCGCGACCGGGCCGGCCGGGTGGCCGAGCGTTTCCACCTGGACGCGCCGTCCTGGTACCGCGAGGCGGACAGCACCCCGCACCTGGCGACGGCCGCGGCGGCGGTGTGGCGGCAGCGGCTGCTGCGGATGCGCTACCTGCGCTGGGCGCATCCGCGCGAGGTGAGCCGGGTGGTGGCGCCGCACGGCCTGGTGCTCAAGGCCGGCCGCTGGTACCTGGTAGCCCGGCACCGGGATGAGCTGCGTACCTACCGGGTGTCCCGGCTGCTGGACGCCGAGCTGCTGGACGAGTCGTTCGAGCGGCTGCCCGGTTTCGCGCTGGCTGACTACTGGCGCGGCTACCTGGCCCGGTTCGACGAACGCCGCCGCTGGGCGGAGGCGGAGCTGCGCGTCTCGGCCGACGGGTTCGAACGCCTCGACCAGCTACTCGAACCGGCCATGGTGCAGGCGGCCCGACGAACTGCCGGCGAGCCGGACGCCGAGGGCTGGCGGCGGATCACCGTGCCCATCGAGTCGCCCGCCCAGGCCGTCCCGGAGCTACTCCGGCTGGGCGCGGATGCCGAGGTACTGGCCCCCGCCGAGCTGCGCGACCAGATGCTGGCCACCCTCGCCGCCACCACCGCCCGGTACGTCGCCGCAGGTCAGAGGTCGTGAGTGGCGATGGTCGCTATAGCGACCATCGCCACTCACGAGGCCTGAGCTGGGAGTTAGCGGACTACGGTGCCGTCGGCGGAGCTGACCAGGGTGAGCTCGGCGGTCGTGGGTAGGCCCTCCCAGTCGCCCTCGGCGCTGACGCAAATCGCGGCCGCGGCGGCCGCCTGGCGCATCCGGGCCGGCTCGTCCAGGTCGTCCAGCAGGCCGGCCAGGTAACCGGCGACGAACGCGTCGCCCGCGCCCACCGGGTCGACCACCCGCACCGGGAACGCCGGCTGGCGGACCACACCGGCGGCGGTCACCGAGTACGCGCCCTTGGCGCCGTCGGTGACCACGACGGTGTGCACGCCCTCGGCGAGCAGCCGCTCCGGGTCGCCGTCGGCGTCCACCACGGCGAGTTCGTCGGCGCTGGCGAAGACCAGGTCGGCCTGCCTGGCCAGGGAGCGCAGCTCGACGGCAGCGGCCGACGGGTCCCACAGCCGGGCGCGGTAGTTGACGTCCAGGCTGACCGTGACCCCGGCGGCGCGCGCCACCGACACGGCATGCCGCACCGCATCAGCGGCCGAGTGGGACAGCGCCGGGGTGATGCCAGTGACGTGCAGGATCCGGGCCGACTCGATCAACGCCAAGGGCAGGTCCGCCGGGCCGAGCCGGGAGGCCGCCGAGCCGGACCGGTAGTACAGCACCCGGCCGACGTCCCCGGTGCGGCGCTCCTTGACCATCAGCCCAGTCGGCGCGGACGGATCCGCCGCCGCGCACACCGTCACCCCCTGCCCGCGCAAGGTGGCCCGGACCAGCTCGCCGAACTCGTCCGCACCCAGCCGGCTCAGCCAGCTCGCCGAATGCCCGAGCCGGACCACGCCGATGGCCACGTTGGCCTCCGAACCGGCCGCCGAGACGTCCAGCTGGCGGGCGCCACGCAGCGGGCCGATCCGGTTGGCCGACAGGCTCACCATCACCTCGCCGAGGGTGACCAGGTCGGAACCCCCGGTCGGCCCGCTCACGCCGAGACCCGCCGGCAGACCTGCACGAACGCCACCGCCCGCTCCCGGATCTGCTCCAGCGCGGCCGCTCCGGGTGCGCCGGCGTCCAGAGCCGTGCCCAGCAGCGGGCCGCCCACCCCGACCGCCGCGCAGCCGTGCCGCAGGAAGCTCGCCGCACCGACCAGGTCCACCCCGCCGGTGGCCACCAGGGGGACGTCCGGCAGTGGCGCTCGGACGGCGGAGAAGAACTCCGGGCCGAGGACCGACGCGGGGAACACCTTCACCGCGCTGGGCCGGCCGCGCCAGGCGGCGACGATCTCGGTGGGGGTGAACGCCCCGGGCAGCGAGCCGAGCCCCAGCTCGTCGGCCGCCGCGACCACCTCCGGGTTGTGATCAGGGCTGACCACAAAGCCGGCGCCGGCGTCGGCGGCCTGGCGCACCTCGGCGGCGGACAGCACGGTGCCCATCCCGACGGCCACTTCGTCGCCGAGCTTCCCGGTCAGCTCGCGCACCGCGCCCAGCGAACCGGGGCTGGGCAGGGTGATCTCCAGGCAGCGCACTCCGCCGTCGACCAGCGCCATAGCCACCTCGACCAGGGGCGCGGGCGTGCGGGCGCGCAGGATGGCGACCAGTCGCTGCTCGAACAGGAGCTCCGGAAACGGCGTCATCCCGCCAGTTTCCTCTACCGCTCACGCAGCGCCTTCTTGTCCACCTTGCCGACCCCGGTCATCGGCAGCGCGGGCAGCAGGTGGACCGCCTTGGGCGCCTGCACCGCGCCTTTGCGCTGCTTGACGTGCGCGATCAGCTCGGCGGTGGTGACTGTGGACCCGGCGCGCAGCACCACGGCGGCGGTCACCGCCTCCCCCCACTTCTCGTCCGGCATGCCGTACACGGCGGCGGCGGACACCCCGGGGTGCGCGGTCAGCGCGTCCTCCACCTCGCGCGGGAACACGTTGAACCCGCCGCTGATGATCATGTCTTTGGCCCGGTCCACGATGTAGAGGTAGCCGCGTTCGTCGGCGCGGGCGATGTCGCCGGTGTGCAGCCAGCCGTGCGCGAACGTCTCGGCGGTCAGCTCCGGGCGCCGCCAGTACGCCTCCATCACCCCGCCGCCCCGCACGCACAGCTCCCCCGGCTCACCGGTCGGCACGGGGTCGCCGGCGGCGTCCAGCAACGCGACCTGAACGGCGCTCACCGCCGCACCACAGGACGCGATCAGCTCCGGACGGCCGAGCGGATCGTGCTCGGCGCGGTGCAGCACGCTGATCGGATAGCACTCGGTCTGCCCGTAGAGCTGGGAGAACACCGGGCCGATCCGCTCCAGCCCCTCCAGCAGCCGGGTGGCCGACATCGGCGAGGCGCCGTAGAGCAGCAACTCCAGCGAGGACAGGTCGGTGCGCTCCAGGTCCGGGTGATCGAGCAGCGCGTAGACCATGGTCGGCACCAGCAGGGTGAAGTTGAGCCGGTGCCGGGCGATGGCGTCGAGCACCCGGTCCGGGGTGAACCCGGACAGCAGGTGCACGGTGCCGCCTCTGACCAGGGTCGGCACGATCTTGGTGCCGGCCACGTGGCTGATCGGCGCGACCGCGAGGTAGCGCGGGTCGGCGGGCAGCTCGAAGTCGCCGAGGATCGCGGTCAGGCTCTGTGACACCACGGCCGGGTGCCGGCGCAGCGCGCCCTTCGACCGGCCGGTGGTGCCGCCGGTGTAGCTGATGGCCACCACGTCGGCCGGGTCGGCCACGTCCCGTGCCCGCGCCGCGCCACCGTTCACCGCGGCGGCCAGCAGATCGGGGGCGAACTCGGCCGGTCCCACCGCGAGCACGAGCGGGCCGCCCGGACCGAGCGCCTCGGCCAGCTCGGCGCCCCTGGTGGCGAACCGCGCGGCGTCCACCACCACCGCGGCGGCGTCCAGGTCCTCCAGCTGGAACAGCTGGTCGGGCAGCGAGCCGAGCGGGTGCAGCCAGGACAGCACCAGCCCGCTGGCCTGCGCCGCGACCGCCGCGCACCAGGACTCCGCGCGGTTGCCGGTGAGCACGGCGATCC
>DATHIT010000076.1:0-6130 GCA_035489915.1 Pseudonocardia sp. | reverse complement strand
GTGCAGGCACAGCAAACGAAGCCGTTGCATGGCTGCTCCTGTATCTCACACCGACGTTTGTGATCAGTATCAGCATGCCGAGCGTGCTCTCATGTGTCCAACAACTAGATAGTCTTGTTTCGATAAGTTCTGTGCATGACGAACTCCAGGCAGATCGGAGGTCGCCCCGAGTAGGCTCCCCGGGTGGCCGAGTGGCCGCTGGTGGGCCGGCGCAAAGAGCTCTCGCTGTTGAACGAGGCTGTGGTCGCAGGACGCGGGGCGGTGATCACCGGCCCGGCCGGGGTGGGCAAGACGACCCTGGCGATGACCGGCGTGGAGTTGGCCCAGGGGCGGGGGATGTCCCTGGCCCGCGCAACCGCAACACGGGCGGCGCGCGGGTTGCCGTTCGGGGCTTTCGCGTCGTTTCTGCCGCCCGATCTGAGCGCCGGCCATCTCAGGCCGGAGGACCTCGGTGAGTTGCTGCGACGCTACGTCCAGGCGGTGGTCCAAGGGGCCGGGGGGCGTCCGCTGCTGGTGTTCGTCGATGACGCCCATCTCTTGGACGGAGGCTCGGCCACGCTGGTTCACCAGCTGGCCGTGACCCGGGCTGCCACTGTGCTGGCCACCGTGCGGTCGGGTGAGGCGGCACCCGACCCGTTGATGGCCCTGTGGAAGGACGGTCCGGCCGATCGCATCGAGGTTGGCGTCCTCACCGGCGCGGTAATCGAGGAGCTGCTGGCCTCGGTGCTGGGCGGGCCGATGGATCCGGCGTCGGTGCGTCAACTCGTCGGACGCTGCCAGGGCAACCCGCTGTTCTTGCGGGAGCTGGTGACCGGGGCGCTGGAAAGCGGTGCGCTGGTCGAGGAAGTGGTCGGCTTCTGGCGACTACGCAGCGGGCTGGTGCCCACAGGCCGCCTGGTCGAGTTGGTGGCGCAGCGGTTGGGCGACTTACCCGGCACCGAGCGGACCGTGTTGGAGCTCCTCACGCTGGGCGAGCCGCTTGGCCAAGCGACCCTGGCCCAGCTCGTCGATCCGGCCGCGGTTGAGACCCTCGAAGGCAGGGGGCTGATCGTCAGCCGCGTCGACGGTCGCCGGGTCCAGCTGTGGCTGGCCCATCCCATCTACGGAGATGTGGTGAACGTCGGCACCAGCGCGCTGCGCCAACGGGCACTCGCCCGTTCCTTGGCCGAGGTGATCGAGGCGACCGGCGCGAGACGCCGAGAGGATACGTTGCTGGTGGCGTCGTGGCGTCTCATCGGTGGCGGTGGCAGCCCGCAGCTCCTGCTGGCCGGAGCGGCCGCGGCCCGGGCTCGCCACGACCATGCGCTCACCGAGCGGCTGGCCCGTGCCGCCATAGCGGAAGGGGCCGGCTTCGAGGCGATATTTGTTGCTGCCGAGGCCGCCCACTTCCAGGGCCGGCCGGACCAGGCCGAACATGAGCTGGCCGCCCTAGCCGCGGATGCCACCAGCGACACCGAACGGGCACGAGTGGCCTTGCTCCGCTTCGACAACACCTTCCTCTTACAGGGCCGCGTCGACTTGCAACTCGTCGACGACGCGGCCAATGCCATCACCGATCCGTTCTGGCGCGACGAGCTGCTGACCAGACGCCTATTCGTCAGCATTGTGATCAGGGGGCCTCGAGCCACGGTCGAGGCCGCATCGACCTTGCTTCACCGCCCCGGTTCACGACCGCTCACCGCCGCGCACATGACGGTGAGCTACTGCTTGGCCCGGCTCGGCCGCCTCGACGATGCCATCCAGCTCCTCACTCCACTCGGCGGCAGCGCAGCGATACCCGAGTCTGACGAAGCTTGGGACAAGTGGGGCCTGTTCGCGATCCGTGTCCAGGCGATGATCTACGCCGGCCGTCTGGGCGAGGCAGAGGAGCTTCTCACCCGTGCATACGGTCGGGTAATCGATCAGCCGACCGCCGAGGCGAGTGCCTACATCACTGATCGACTCGGCATCTTGCACATCGAACAAGGCCGCCCGATGAGCGCCTTCCGCCGGGCCAGTGAATCCTTCACCCTGTTCCTGCAGCTTGGGCGCACGTTCCTGGCCCAGTGGCCCTATGCCCTCGCCGCACATGGATTGGCCCTGGCTGGGCAGGCCGAGCGGGCGGCCGAGACGCTCGCCGCCCACGACGCCCTCGACATCCCGAAGCTGCCGGTGAACCAGGCCGACCTCCTTCAGGCGCGCGCGTGGACGGCGGCCGCGGCGGGCGACCTTCCCGCTGCCCGGGAGCAGCTCGAAGCGGCGAGCGACTTCGCCGAGGAGGTCGGTGACCTGATCGGTGCCACCAGCGCGCTGCACGGCCTGGCCCGCCTCGGACGTGCCCGCCAGGTGGCCGCCCGCCTCGCCGCGTTAGCCGTTGACGTCGACGGCGATCTGGTGGCCGCCCGCGCCGCCTACGCCAACGCCGTCGCCGCCCGAGACAGCGAAGCTCTCGACCGGGTCTCCGGCGCCTTCGAGGACCTGGGCGCTGTTCTCTATGCCGCCGAAGCCCACGCCGAAGCCGCCGTCATTCTCCGCCACGGTGGCGAGGCCCGCAGAGGCGCCGCCGCTGAGCAGAGAGCGGCGCGCCTGCTGGCCCGCTGCGAAGGGGCGGCTACGCCTCCGGTCCGAACCATCACGGCGCGGGTGCGCCTTACCCCCGGCGAACTCGACATCGCCCTGCAAGCCGCCGCCGGACGCACCAACAAGCAGATCGCTAGCGACATGCAGCTCTCGGTTCGCACCGTCGAAAGCCACCTCCAACGGGCCTACGGAAAACTGGGGATCTCCGGGCGCCGTCAACTGGCCGAAGCGCTGCCGGACCAACCGTCCAGCTAAGGCAAATCAGTAGGAACTACTGAGGACGGATCACCTTCGTCGTGCTTGGCTGTCCGATCGCGAGCAGAGGACGAGCTCCCTCGACACCCGATCGCGAGTCCACCCGCAGACGACGGAGCTGCAATGCGGTACCACAGGGTCCCACGCACCCGAGGCGCTCACCGCGCGCGTTGGCCACAATCACGCCTCGCCGCGGCGTTGGGTCCGCCTGGTGTTCGGCTGCCGTCTGCCCCCTCCGCGGTGCGTTTGGGTCGAGCTCCCCACGGCCCAAACGCCCCGCAGCCACGAAGGCCTCCCACCCGACGCCCTGGAGATCGATCCACCCCGAGGCCACGTGGTTGAACCGGCCGGGGCACGGCCACTGGCGTGCGTTCTCGCCTGTCACCGCCCACGCCGAGCCCGCTTACCCAGCCGCGCTGAGCCGGCGGATGCTGCCGTCACCATCACAGCCAACGAGTAGCCCGTGGCCTGGCACGGACAGCAACGACGGGCGGCGAGCGGTGGTTCGCTTGCCCTCGACCGGGAAACCGATCGGCAGACCCGAGACGACGACCTCGCGCGCGCCGCCCGGCGAGATTCGCTCGACGGCGCGCCCAATCTCGTCGGCCACGTACACCTGACCCTCATGCACGACGACTGCAGCCGGGCGCCAGCGCCCGCTGACCGTATGAACCTGCCCCGCGGCACGGATCATCACCTGACCCGCGTCCGGGTCGGCCGCCACCAGGGTGTCCTGCTCCGCGGCGACGGCGCCAACCTTCGCCAGACCGGTTGGCACGGTCGCCAGTACGCGGCCGCCCGAGCCAATGGTCAGTGCCTCGCCGGTCGGCGTCCCGAGCACCGCCGTGCGCGGACCGGCGGGGCCTAGCGCGCTGGCCGCGGGCAGATCAGAAGACAGCGGTCCCGAGACGATCCGGGATAAGTCCAGGTCGAAGACCTCACCGCCCTCCGAGAGGCCGGCGTACGACGACTCGCCCAGCCGGGCTATCCCAACGATGTACGGGTGATTGGCCAGATGTGACAGCGGCAGGCTCGAACCGTCCAGACCCACGCGCACCACGCTCATGAAGTCCGCGCAAACTATCGCCGCGCTGTCCCGGTACGCCATCCCGTAGGGCCCGACCAGGCCGCCCTCGCTGATCACCTTGTCGACGCGATCCACCCCGGCCTCGTACCGCACGATCCGTCCCGAGACGTAGTGCGAGACGTAGAGGTGGCCAGCTGCGTCGAATGCGCAGTTGTCCAGGCCCTGCACGGAGGTCGCCAGCCGTGACCGCTGCCCGGTGGACAGGTCGACCGCGGTCACCGCTCCCGAGCCGGACTCGAGCACGACCAGCCGCCCACGCGGGTCGAAGCGCACCGCGCTGATCAGATCGAAGCCCTCGGCGACCCGCTCGGCCTCGCCGCTGTCGGGGTCGACCGCCAGCACGTAACCATCGAAGAAGTGCTGCAGGTAGACCCGACCGTCTGGGCCCTGCTCGAGCGCGTTGGCCCAGTCCAGCTCGGGCAGGATCACCCGTGGCTTGCGCGCGGGATCCCGATAGATCTCGACCAGCTGACCGCCCGGTCGCATCTGGTCGACGAAAATCCGCCCGCTCGGCCCGACCGTCACGCCATTGTTCTCCGGGCGCTCCTCGGCAGCCGTGAAGACCTCGCCACCTGGGCGGATTCCCATGACGTTGCCGTCGTGCATAGTGGTGATGTACGCGTTACCCGCCGAGTCGAAGGCGACGTCGTCGGGAGTATGGATCGGCGAATCGAGGCCGGACTCGATCCGTAGCCGGTCGGTCCGCGGGTCCCAGGATGAGATCTGGTTGCCGACCAGTTCCGTGATCCACAAACGGCCGTTCGGCTCGAACTGGATACCGCACGACCCGAACGTACGGGCCGGGCTGTGCACCGTGTCGAGCTGCCAACCCTGCACGCAGATCGGGCGCACATCTCGGTACATCTCGTAGCGCGAGGTCTGCGGCCCTGCTTCGAGAATCGCTCCCATCTCGAGCTCCCTGGTTATGGCTTGAGAGCCACAATCAGAACGTGATCATGCCACGCATGATGCGACCGTCGAGGAGGTCGTCGTAGCCCTCGTTGACCTGGTCCAAGGAGTATGTCTTCGTCACGAGCTCGGCCAGCTTCAGCTCACCTGAGCGGTACAGCGCCAGCAGCCGCGGCAGGTCGGCGTGCGGGTTGCAGCCGCCGAAGACGTTCCCGACGATCTCCTTCTGGCTCAGGATCAGGTCGATGAGCACGACGTCGGCGTTGGTGATGTTCGGGTTGGCCACCGACGTCAGGCAGGCCCGGCCACCCTTGCGGGTCAGCGCCATCAGCGGCATCAGCATGTCGCCGGTCATCAGGCTGGCCGTCATGATCGTCTTGTCCGCCATGACACCCCTGGTCAGGTCGTTGACCAGCGGGATCGCCTCCTCCATCGACGCCACGGAGTGGGTGGCGCCCAGCACCTCGGCCTGCTCACGGCGGAAGACGATCGGGTCGACGGCGATGATGTTCTGCGCACCGGCGATGCGGGCTCCCTGCACCGCGCTGGAGCCCACCCCGCCGGTGCCGACCACCACGACGGTGTCCCCCGGACCGACCTGCGCGCGGTTGACCGCCGCACCGAAGCCGGTGGCCACGCCACATCCGACGAGCGAGGCGAGCTCGAGCGGGATGTCCTCGTCAATCTTCACGCAGGAGTCCTGATGCACCACGGTGTACGGGCTGAACGTGCCGAGCAGCGACATCCGCTTGAGGCCCTCCCCCCGGGCGTGCGTGCGCGGCCGGCCGTCGCTGATCGGCAGCCCACCCATGATCACGGCGCCGTAGTCGCACAGCACCGACTCGCCACTGGCACACCAGCGGCAGTGCCCGCACGCCGGAATGAAAGCCAGGACGACGTGGTCTCCCGGCTGGAGGCGGGTGACACCGGGCCCGACCTCCTCGACCACGCCGGCGCCCTCGTGGCCGCCGATGATCGGCAGCGCGGTGGGCAGATCGCCCTTCACCGCGTGGTCGTCGGAATGGCACAGCCCGCTGGAGGCGAGCTTGACCCGCACCTCACCCGGCTGTGGATCGTCGAGCTCGACCTCCTCGACGCTCCACTGCTTCTCGCCTTCCCAGAGGATCGCGGCCTCGGTCTTCATACCTGGAGTGCTCCTTCGCGGGCAGGGGTGGGCCGGGCGGGGACGGGATCCGCCGACGGCACGCGATCGAACTGCAGGTGCAGTTCCTCGGGCGCGCGGTTGGAGATGCCGACGGCCTCGCGCACAATCGTCCCGGGCTTGATCCGGAAGTTCGTGACGCGCGCCAGCAGCCGATC
>DATHIT010000075.1:0-5570 GCA_035489915.1 Pseudonocardia sp. | reverse complement strand
GCCGCTGTTCGGCTACAAGGCGATGGTCTACGCGACGGTCTCCATCGCCGCGCTGTCGTTCGCGGTGTGGGCGCACCACATGTACGCCACCGGCGCGGTGCTGCTGGCCTTCTTCTCCTTCACCACCTTCCTGATCGCCATCCCCACCGGCATCAAGTTCTTCAACTGGATCGGCACCATGTGGAAGGGGCAGCTGACCTTCGAGACGCCGATGCTGTTCGCGATCGGCTTCCTGGTCACCTTCCTGTTCGGCGGCCTCACCGGCATCCTGCTGGCCTCCCCGCCGGTCGACTTCCACGTGTCGGACACCTACTTCGTGGTCGCGCACTTCCACTACGTGCTGTTCGGCACGATCGTGTTCGCCACCTACTCCGGCATCTACTTCTGGTTCCCGAAGATGACCGGCCGGATGATGGACGAGACGCTGGGCAAGGTGCACTTCTGGCTGACCTTCATCGGCTTCCATGCCACCTTCCTGGTGCAGCACTGGGTCGGGGCGGAGGGCATGCCCCGCCGGTACATCGACTACCTGCCCACCGACGGGTTCACCACGCTGAACACCATCTCCTCGATCGGTGCCTTCGTGCTGGGGGCTTCCACGCTGCCGTTCATCTGGAACGTCTTCCGCAGCTACCGGTACGGCCAGGTGGTCACCGTGGACGACCCGTGGGGGCACGGCAACTCCCTGGAGTGGGCCACCAGCTGCCCGCCGCCCCGGCACAACTTCACCGAGCTGCCCCGGATCCGCTCCGAGCGCCCGGCCTTCGAGCTGCACTACCCACACCTGGTCGAGCGGCTGCGCACCGAGGGACACACCGGTGGCCGCGGGGCACACCCGACCCCGTCGGAGGTGGCCTCGGCCAAGACCGCGCCGGAGTCGTTCCCACACGCCGACCCCAAGGAGCACTGATCCCGGCAGGGGGACGAGGTTGACGCTGGTGGCGGATAGCGGGCACAAGGTGCGATGAGCCGAAGCGTCTCGGTTCTGATTACGGTGACCGGCCCGGACCGGCCGGGTGTGACCTCGGTGCTGTTCGCCGCGTTGATCCGACACGGCGTGGAGCTGCTGGACGTCGAGCAGGTGGTCATCCGGGGCCAGCTCACCCTGGGCGCGCTGGTGGCCACCGACCGCGACCCGGAGGGTCTGCAAGAGTCCGTCGAGCAGGCCATGGCCAGCATTGCGATGTCGGTGCGCACCTCGATCGAGCCCAACGGCGAGGAGGTCCGGCGGACGTCCACCCACGTGGTGGTGGTGCTCGGCCGGCCGATCACCGCCAGGGCGTTCGGCGAGGTGGCCAGGGCGCTGGCGGCGGTCGGCGCGAACATCGACTCGATCCGGCGGGTGGCCGACTACCCGGTCACCGGGCTGGAGCTGATGGTGTCCCCGGATCCGGCCGAGCAGGGTGCCGTGCGCCCGCACGGCACCCTGCGGTCCAAGCTGGTCGAGGTGGCCGCCTCGGTCGGGGTGGACGTGGCGGTGGAGCGGGCCGGCCTGGCCCGGCGCAGCAAACGGCTGATCGTGTTCGACGTGGACTCCACGCTGATCCAGGGCGAGGTCATCGAAATGCTCGCGGCCCGGGCCGGCGGATCCGCCGAGGCCGAGGTACGCGCGGTCACCGAAGCGGCGATGCGCGGCGAGCTGGACTTCACCGAGTCGCTGCGCCGGCGGGTGGCCGTGCTGGCCGGGCTGCCCGCATCGGTGCTCGACGAGGTCGCCGCGCAGCTCGAGCTGACCCCGGGCGCGCGCACCACGATCCGCACCCTCAAGCGGCTGGGCTACCGGTGCGGGGTGGTGTCCGGCGGGTTCACCTCGGTGGTGCGGCGGCTGGTGGACGAGCTGGGCCTGGACTTCTGCGCGGCCAACGACCTCGAGGTGGTGGACGGTCGGCTCACCGGGCGGGTGCTCGGCGAGGTGGTCGACCGCGCGGGCAAGGCCGACGCGCTGCGCCGGTTCGCCGACGAGTACGGCATCCCGATGGAGCAGTGCGTCGCGGTGGGCGACGGCGCCAACGACATCGACATGCTCTCCGCGGCCGGCCTCGGCGTGGCGTTCAACGCCAAGCCGGCGCTGCGTGAGGTGGCCGACACCGCGCTGTCCCACCCGTACCTGGACGTGGTGCTCTTCGTGCTGGGCATCACCCGGGACGAGGTGGAGGTGGCCGACGCGGCCGAGGGCATGCTGCGCCGCGTGCCGCTGCCGTCACCTCAACCGTGAGCACTGTGCCCGAGCAGCCCGCCGAGGCTGACGTGTCGGCTGTGCTGGCGCCGTTGGCCGGGCGGTACGTGCGCTGGCTCCGGCTGCCCGCCGCGCGCACCTCGGACACCTCCGACGAGAACCCCGAGCTGGTACGGGCCATGCCGATGGTGCTCCGGGTGGAGCGGACTGACGCGCCCGGGCGCACGCCGCTCTTGGAGGCGGCGGCCAGCGCGGCGGTGGCGGTCTGCCTGGACGAGCGCGCGGCGCCGGGTGGGGAGTGGCACGAGGCGGTGGCCGCCTGGGTGGGTGGACGGATCCGCAAGGTCACCCGGCGGGCCCGGGGCGCGCACTGGGCGGCCGTGCAGCAGCTGCCCGGGGTGACCGTGGCGGTGGACGGTGAGTCCGGCCGGGGCGAGGTGCGGGCGCTGGTGCCCGGGCTGGTCACCGAGACGCCGAAGGAGGTGTCCCGGCTGCAGATCGCCGGGACCGACCTGCCCTACGACGACCCTGGCGAGCCCATCCCCGGGCTGCCGGTGGTGTGGCTGAACCCGGCGGTCGAGCTGACCGTCGGCAAGGCGGCCGCGCAGGTCGGCCACGCCACGATGATCCTGGCCGCCGCGCTGCCGGCGGCCCGGCTGGCCGAGTGGCGGGCGGACGGGCTGCGCTGCGCGGTCCGGGTGGCCACCCCCAAGGGCTGGCGCGCCGTGCTGGACACCGCCGCCGGCCCCGCCCGCTCCACGGTCCTGGTCCGCGACGCCGGCTTCACCGAGGTCGCCCCCGGCACCGTCACCTGCGCCGCTCAGTGGGACGACTGAGCCCTCCGTTCGGCCGGCGCGCGAGTCAGCGGGGATGCGGAATCTCGGTGATCGGTGCGCGTCGCAGGCCCGGCACCCGATCGAAGCCGGGGTCCGTCGCCATCAGCAGGAAGTTGTGGGCAATAGCGGTAGCGGCGATCCAGAGATCGTTCATCTTGATGCGGCTTCCGGCCACCGCGAGCGAGGCGGAGAGCTGGGCATAGGTTCGGGCGACGCGCATGTCGATCGGCAATGCCGGCACGCCGTCCAGGATGGCCTCGACGTATGCCGTGCGCGTCGTTGCCCGGGCCGGGTCGGCGCGGTGTACCCCGTGCAGCAGCTCGGCGGCGGTCACCACCGAGATAGCGACCTGCTCCGTGCGATTCAGCACAGCCTGCATCGACAGCTGCCCTCGCTCGACCGCGATGAGGACCGAGGTGTCGATCAGGATGGCCACAGGTCCTCGAACGGTTCGAGGACCTCGTCGAGACGCTCGACGTCATTGGCGAAGTCGGGATCGACCGGCGGAAGTTTGTCCAGCAGGTCCAGGAACGCCGCCGCGGTGACAGACCGGGGGCGTGGCGGGGCGAGGACCGCTACCACCTGGCCATGTCGGTCGATCTCGACGGTCTCTCCGGCGGCCACCCGGGACAGCAGCTCGGAGAAGCCCCGGCTCGCCTCGGTCGCGCTGATCCGCATGAGACCACGATATCAGATTAATCTGATTCGACTCTGGTGGCGAGGCGGCGGAGGGCGGCGCGGACCACCTCGGGGTCGGTGGTCGGCCAGAACGGCGGCAGTGAGGCGCGCAGGAAGCCGCCGTAGCGCGCGGTGGCCAGCCGCGGGTCCAGCACCGCCACCACGCCCCGGTCGTCCATGCCGCGCAGCAGCCGCCCGGCGCCCTGGGCGAGCAGCAGCGCGGCGTGCGTGGCCGAGACGGTGAGGAACCCGTTGCCGCCCCGGGCGTCCACCGCGCGCTGCCGGGCGGAGACCAGCGGGTCGTCCGGGCGGGGGAACGGGATGCGGTCGATCAGCACCAGGCGCAGCGACGGCCCCGGCACGTCCACCCCCTGCCAGAGCGACAGGGTGCCGAACAGGCAGGTGGCGTCGTCCTCGGCGAACTTCTTCACCAGCAGCCCGGTCGCGTCGTCGCCCTGGCAGAGGATCGGCTGGTCCAACCGGGGGCGCAACGCCTCGGCGGCCTGCTTGGCGGCGCGCATCGAGGAGAACAGCCCCAGGGTGGCTCCACCGGCGGCGGTGACCAGCTCGGCGATCTCGTCCAGGTAGGCCGGCGGCAACCCGTCCCGGCCCGGGGTGGGCAGCCGCTTGGCCACGTACAGGATGCCGGCCCGCTCGTGCTGGAACGGCGAGCCCACGTCCAGCCCGTTCCACCGAGGGGCGTCCGGATCGGGGATCGGGTCGCTCTCGATGTGCTCGGCGCGCGCGGCGCCCTCCGGCTTGGGTTGCTCGGCGGGGAGGCCCCACTGCCGGGCCAGCGCGTCGAACGAGCCGCCCAGGGTGAGGGTCGCCGAGGTGAGCACCACGGTGCGCGGGCCGAACAGCCGCTCGCGCAGCAGCCCGCCGACCGACAGCGGGGCGATCCGCAGCACCCGCCCGCGCGAGCCGTCCGGCCCCTGCTCGGCCAGCCAGACCACGTCGTAGCGCTTGGTCACGTCCTCCTCGGCGAAGGCGGCCAGCAGCCGGGAGGTCGTCTCGTTCACCTCGTCCAGCAGCGCGAGCGCCAGCTTGCGCTGGGTGGCGTGCTCGGGGTCCTCCCGGCGTTCCGAGCCGAGGCCCATCCGGCAGGCGGTGGTCGCGTCCCGCACGGCGGTCAGCGCACCGGCCACCGGCGCGGGCAGGCCGTTCTCCCACCGGCCCAGCGGCGCGTCCTCGAGCACCATGTCCAGGCCCTCGGAGGCCTCGTGCAGCCGGTCGGCGACGGCCTGGTCGACCAGCTTCCCGCAGCGGCGGGAGGCGATGGCCACCGAGGTGCCGGTGAGCTCGGCGGTGGCCACCCCGGTGACCCGGTCCACCAGGTCGTGCGCCTCGTCCACCACCACCACGTCGTGCTCGGGCAGCACCGACCGGTTCTCCAGCGCATCGATGGCCAGCAGCGCGTGGTTGGTGACCACCACGTCGGCCCGCCCGGCCTCGTGCCTGGCCCGCTCGGCGAAGCAGTCGGTACCGATCGGGCAGCGGGACACCCCCAGGCACTCCCGGGCGGTCACCGACACCTGCCGCCACGCCGTGTCCGGCACCCCGGGCACCAGCTCGTCCCGGTCCCCGGTGTCGGTGCTGGAGGACCACTCGTGCAGCCGCTTGATGTGCCGGCCCATCGCGGAGATGGCGAACGGGTCGAACAGCTGCTCGCCGTCATCCACCTCGTCCGGGCCGCTCAGGCGGTGCAGGCACAGGTAGTTGCGCCGGCCCTTGAGGATGGCGAAGGTGGGCTTGCGGCCCAGCACCGGGGTGAGCGCCTCGGCCAGCCGAGGTAGGTCCCGGTCCACCAGCTGGCGTTGCAGGGCAATGGTCGCGGTGGAGATCACCACGGTGGTGTCGTTCGCCATGGCGTGCCGGAT
>DATHIT010000074.1:0-6916 GCA_035489915.1 Pseudonocardia sp. | reverse complement strand
CCGGATGTACGACCACCTGACCGAGGTGTCCTCGGCGATGAACGCGCTCGGCTGGGGCAACTACGCCAACGACCACGAGGACGGCAACGGCCAGTTCGAGCAGAACTTCGCCTACGCCGACGCGCTGACCACGGCGGACCGGGTGATCACCGCCCGCTACCTGATCTCGGTGTTGGCCGAGCGGCGGGGCATGGTCGCCACGTTCATGCCCAAACCGTTCGCCGACCGCACCGGCAGCGGCCTGCACCTGCACCTGTCGCTGTGGCGGGACGGCGAGTCGCTGTTCCCCGGGGCGGACGGCCCGCTCGGGCTGTCCACGCTGGCCGGTTCCTTCCTGGCCGGCATCCTCGAGCACGCCCCGGGCATGCAGGCGGTGCTGGCGCCCACGGTGAACTCCTACAAGCGCACCGGGGCGAGCACCACCCGCTCCGGCGCCACCTGGTCGCCGAACCGGGTCAGCTACGGCGGCAACGACCGCACCCACTTCATCCGGGTGCCCGACGAGCAGCGGATCGAGCTGCGCGGCGGGGACGGCTCGACCAACCCGTACCTGGCGCTGGCCGTGTCACTGGCCGCCGGCCTGGACGGCATCCAGCGCGGCCTGGACCCGGGCGAACCCGGTGCCGGCGGCCGACCGGAGCTCCCGCCGACCCTGCTGCACGCGGTGGACGCGCTCACCGCCGACCCGGTGGTCACCGCCGCCCTGGACAAGGCCGGGGCCGGAGTCGCGGCGTACCTGGCCGGGGTTAAGCGCGACGAGTTCCTGGACTGGCACGCCACCGTCGGCCCATGGGAAGTGGACCGCTACCTGACCGCGTTCTGAGCAGGGGGAACACACACGTGTGCGGAATCGTCGGCCTGCACCTGCGCGACCCGGAGTGGTATCCCCGGCTCGGCCGGCTGCTCGCGGCCATGCTCGGCCAGGTCGCCGAACGCGGCCCCGACTCGGCCGGCGTCGCGGTCTACGGCGACCGCCGCCGCTGCCCCGAGGGCTACGCCGCCGTCTCGGTACTGAACGCTCCACCCGGTCTGGCTGACGCTGTGAGTGGTATTGGTCGCTATAGCGACCAATACCAATCACAGGTCCTGATCACCGAGGCCGGGGCGACGACGGTGGTGGCGGCGCCGATGACGCCGGCGGAGCTGGTGGATGCGGTGCGGGCGGCTGCGCCGGAGGCGCTGGTGGTCGGCTCCGGCAGCGACGTCACGGTGTACAAGGGCATCGGCGCGCCGGGCCGGCTGGCTGGCGTGTATGACCTGGTCAACGCGCAGGGCTGGCAGGGGTTGGGACACACTCGGATGGCCACCGAGTCGGCGATCACCCCGGCCGGCTGCCACCCGTTCTCGGTCGGCCCGGACCAGTGCCTGGTGCACAACGGCTCGTTCGCCAACCACGCCACCATCCGCCGCGAACTGATCGCCGAGGGCGCGGTGTTCGACAGCGAGAACGACTCCGAGGTGGGCGCCCGGTTCGTGGCGTCCCGGCTGGCCGCCGGCGAGGACCTGGACAAGGCACTGCGCGGGCTGTGCGAGCGGTTCGACGGCTTCTACACCCTGCTGGTGACCAGCGCGGACGGCTTCGCGGTGGTCCGGGACGCGATCGCCTGCAAACCGGCGATCATCGCCGAGACTGAGGCCTGGGTGGCCATGGCCTCGGAGTTCCGCGCGCTGGCCGAGCTGCCTGGGATCGACAGCGCGCGGATCTACGAGCCCGAACCGGAGAGGGTGTACGCATGGCTCCGCTGATTCATGGGCTGATTCCCGAGGTGACGGACAGGCTGGCCGACGACTTGGTGTACACCGTAGACCTGGCCACCAGCTCGGTCCGGGAACTCAACGCCGAGCTGCATGCCCCGACCGCGGGGCACTACCAGGTGCGCAATCCGCGCGGGGCGCACGCCATCGCCGCCGGACTGCGCCACCCGATCACGGTGGACGTCCAGGGCCACGCCGGCTACTACTGCGCCGGGATGAACCAGCACGCCGAGATCACCGTGCGAGGCAGCGCCGGCGTGGGGGTCGCGGAGAACATGATGTCCGGCACGGTCCGGGTGCGCGGGGACGCCTCCCAGTCCGCCGGCGCCACCGGGCACGGCGGGCTGCTGGTCATCGAGGGCAGCGCGTCGATGCGGTGCGGCATCTCGATGAAAGGGATCGACATCGTGGTCGGCGGGGACGTCGGCCCGATGAGCGCGTTCATGGCCCAGGCCGGCCGGTTGGTCATCTGTGGTGACGCCGGCGACGGACTGGGCGATTCGATCTACGAGGCCCGGCTGTACGTGCGCGGATCGGTGGGCGAGCTCGGCGCGGACTGCGTGCCCAAGCCGATGCGCCCCGAGCACCACGCCGAGTTGGCCGAGCTGCTGACCGCCGCCGGGCTGACGCACGACCCGACCGAGTTCCGCCGGTACGGATCGGCCCGACGGCTCTACCACTTCACCGCCCACAACTCCTACTGAGGAAGATCCGTGACCGAACCCTTCGGCCTGCGCGAGTCCGCCACGTTCGACCGGGCCACCATCGCGGGAATCCAGCGCGCGGCGGAGACCGGCATCTACGACATCCGGGGCGGGGGTACCAAGCGGGCGCTGCCGCACTTCGACGACCTGGTGTTCCTCGGCGCGAGCATGTCCCGCTATCCGCTGGAGGGCTACCGGGAGCGCTGCGACACCGACGTGGTGCTCGGCGACCGCAACGCGCGCCAGCCGCTGCACCTGGACATTCCGATCACCATCGCCGGGATGAGCTTCGGCGCGCTGTCCGCCCAGGCCAAGGAGGCGCTGGGCCGCGGCGCGAGCGAGGTCGGCACGTCCACCACCACCGGGGACGGCGGCATGACGCCGGAGGAACGCGGCCAGTCCAAGTACCTGGTCTACCAGTACCTGCCGTCCCGGTACGGGATGAATCCGGACGATCTGCGCGCCGCGGACGCCATCGAGGTGGTGCTCGGCCAGGGCGCCAAACCGGGCGGCGGCGGCATGCTGCTCGGCCAGAAGATCAGCGACCGGGTGGCCGGCATGCGGACCCTGCCGGCCGGTATCGACCAGCGCAGCGCCTGCCGGCACCCGGACTGGACCGGCCCGGACGACCTGACCATCAAGATCCTCGAGCTGCGCGAGATCACCGACTGGGCGAAGCCGATCTACGTCAAGATCGGCGCCTCGCGCACGTACTACGACGTGAAGCTCGCGGTCGCCGCCGGAGCGGACGTGGTGGTGCTGGACGGCATGCAGGGTGGCACCGCGGCGACCCAGGACGTATTCATCGAGCACGTCGGCATCCCGATCCTGGCCGCGCTCCCCCAGGCGGTGCGTGCGCTGGCCGAGCTTGGCCTGCACCGGAAGGTCCAACTGATCGTCTCCGGTGGCATCCGCACCGGGGCCGACGTGGCCAAGGCGATGGCGATGGGCGCCGACGCGGTGGCCATCGGCACCGCCGCGCTGATCGCCCTGGGCGACAACCACCCGCGCTATGCCGCCGAGTACGCCGCGCTGGGGTCGGCGCCCGGCTGCTACGACGACTACCAGGACGGCCGCGACCCCGCCGGCATCACCACCCAGGACCCCGAACTGGCCGCCCGCCTGGACCCGGTGGAGGGCGGTCGCCGGGTGGCCAACTACCTGCGGGTGCTCACCATGGAGGCGCAGACCCTGGCCCGCGCCTGCGGCAAGGCGCACCTGCGCAACCTGGAGCCGGAAGACCTGGCGGCCCTGACCATCGAGGCCGCCGCGATGGCCGGCGTCCCCCTGGCCGGCACGTCTTGGATCCCCGGCGCGGCGGGCTAAGGCGCACCGACGCACCGACGCACCGACGCACCGACGCACCGAGAACTACCCCAGCGGGGTTGGATCATGGCCTGGAGCCCGCTGAGGTAGATCTCGGCGAAAGCGGCCGCCGCCCCCGCCGAGGCGCGCGGAACTACGCGGGAACGGTCGAGCTCCGGTCGCCCTCCCAGGTGGTGAGCCGCTGGGCGGCGAGCGCGACCTGGGCCCGCTCGCCCTGGCGGTGCGCGGTGGCGGCGCCGCGGATCAGTACGCCGCGCTTGCTGGCCAGCCGATACCCGCCGCTGTCCATGCTCAGCCCGGCCGGGCCGCCGGCCCAGCCACCCACCAGGGCCAGCAGCGTGGCGTCGGTGTCCGAGGGCTTGCCGTTGCCCCGCCAGTGCGCGGGCAGCGCCAGCGGACCGTGTCCGGACGGCCAGGCCAGGCAGGCCGCCCCCGGGCGGCGCACCAGTGGGCGGATCGCGGTCGGCAGCAGGTTCAGATCCAGCGGCTTCGGGGCGGCCGCCGGCTGCGCCGGGTCGACCGGGAGCTCGCTCGCCCAGTCGCCCCAGGCGGTGAGCACCTCGTTGGCCCCGGCGCGCGGGTCGCTGGCCAGCAGCACAGCCCTGTTCGGGCGGACCCGGATGGCCAGTCGGTCCAGCACCAACCCCGGCCCGAGCGTGGCATCCCGCAGCACACCGGCGACGTGCTTGTAGTTGCGCTCCAGGTACCGCAGCGCCGCGAAGGGCATGTCCAGCACCCGCTCCGGGCTTGCCACCCCGTGCAACCGCACCGGGTCCACCAGCTCCGCCTGGCCGGCCAGCACCAGGTCGTAGCCCGGCGCGCGGAGCAGCAGCCCCACCCGAGGACGCCGCCGCAGTGCGCGCACCTTCACCGACTGCCGGGTGGTGACCACCCACAGCGCACCGCCACTCCAGCTGAACGCGGTGGGCGTGACGTGCAACCCTCGGCCGGTGTCCACCGCGCTGTGCAGCATCGGCGCCCGCTCGAGCACCTCCCGGACCCGGGCATCCCCGGCGAGCAGCCCGGCGTCCGCCACCCGCTCGACGCCTGGAAAGGAGGCCGTGGTCATAGCGCGCATGGTACGAAGACCACGCCGCCCTCGGGCCCATACCGTGCCTACGGTCACCGTGTCGGCGCTCCCGCGCCGCCGTCCCACTTCGCATAGCGGGGGCTCACTTCGCATACCGCACGCACTATGCGAAGTGCGCCTTGGGTATGCGAAGTGCGAGCTCGCGGCGGCAGCCAGACGCGGCGGGCTAGGCGGTCTGGCGGAGTTGACGCACCGGTGCCAACGGCTGGTTGTCACGCTCCGCGAGCGGCACGGCGCGGCGGCGCGCATCGGTATCGGCCAGCCCGCCGAGCTGCACGAGTCCTATGTGGACGCGGCGGCGGCGCTGCGGCTCGGGCCGGCCCTCGCCGGCGGCGATCGCGCGGTGTTCCCGATCGCCACCATGCGTGCGCACCAGCTGCTCGCCTCGGCCGGACCGCATGCCAGGGCCGGTTCGTGGCGATGGTGCTCGCCGAGCTGCGCGGCGAGCCGGACTGGCCGGTGCTCCGGGATACCCTGGTGGCCTGGGCGGAGAGTGGGTTCAACCTGGTGCGCGCGGCATCCCGGCTGCACATTCACCGCAACAGCCTGATCTACCGGCTGGACAAGATCAGCCAGCGGTGCGGCCGCTCGGCACGCGAGCCGGAGCAGGGCCTGGCCCTCTAGCTGGCCGCGCTGACCGAGCAGCTCGACGGCATCACCGCCTCCGCACGGTTCTGACCCCTCGCTCTACGCTGCACTGAGCCTGATCACCTGGAGTGTGCTGTGGCCTATGACGACGAACGCATCGCGCTGTTTCTGGACTACGAGAATCTTGCGATCGGAGCCAGGGACGGATTGGGCGTCGTGCCTTTCGACTTCGGTCCGATCGCCAACGCGCTGGCCGAGCGGGGCCGGGTGGTGGCGCGGCGGGCCTACGCCGACTGGTCCAACTTCGACGAGGACCGCCGCCTGCTGGCCAGGGCACAGGTCGAGCTGATCGAGATCCCGCAGCGGATCGGCGGCTCGCGGAAGAACGCGGCGGACATCAAGATGGCGGTGGACGCGATCGAGCTGGCCTACGAGCGCAGCTTCGTGACCACATTCGCCATCGGCACCGGCGACTCCGACTTCACCCCGCTGGTGCACAAGCTGCGTGAGCTGGACAAGCGGGTGATCGGCATCGGCGTGCAGTCCTCCACCTCGGCGCTGCTGCCCCCGGCGTGCGACGAGTTCCTGTTCTACGACCGGCTGCCGGGGGTGGAGCCGTCCACCACGCCCACGCCCCGGCGCGGGCGACCGCGAGCCCGAGGCGCCCGGTCCACGCCCTCCCCCGCCGCCGCGCCGGCCGCCGAGGACACCGCGGTCGAGTCTCCAGTCGAGGCTCCGGCCGCCGTCGCGGACCCGGTCGAGGACGCCGTGGACGACGCGGTGCCCACCGTCGAGGAACGCGACCTCGCCGCGCTGGTCACCCAGACCCTGGCCGGGCTGCAGCGGCACGCCGACGGAGCGGTGCTGGCCTCCCGGCTGAAGCGGGCCATCCTGCGCAAAGACCCGACCTTCGACGAGGCCGACCCCGGATTCCGCGGCTTCGGCGAGCTACTGCGCCACCTGGAGAACCAGGGCGTGGTGGCGCTGCGGCAAGGATCCGCGCAGGGCGACCCCGAGGTCACCTTCCCGGAGGACGAGTCGGCCGAGGACAGCGCCTTCCGGCTGCTGGTGGATGTGGTCAGGGACCTGGGCAAGCCCCAGCTGAGCGGGCTGAAGAACCAGCTCCGCAAGCGCGAGCCGGACTTCAGCGAGAAGCGCTACGGGTTCAACAGCTTCCTGTCCTTCGCCAAGGCCGCCCGGGCCCGGAAGCTGATCGAGATGGAATGGGACGACGAGATCGGCGACTACGTGCTGCGGCTACCGGACTGATCCTGGGGGTCAGACCCGTGGCCGGCGTTCCGGCAGGCCCTGATCAGCGACCTCGACAACCCCAGGATGGCGGTGTTCTTCGCCAGCCCCGTACACCTGAGCACCGTGAGGCTGGTGCACGGCCCGACCTGCGTTAGGACTCGTTGCCGAAGGCTCGGAGAAAGGTCTGAACGGCGTTCTCGGT
>DATHIT010000073.1:0-8312 GCA_035489915.1 Pseudonocardia sp. | reverse complement strand
TCAAAGTGCGGGGTGCACAACATGCGGTGTCCCGGCTGGACCAGGCGGCGCGCGCCCGCGGCGTGGTGGCCTACTCCAGCGGCAACCACGCGCAGGCGGTGGCCTACGCCGCCCAGGTCGCCGGGGTGCGCGCCCCCATCGTCATCGACGACACCGCGCCGGCGATGAAGGTCGCCGCGACCAGGGCATGGGGCGCGGAGGTGCTGCTGGTGCCGCTGGACGTGCGGTCCCAGGTCGCCACCGAGCTGGCGGAGCGGACCGGCGCCACTCTGATCCCACCGTTCGACCACCCCGACGTGGTCGCCGGGCAGGGCACCCTCGGCCTGGAGATCGCCGAGGACCTGCCCGATGTGGCCGCCGTGCTGGTGCCGATCAGCGGTGGAGGCCTGGCGGCGGGCGTCGGGGTGGCGGTCAAGGCGCTGTGCCCCGGCGCCGCGGTGTTCGGCGTGGAGCCCGAGCTGGCCGCCGACACCCGGGACAGCCTGCGCGCCGGTGAGCTGGTGCGGTGGTCGGCCGATCAGCGGGTGCGGACCAGCGCGGACGGCCTGCGCGCCGAGCCGTCGGAGTTCACCTTCGCGCACCTGCGGGCCGTGCTGGACGATGTGCTCACGGTCAGCGAGGCGGAGATCCGGTCCACCGTCGGCGTGCTGGCCCGCCAGTCCAGGCTGGTCGCCGAGCCGTCCGGCGCGGTGGCCCCGGCCGCCTACCTGCACCGGGCCGACCAGCTGCCGGCGGGGCGCACCGTCGCGGTGGTCTCCGGCGGCAACATCGACCCCGCACTGCTCAGCGAGATCCTGGCCGAGTAGCGGGCCCGGACACTAGGGACTCGCCAGGCCGCTCTGGTAGGCGATCACCACGAGCTGGGCGCGATCCCGGGCGCCCAGCTTGGCCATCGCCCGGTTGACGTGCGTCTTGACGGTGAGCGGTGAGACGGTCAGCTGCTCCGCGATCTCCCCGTTCGACAGGCCGGTGGCGACCATCGCGGTGATCTGTCGTTCCCGGGTGGTCAGATCGGCCAGTTGAACATGATTGACCGCCCGGGCCCCGTTCGGATCGGCCCGGTTCGGATCGGCCAGGAAGTGCGCGATGAGGGTGCGCGTGGCGGTGGGCGAGAGCAGCGCTTCGCCGGCGGCGACCAGCCGGATCGCGGCGATCAGCTGGTCGGGCTCGACACCCTTACCGAGAAATCCGCTGGCCCCGGCGCGCAGTGCCTCGAACACGTACTCGTCGATCTCGAAGGTGCTGAGCACGAGCACCTTCACGCCGGCCAGATCGTCGTCCTGGGTGATCCGCCTGGTCGCCGCGAGCCCGTCGGTCCCGGGCATCCGGATGTCCATCAGCACCACGTCGGCGCGCGCCGTCCTGGCCAGCTCGACGGCGTCGCTACCGTTGGCTGCCTCGCCGACCACCTCGAGGTCGGGAGCGGAGTTGATCAGGACTCGGAATCCTGCCCGGATCAGTGCCTGATCGTCAGCGAGCACGACCCGAACGGTGTCCACGTCAGCCTTCACTACCTCTCGGGAGAACCGCGGACACCAGGAATCCGCCGTCCGGGCAGGTGCCGGCCTGCAGGGTTCCACCCACCGAGGCGGCCCGTTCCCGCATGCCGACGATGCCGTGCCCGGCGGGCGAGCTGCCCGGCGCATCGGCCGGCGAGCGCTCTCCGTCGGGGCTGTGCACGTCGACGAGCACGGCGTTCTGTCGGTGGGTGAGCCGTATCGTCGCGTGCAGCCCTCGGCTGTGTCGGCGCACGTTCGTCAGCGACTCCTGGATGATCCGGTAGGCGGCCAGGTCCACCGTGTCGGGCAGCGGGTCGGCCTCACCGGCGACCGCCAGGTCGATGGTCAACCCAGCCGCGGTGAAGGATTGCACCAGCTCGTCGAGTTGGGCGAGGCCGGGTGTCGGTTCGGTCGGGGCCGGCGAGTCCTCGGAGCTGCGCAGCACGCCGAGCAGCGTGCTCAACTCGCCCAGTACCGAGCGGCTCGCCGCGCGGACGTGTTCGATGGCCTCGGCGGCGTCCTCGGGCTGGGTGCGCACCAGGTGGCCGGCCACGCCGGCGTGCACGTTGATCACGGCAATGCGGTGCGCGACGAGGTCGTGCAGCTCGCGCGCGATGCGCAACCGTTCCTCGGCGACCATGCGGGCGGCCACCTCGTCCCTGGTCTGCTCCGCGCGGCGGGCGCGTTCCTCCACCTCGGCGACGTAGGCGCGGCGGATCCGCACCGCGTCGCCGGCGGCGGTGGCCATGCCTATCCAGGCGATCGGCTGAATGATGACCGAGTTGCCCAGGTAGTCGCCGCTGACGATGATCCCCGCCAGGACGAGCACGGCGGCTGACGCGATCGAAGCTGTCCAGGCAAATTTGCGGTCGAATCGCGTCGCGACGGTGTACGCGGCGAGGGCGGCAACGACCGGATACGGGCTCCTCGCGTTGGTGACCACGATCGTGGCGATCGCACCCGCGGTGCTCACCGCGAGGACCGCCATCGGCCAGCGCCGGCGCAGCGCGACTGCCGCGCAGACGACGAAACCGGCAATCGCACTCGGCACAGTGACGTCCGCGTAACGCTCGGCGCGCATGACGGTCACCATGGCGAGGACGTACACCGTCGCGGCGAGCGCCGCATCCGTCGCGAAGGGATGCGTCCGGGCGAATCGCGACACGGCGGTCCATCCCATTCGGCAAGCCTACGACCCATGCCGATGACCTGCGGCGATTCGCGTTGGTCTACCGCAACCGCGGTACGGACCGCATGGCCGGGCGCGCTGAGTACCGCGTTCGACGTAGTGGCGATTGCCTGCGCCGGGACGACGCACCGTCGCCTCGGCTTCACGAAGCTGGGGGCATGACGGAAGCGATCGAAGCTGAGCCTTCGCCCGACGAGCGATTGGCGAGTCCCGCGAAGGCGGTGCTCGCCCGTCTTGGCGGCCCGTCCGGGACAGTGTCGTTCGCTGCCCCGATCATCGTGTTCGTCGTGGCCAGCGGGCTGAGCCCGCTGTGGTTCGCGGTGATCGCCTCGGTCATGACCTCGCTGCTCGCGGCGGGTTGGCGGCTGATCCGCCGGGAACCACCTCGGCACGCCATCCTCGGATTGGCCCTGGTCGTGATCAGCGCCGTGGTGGCGGCCACGACCGGCGAAGCCCGAGGGTTCTTCCTGCTCGTGGTGATCTGGATGGGCGTGATGAGCGTTGCGCTCCTCGGGTCGGTGGTGGCGCGCCGGCCCCTGATCGGCACGTTCTTCCATCGGGTTGCCGGTGGGTCGCCGGGCTGGCACGAGGACCGTCGGCTGATGCGCTTCTACTCCGTGCTCACCCTGCTCTGGACGGTCGTGATCGCGGGCAAGTTCGCGCTGCACGCGTGGCTCTATGTGGCGAACGCCCCGGCGTGGCTGGCGTTTGCCAACATCGTGTCAACGGTTCTGACGGCCGTACTGGTGGTCGGCACGATCGCCCTCGTGCGGCGGACCGTGCGTGCCACGCCGGCGAACCTTCAGTACACGTCGCGCACGTAGCGTTTGTCCCTCTTGAGCCCGGCGAGGAAGTCAGCGGCCTCGTCCGACGACATGCCACCGTGTTGCGCCACGATCTCGTGCAGGGCAACGTCGACATCGCCGGCCATTTCCTCGGCGTCCCCGCACACGTAGAAGTGCGCGCCGTCGGTGAGCCACTCGTAGAGCCGCTTGCCCTGCTCCCGCATCCGGTTCTGCACGTAGATCTTCTCCGGCTGGTCGCGGGAGAACGCCAGGTCCAGCCGGTCGAGGTGACCGTCCCGCTGCATCGCGGTGAGCTCGTCGCCGTACAGAAAGTCGCAGCGGCGGTGCCGGCCGCCGAAGAACATCCAGTTGGCGCCTCGCGCGCCCCGGACCCGGCGCTCGTGCAGGAACGCTCGGAACGGAGCGACCCCGGTACCCGGCCCGACCATGATCATGGCGGCGCCGTCGTCGGTCGGGCAGCGGAACATCTCGTTGGGTTCCAGGACCACCGTGGCCGTGTCGCCTTCGGTGATCCGGTCGGCGAGGTGTGTGGAGCAGACGCCGCCCCGATCACGACCCTGCGCCCGGTAGCGCAGGGTCGCCACGGTGAGGTCTACCTGCCCGGGTGAGACCAACGGGCTGGACGCGATGGAGTAGGAGCGGTGGGCCAGTGGCCGCAGCAGGCCGAGCAGCTCACCGGACATCAGCGGCGGCCGAGTGGCCAGCGGGAGGAGATCCAGGACGTCGCGGGCCCACAGGAACTCGTGCAAGGCCCGGCGGTCGCTTCCGGCCAACAGCGTGACGAGGTCGCCGTCCTCGGCCCGCCGGCCGATCTCCTCGACGAGCTCCCTGGACGGTCGGCTGATCTCGTACGCGGTGGTCAGGACCTCGCGCAGGGATCGACCGTGCGCGTCCTCGTGCCCCGACGCGCCGAGATGAGCGAGGAGATGCTCGACCAGGACCGGGTCGTTGCTCGGCAAGATGCCGATCGAGTCGCCCGCCTGGTAGGCCATCCCGCTGCCGGCCAGGGACAGCTCGACGTGCCGGACTTCCTTCAGTGAGCCAGTCCCGGACAGCCGCCGGGCGCGCAGAACCGTCACCTCGTGCGGGTGGTGCCGACCGGGCGCCTCGGCCGAGGGCTCGGCCCGCTCAGTGGGCTGAGCAGGCCCGGCCAGCGCGTCCAGGATCTCGATCGTCCACTGGTCGACCTCCGCCTGGTACTCGAAGTCGCACTTGCGCAGTGGACGCAGGCGCAGCGCGCCCAGCTCCTCGAACCGAGTGTCCAAGTCTTGCGCGGCCTGGCAGAACTGGAAGTAGCCCGAGTCGCCGAGGCCCAGGACGGAGAACACCAGCCCGTCCAGTCGCGGCGCGGTGTCCTCGGACAGGGCGCGCCAGAATCGATCGGCGTTGTAGGGCATGTCCCCGTCGCCGGTGGTCGCGGTGACCACCAGTACCCAGCCGCTTCCCGGTAGCTCGTCCAGCGCGGCGTCGTCGAGCATGGTCACCGAGGCTTCGATGCCCCGCCCCTGGACCGCGGCCGCAAGGTCATGCGCGACCCCTTCGGCGTTACCGGTCTCACTGCCGTACAGCACCCGAACACGCGGCGGGCTCATGGCTCGGGCAGATCCTTCCGGCGACGACATATTAGGCGAGCCTAACCTAATAAATCTGCCGAACTCAACAGCGGCCGGCGAGCCGGAGTTAGCGATAGGAGGGTCCTGAGCAATGCCGCTCGTCGCGAGCGGTGATCCAGTCGGATGCATCGCAAGGCGGAGGAGTGGCCGATACCGCTGTTGTATCGGCCACGACGACAACGCCGCGAAGCGCCGACTGGGCACCGCGCAGCAGAGCATGCATTGTTCAGGGCGCTCCTAGGGCGTCGGCGCGGTGGCCGGCATGACCGAGGTGGCGCCGACCGTGCCCAGATCGGTGCTGGTGGTGGCCACCAAGCACAGCATGGGGTGGCCGAGCAGCGCGGCGTACCGGGCGGCCAGGGCGAACACATCGAGCACGCCGTGGGCCAGTCGCCGGTCGAGCTCGATCACCTGGTCATAGTTGCGAATGGCCAGCACGGTGCCGGTGCTGGCCGGGTCGCTGCCGTACTCGAACTCGGCCACATCGCGCAGCGCGTCGAGCAGCGCGTCCAGATTGCGCCCAAAGTGGGCCGGGAACGACAGCGCGCCGGCCACCGCCTCGTACACATCCCCCTTCGAGCGCCACCGCAGCGCGTCCAGCTCATGCACCCGGTAACCCAGCCCAGTCAGCGCCCCACAAGCCCCACCCAACTCGGCGGCAGCGCCATAACGGTGCACATAACTATCCCGCAGCAGCTGCCAGTCATACCGCCGCACCTGCTCCACAAACGCCCGCCCCACCGGATCAAACACCACCGCCCGCACCATCCCCCCATCCTGCACCCAGCAAGAAATGCAACCCCCAAGAGGAGCACACCAAAGCGAGCCGAAGCGAGCCACACCGAAGCGATCATGACCGCCGATGCCGGCCCACTCCCAACGCACCCCGCCGGGGCAGCGAGGAGCTCGCGCCGTGGGGGGCCTGGGGGGCTCGGCCCCCCAAACAAGGAACGACCCACACCCGCGCCTTCCGCGGGTATGGGTCGCCTAGGAGTGGAGGTGCCGGGAATCGAACCCGGGTCCTCCGGCGCTTCACAAGGGCTTCTCCGTGTGCAGTCAGCGTTGCCTCTACTCGGATCCACCGGTCCTGCTGACGAGCCGGTGTGACGATCCCAGTCGCTGTTTGTTGTCCCGCCCGACCCCGCGACCGGGTCGGACGGTAAGTCCCCTAACTGGTGCCGGACTCCGGAGCGGGAACGCCCCCGGGCCGACAGACGCTAGTCCTCGCTCAGGCGGCGAGGGCGAAAGCGTCGCGCTTAACCGGTTGGTTGGCGCTTAATTGGTTTGCGACGCGTGTGGTTAACGAGTGCATCGTCGCCTTCCTCGACACGCTTCCCCTTGATCGACGTCCGAAGTCGAAACCGTTCACCCCCTGGGTGGTCTGCCTTGTTCACAACCACTCCAGAGTAACGCCTCGCACAACTCAGATCATCCCGGAGGCCTCGACGCGCAGGAGCCGGGCCGGCGTGTCGTGCAGCACCGCGCGCAGGAACCCCGCGCCGAGCCGGTCATCCGCCTGCGCCCAGCTGTGGATGGCCCGCAGTTGCTCCACGTAGGCGTACGGGATCTGCGGGAAGTCGGTGCCGAGCACGATCCGATCGGCCACCTCGACCAGCCGGGTCGGCCAGTCGACGGGCAGCGGCATGGCGCGCTCCATGAACGGGGTGCCGACCATCGTGGTGTCCAGGTACACGTGCTCGTAGCGCTTGGCCAGCTCCAGCGCGCGCTGGTAGTCCGGCATCCCGGCGTGCGCCAGCACCGTGACCAGGCCCGGGTTGGCGGCAATGACCTGCTCGAACACGTCCAACCCGGTGAAGTTGCCGGACAGCGGGCCGTCTCCACAGTGCGCCACCACCGGCACTCCAGCCTCGGCGAGCAGCCGCCACGCCGAGTCCAGCAGCGGGTCCCTCGGGTCGAAGCCGCCCACCTGCACGTGCACCTTCACGCACCGGGCCCCGCCGTCCAGCGCGGCGGCCAGGTAGTCGGCGACGCCGGGCTCCGGGTACAGGGTGGCGGTGGGGACGGCGGCCGGGGTGCGGGCGGCGAAGTCCCGGGCCCAGTCGATCAGCCAGGCCGCCATGCCCGGCTTGTGCGGATAGCTCAGCGGGGCGAACCGGAGGACGCCGAGCCGCCGCAGCGTGTCCACCCTGGTGGCCTCGTCGGTGCGGTAGTTGATCGGCCAGGCGTAGCCGAAGTGCTCCTCCGCCCGGTCGAAATATGCCCACACCTTGCGGGTGACCGACTCGGGCAGGAAGTGCACGTGGATGTCGACCAGCCCGGGCAGCCCCAGCTCCGCGATCCAGCGCGGCACATCGGCGTCGTCCATTGGCGCCGCGGGCAACACCCGATCCGTCACTCCATACCCTTGGCCCGCCGCCCCACGACCCGGCTGATCTCCCGCTGCGCGTCCCGTTTGGCGAGGTCCTGGCGCTTGTCGTAGCTCTTCTTGCCCCGGGCCAGCGCGAGCTCGACCTTGACCTTGCCGTCGGAGAAGTACATCCGCAGCGGCACCAGGGTCAGCCCGCCTTCCCTGGTCTTCCCGATCAGCCGCTCGATCTCGGACTTGTGCAGCAGCAGCTTGCGGGTACGTCTCGGCTCGTGGTTGGTCCAGCTGCCCTGGGTGTACTCCGGAATATGCAGGTTGCGCAGGAAGATCTCGCCGTCATCCACCGTGGCAAACGCGTCGACCAGCGACGCCCGGCCCAGGCGCAGACTCTTCACCTCGGTGCCCTGCAGCATGATGCCGGCCTCGTAGGTATCCAAAATGGCGTAGTCGTGCCGCGCCTTACGGTTCGACACGATCACCTTCTGGCCGCGCTCTTGCATACCTCCACCCTAGGACGCGCTCCCCAACCCCTCACCGCCATTACCCCCGCCCACCCGCCGGCGTTCCACCCCCACCGGCGTTCCACCCCCACCGCCGCCTGTATCGCCCCCAGGGCTCACACAGCCCATGGCGCGCTCACACAGCCTCAACTTCCGCTCACACAGCCCGCGGTGTCCTCACACAGCCGGTCGACGCGCTGTGCCAAGCCCCGCACGCTGTGCCAAGCCCCGCCCGCTGTGCCGTGCCCGAGCCGGGTGAGCTGTGCGAGCCACACCCGCTTTGGTGAGCGCATTTGGGATGGGGTCGGCATTGAGACGCGGCGGGGCCGATTGGAGTGCGGCTGAGCGGGCTCATGCGTCGAGGGCATCGCGAAGCCGG
>DATHIT010000072.1:0-11593 GCA_035489915.1 Pseudonocardia sp. | reverse complement strand
TGGGTGAACGGTGGCGAGACGAATATCGAAGATCTCGTGATGTTATGCCGCACCCACCATAGGATGATTCATCAGTCCGGCTGGGAAGTCCGGATGCACCTGGGCCGGCCGGAATTTATTCCGCCCCGATGGGTGGATCCGGATCAGGCGCCCGACGACAACCCATGCTCGTATAGATCGAGAATTCCGTCGGCGTGAGTTGCGGATTCGGTTGCGACATTGTGGCCGTCGCAAACGTGGCAGTGCCCGCTCAGCCGGTCAGGGCGGCTACCAGGGTGTCGGTGAGCTCGGCGGCCAGGTGCGCGTCGGGGTCCAGGTCCGGGTCGAAGATACCGACGTCGAGGCCTACGCAGCGCGGCGCGGCTAGTAGCGGGGTGAGTAGCGCCCGCAGCTGGGGGTGATCGAGGCCGCCCGGTTCCGGGCTGTCCACGGCCGGCATCACCGACGCGTCCAGGATGTCCACGTCCAGGTGCACCCAGAACCCGTCGAGCTCGTCCCGGCCGAGATGGGACAGCACCGCCTGCGCGACGGTGGCCGGGTCCAGCACGATCTCTCGGGCGGCCCAGACCGGGAGCCCCGCGGCTCGGGCTTCAGCGGCGTGCTCGTCGTCCTCCCGGATCCCGAGCAGCACCGCATCCGGGTCCCGCACGTACGGCTTGAGTGCCTCCAAACCGCTGAGGTCGGCTTGGCCACGCCCGGTGACCAGCGCGAGCGCTTCACCGCCGGCGGCGCCCACGGACCGGGAGTTGCCGGGATGGCGGAAGTCGGAGTGGCCGTCGAGGTAGGCGACGCCGTACCGGCCGCGTCTGCGCAGGGCGAGCGCGGGCCCGAGCAGGTTGCTGCACTCGCCACCCAGCACCACGGGGAACCGGTCACGGTCGAACAGTGCGCTGAGCCGGTCCGCCAACCGGGTGCTGTAGGCGGCGATGGCGGCCGCGTGGAAGACGCCGTCACCGGGCTGCCAGGCGCCTCGATCGTATCGGGGCGGAGTGAGGTACCCGGCGTCCTCGGCGTTGATGCGGCCGACAAGACCCTGGTCCCGCACCGCGCCGGCGAGCTTGTAGCAACCGGGCACGGTGCCGGCCGAGGGCGGGCGGAGGCCGAGGTTCGAGGGCGCGTCGAGCACCGCCAGCCGCCGCCCGGGGGAGCCGTCGATCGAGGCCAAGATCGGGTTCCTCCACGGTTCGCTGAGCGATCGTCGCGCGGGGGTGGCCGGCGCCGTTCGAGCCTATTCTCAAGCTGCGTCGGGTTGCCCGGCGCCGAGGGACGAGCTTGGCTGCGGTGGCAGTACTTCGACCGAAGCGGCTCGGGGCGATCGTGTGATGGGGAGATGTGATGTTGCGCAGCCAGGCGTGGTTCGACAATCCGGACAATCCGGGTATGACGGCCCTGTACATCGAGCGCTACATGAACTGGGGCCTGACCAGGGAGGAGCTGCAGTCAGGGAAACCAATCGTCGGCATCGCGCAGACCGGCTCCGACCTCTCCCCGTGTAACCGGCACCACCTGCAGCTGGCGGACCGGGTGCGGGAAGGCATCCGGGAGGCCGGCGGCATCGCGTTCGAGTTCCCGGTGCACCCGATCCAGGAGACCGGCAAGCGGCCCACCGCGGCGCTGGACCGAAACCTCGCCTACCTCGGGCTGGTCGAGGTGCTCTACGGCTACCCGCTCGACGGCGTGGTGCTGACCACCGGCTGCGACAAGACCACCCCGGCCTGCCTGATGGCCGCCGCGACGGTGAACATTCCGGCGATCGTGCTCTCCGGCGGCCCGATGCTGAACGGCTGGTACGGCGGCGAGCGCACCGGCTCGGGCACCATCGTCTGGAAGGCCAGGGAGATGGTGGCGGCGGGCGAGATCGACCACGCCGGATATGTCGAGCTCATCGCCTCGTCCGCGCCTTCACCCGGGCACTGCAACACGATGGGCACCGCGTCCACGATGAACGCGCTGGCCGAGGCGCTGGGCATGAGCCTGACCGGGTGCGCGGCGATCCCGGCTCCGCACCGCGACCGGGCCCGGATGGCCTACCTCACCGGGCGCCGCATCGTGGACATGGTGCACGAGGACCTCAAGCCGTCCGACGTGCTGACCAGGGAGGCGTTCGAGAACGCGATCGTGGTGAACTCGGCTATCGGCGGCTCCACCAACGCCCCGATCCACATCACCGCGATCGCCCGGCACATCGGGGTGGACCTCCCACTGGCGGAGTGGCAGCGAATCGGCCTCTCCGTGCCACTGATCGTCGACCTGCAGCCGGCCGGCCGGTTCCTGGGCGAGGAGTTCCACCGGGCTGGCGGGGTGCCCGCCGTGGTCAACGAGCTCATGGCGCACGGGCTGATCCGGGAGGGCGCGCCCACGGTCACTGGCCGGACGATGGGGGAGAACTGCCGGGAGGCGGTGTCCGCCGACCGCGAGGTGATCCGTACCTTCGGCAACGCACTGGTCGAGGACGCCGGCTTCATCGTGCTCGGCGGCAACCTGTTCGACGCGGCGATCATGAAGACCAGCGTGATCTCCAAGGAGTTCCGGGACCGCTACCTCTCCAACCCGGAGCACCCCGACCAGTTCGAGGGGCGGGCGATCGTCTTCGACGGGCCGGAGGACTATCACCACCGGATCGACGACCCGGCGCTGGACATCGACGAGGACTGCCTGCTGATCATCCGAGGCGCGGGCCCGCTGGGCTACCCGGGCGCCGCGGAGGTGGTGAACATGCAGCCGCCGGCCGCGTTGATCAAGGCTGGGGTGCACGCGCTGCCCTGCATCGGCGACGGCCGCCAGTCCGGGACCTCCGGCTCACCGTCGATCCTGAACGCCTCGCCGGAAGCCGCCGCCGGCGGTGGGCTGGCGCTGCTGCGCACCGGCGACCGGGTCCGCATCGACCTGGTTAACGGCACCGCCGACATGTTGATCCCAGACGATGAGCTGGAGCGCCGGCGCGCCGACCTGGCCGCGGCGGGCGGCTACCCGGTGCCGCCCTCGCAGACCCCGTGGCAGGAGATCCAGCGCTCCATGGTCGAGCAGCTGGCCGACGGCATGGTGCTGGGGCCGGCGGTCAACTACCAGCGGGTGGCGCAGAGCAAGGGAGTCCCCCGGCACAATCACTGAGAGCTGGTGACCTGGACCTCGATCAGGGTCGGCGTCGGTGCGGCGAGTGCGTCGCGCAGCGCGGTGGTGAGTTCCTCCGGGTGCCGTACGGCGAGGCCGGCGCAGCCCATGTCCCTGGCCAACCCGGCGAAGTCGATGTCCGGCAACGTGGTTCCGACGGGCTTGCTGATGCCGAAATGCCGGGCGAACTCGTCCAGTGCGGCGTAGGCGTGGTTGTTGACGATGACGAACACGATCGGCAGCGATTCGCGCGCGGCTGTCCACAGCCCCTGGATGGCGTACATGCTCGAACCGTCCCCGAGCAGCGCGATCACCCGCTGGTTGGGGCGGGCGAGGGCCACCCCCACGGCGGCCGGCAGTCCGTGTCCCAGGCCGCCGCTGGCGCAGGTGTAGAAGCTGTCGGGTCGGTCGAACGGCAGGTAGTCGTGCATGACCCCACGGCTGCTGGGGGCCTCCTCCACGACGATGCTGGACTCCGGACGCACATCCGCGAGCGTCTGCATCAGCAATGCCTCGGAGATCGTGTCCGGTTCGTCCACCCGCGCCGGCCGCACCCGCACCGGCGGCGCGGGCCTGGGACTCGGCGCTGGCCCGGCGAGCAGGTCTCGCACCCCGAGGCCGATGCTGGTGACCACCGAGGTGCCCAGCGGGGTCCATGCCGCGGTCGCCGGATCGTCGATCAGCTGGAACAGCGTGGTGCCGTCCGGGACGTGCGGCCCGGTGCCTTCGACGTGGTAGGGGAACACCGGGGAGCCCAGCACCACGACCACGTCGTGCTCACCGAGGTGCTCGCGGACGCCGTCCCGGGCCGCCGGCAGGAAGCCGGCGAAGAGCGGATCCGACTCGGGAAAGCCGCAGCGCGCCGACAACGGGGCCGCCCAGACGCGCGCCTGGTGGCGCCGGGCCAGGGCGATGGTCTCGGCGAACGCCTGGTCGCGGTCGACGCCGGCGCCGACCACCAGCGCCGGTCGCCGCGCGTGTGCCAGTGCCTCGGTCACCCGGCCCAGAAGTGCCGGATCCGCGCGGATGGCGGTGCTGACTGTGTGCGGCGGCAGGGGCTGCCCGGGATCGACGGGTTCGTCCCAGTCGTCCACCGGCACGGAGAGGAACACCGGACCCTGTGGCGGGGCCATGGCCAGGTGGTAGGCGCGCACCAGCGCCGCCGGCACGTCCTGGGCCCGGGCCGGCTCGGAGGCCCATTTCACGTAGGGCCGGGGGAGCTCGGTGGCCTGGTCGGCAAACAGGAAAGGTTCGCCGACCAGCATCGACCGGGCCTGCTGCCCAGCGGTGATGATCAGCGGTGTCCGGTTTTTCCACGCCGTGAAGATGTTGCCCATCGCGTGCCCAACCCCGGCCGCCGAGTGCAGATTCACCAAGGCCGCGTTCCTGGTCGCCTGTGCGTAGCCGTCGGCCATGCCGACCACCACGGACTCCTGCAACCCGAGCACGTACCGGAAGTCGTCGGGGAAGTCGCGGAACATCGGCAGCTCGGTCGAGCCCGGATTGCCGAACACCGCTGTCATGCCGAACGACCGAAGCTGTCCGATGAAGGCGTCCCGGACGCTGTCCGACATAGCCACCTCTCCCACTGCGCATCGCTCGTGGACCTGACGATTACCACCCGCGCACGGCGCTCCGCCGCATCCGCCGAGCATAGTTTCGTTTTTCCAACGACAGGTCGCCCTGCCGCGGGTACAACGGGCGTATGGAGATTGAGCGGCGGGTCGCGATGCGGTTTCATCCGGACGCGGTGGCGGCGAGTACGCACGTCAACCTGTCGGCGGTGCGCTCGGACGGGCAGTGCCTGTGGGTGGCCGGCGACGAGACCGCCACGGTTGAGCGGTTGACCCCCGACGAGGAGGGCTTCGGCAACCAGCGTGCGTTCCCACTGGCGGACCTGGTCGACCTTCCTGGACCTCCGGAGCAGGAAGCGGACATCGAGGGGCTGGCCCGCTCGGGTGGGTTCCTGTGGGCGATCGGCTCGCACAGTCTGGTCCGCAAGCGGGTCAAGCCGGAACACTCCGATGCCAAGGCGATCCGCCGGCTCAGCCGGATTCGTTTCGAGGAGAACCGCTACGTGATCGCCCGGCTCGCCGTGCAGGACGGGCCCGATGGGCTCCCGGAGCTGACCAAGAGCACCGACGACGGCCTCACCAGCGCGGTGTTCGGCGCCGCCGGTGAGCCGAACCTGGCCGATCTGCTCGCCGAGGACGAGCACCTCGCGCCGTTCCTGGCGATTCCAGCCAAGGACAACGGCTTCGATGTGGAGGGGCTGGCGGTGCACGGCGACACGCTGTACGTCGGGTTGCGCGGGCCGGTGCTGCGCGGGTTCGCGGTGGTTCTGGAGTTGTTGCCGCGGGAGGCCGCACCTGGGCGACTGCGACTCGCCCCGATCGACGACGAGCGGCCATATCGGAAACACTTCCTGGACCTGGGCGGGCTCGGCGTTCGGGACCTGTGCCCGCAAGGCCCTGACCTGCTGGTGTTGGCCGGGCCCTCGATGGATCTGGACGGTCCGGTGCGGGTCTACCGCTGGCACGACGCGGCGGCGCGGGATACCTCCGCGGTCGCCCGAGGAGACCAGCTGACCGTGGAGATCGAGCTGCCCTACGGTGAAGGCGACGACCACGCCGAAGGCATCGCCCTGCTTCCCGGGCCGGAGTCGGAGGACTCAGCTCAGCTCCTGGTCGTGTACGACAGCCCGGCGGTGCACCGCCGACCACAGGAGGACATCGTGTTCGCTGACGTGGTGCGGTTGCCTGTTCGCCCGGTCAGCCCAGTTTGAGCAGCTGGCGGGCGTTCCGGTGGGAGATCTTCGCCCGGTCCGCGTCGTTGATCTCGACGTCGTCGAACCATTTGCCCGCGTCGATCATTCTCTCGAACGGGTAGTCGGTGGCGAACAGCACGCGGTCCGCACCCACCTCGAGCAACACGTTGAGCAGTGTCGGGGTGCGGTAGTTCCCGCTGATGGTGAGGTGGAAGTTGTTGCGCAGGTAGTGCCCGAACGGACGTTGCGCCGGAATGCCGCGCGGGGCGACCTCGATGCGGTGATCGGTCCGCCAGATGTTGAACGGCAGCAGTTCGCCGAAGTGGCCCAGGATCACCTGCAACCGGGGGAACGCGTCGAACAGGCCGCTGCCCATCAGGCGCAGGGCGTGCGTGCCGGTCTCCACCGAGAATGCCCACGCCGACCCGAGCAGCCAGGGGTGGCCTTGGTAGATCTGGCTCCGGCTGGGCAGCGAGTCGCGCGGGTGCAGGTAGATGGGGACGTCGAGCTCCTGCACAGCGGCCCAGAACGGGCGGTACCTGGCGTCGTCGAGGTACACGGCGGTGTCTTCGGCGCCGACCTGGGAGAAACCGTTGATCATCGCACCGGCAAAGCCCAGCTCGCGGACGCACCGGCGCAGCTCGGTGATTGCCTGGTCCGGGTCCTGCATCGGCAGTGCCGCGAAGGCAGCGAACCGGTCCGGCCGGCGGGAGACCTGCTCGGCTTCGAAGTCGTTCAGCCGGCGGGCCCAGTCGACGGCCTGCCCGGGCTCCCAGAGCGACTGGATCCCCGGGGCGAGCAGGGACAGCACGGCGAGCTCGATGCCTGCCTCGTCCATCTGTCGCAGCCGGTCGTCCTGGATGTCCAGCAGCATGGCGCGGCGCTCCGGCCAGGCGGCGGGGGTGAAGTGTTCCGCTGACTGTTCAACGATGTTGGGATCGGTCGCGCCGAAGTGTTCCTCGAGGGCGATCTTGCCAGTCATGGGTCCTCCGTCGGTCGAGCGAAGAAGCCTAGCAAGCTATAGCATAGCGCGCTATAAATAGTACGCTGTCCACATGGCAGAGGACAGCGAGCCCGGCGACAGCGAGGTCGACGAGTTCTCCCAGGCGTGTAACCGGGTCTACTCGCTGATGCACCGCAACCGCAGCAGCCTCACCGCGACCACGTCGGGCTCGACTCAGCTCTCCGAGTCGCAGCTGGCTATCGTGACCCCCCTCGCGGAGCGCGGGGCGATGGCCGTTGGACAACTGGCCGGCTACGCGCGGGTCTCCCAGCCGACCGCCACCCGCGCGTTGAAACACCTGGAGGGCAGGGGGATCGTGGTGCGGGGGCGGGTCGAGGAGAACGAGCGCACCGTGCTGGTGCGCCTGACTCCGCTCGGCCTGCAGGCATGGCAGCACGCCAGCCAACGCATGCGAACCTTCCAGCGCAAGGCGCTGCGGCGGATCCCACCCGAGCGGCGCGCCTCGGTCGTGGCGGCGCTCGACGAGCTGGCCAAGGTCATCGACCAGACCAGCTGATCCACCGGCGCTGAGCGGTCCTCTTTTGACCGGAACGATCGCGACGAAGCCGTGGCACAGGAAAATTCGACACGGCCAGGACTCACCGCGAGGGTGACACGCCGAGAATGCGGCGAGCGTGCACAATAGAAGGCGGTAGAGGCCCCCGACACATCCGGGGGCCTCTACCGCCTTTGCTCACTCCCACCGTCGATGACTGGCATCTCAGGCGCTCACGCGTTGCGGCGGGCCGAGCTCCAGACCTCCCACGCGAGGGCGGTAGAGGTCCCCGACACATCCGGGGGCCTCCACCGCCTCATGTTGTGGCGACTCGCTGAGGACTAGTAGTCCGAGTCCCCGACGCCGCCGGCGCCGCCGGTACCGCCGGTGGTCGAGCACCCTGTGTTCTCGCCACCGAACCCGAGGATGCCGATATTGGCTCCGATTGGAAGCACACAGTTGCTCTGCACCTTGCCGGCCGCGCCACCGTCACCGCCGGTGTCGTTGTCGTGCACACCGGCAAGCGCGGTGCCACCGAACAGTGCCGACGCGCCGCCCGCGAGAGATGCCACGGCGAACGCAACGACTGCACGCTGTCCGAGCTTGGCCTTCATTCTATTCCTCCCCGATGTAACTCGCCGGGACGCCTGATCGCCCCGGCCACTACGAAGATAGGCTTAGCGGCTAAAGCACAAATATCCAAATCTCTTTACCCTGGAGGGCAATCAGATCACCCGTTAGAGCGAAAGAGTGCACTCACGCAGTTTCGCCCACTCGGTTGGTGGGAAGGAAGCCGTGTCGACATTGCGGCGGCAAGGGACTTCCCTAAAAGCCTGTGACGTTCTACATTCGTACCGTTAGGAGATTACCAGCTAATTGCAGGCGCAACTACCGAAGGTCAGGCGCGGCCCGATCTCACGACAAATCCGACTTGCCGGGACACGCCGAACCAGTAACCTGTTCAGGTGCACTTGGTCGTCGATGATCGCGCTGACCGGGGCTAATGCAGCGTTCAAGTAATGGGTGCAGTGCGCCCTTTTAGGCCAGGTTGGGCCCGGACAGCGCTCGACACCACTTGATCACGGCATATCTGCCACTCATTGTTCTTGGTCGGCCCCGCTGGCGCGAGAGCGACTTTGCCGGGAAACGCAGGCCAGATCCCGGATTTCGTATCCCGCCATTGCTACCGTCGTTGCAGACAAAGGTGGGTCCACCCAAAGAGGGGCGGACTCGGGGGTGATCAAGCGCTGATGGCGGGGGCGATGATTCAGCTCGAGGGCGTGACCAAGGTGTACCGGGCTGGTGCGGCCGAGGTGCGGGCGCTCGATAATGTTGACCTGACAATCAAAGCTGGCGAGCTTGTCGCGATCATGGGCCCGTCCGGGTCGGGCAAGACCACGATGATGAATATTCTGGGTTGTCTCGACAGTCCTACATCGGGGCGGTACCTGCTCGACGGGATCGACGTATCCGACTTGGATGACGACCAGCTCGCGGACGTTCGAGGCCGCAAGATCGGGTTTGTGTTCCAGTCTTACAACCTGCTTTCTCGCACCTCAGCAGTGGTGAATGTCGAGCTGCCCCTGCTCTACTCGAATACACGCTCCCGCCGAACGCGTGCGGCCGCCGCGCTGGCCGAGGTGGGCCTGGCCGACCGTGCGGAGCATTTTCCCAACGAACTCTCCGGCGGTCAGCAGCAGCGGGTGGCGATCGCTCGCGCACTGGTCACCGAGCCCGCGGTGCTGCTCGCGGACGAGCCGACCGGGAACCTCGACTCGACGGCGAGCGGTGAGATCGCGCGGATGCTGGTGAAGCTCAGCGATGCTGGCCGGACGGTTGTGCTGATCACGCACGAGACAGAGATCGCCTCCTATGCCAAGCGCGTCGTCAAGCTGCTCGATGGCCGGGTGGTAGCGGACTCGGGCGGGCCGGACAAGAACCGGCACGGTGCGGGTGACCGGGACACCGCCGCGAACGGGAACGATGCGGGCGACGGCGTGAGCGTGACAGAGGTCGCGAATTGAGCATTCAGGAGGCTTTTAAGGTCGCGCTGCGCGGTTTGCGGGCAAATCGACTTCGTTCCGTATTGACCATGTTGGGGATCATGATCGGGGTCGCTGCGGTGATCCTTCTGGTTGCCCTCGGAAACGGGACGTCCGCTCGGCTGAATGAACAGATCACATCGCTTGGTACGAACTTGATCGGGGTATTGCAGTCCCGAGGCAGTGTGGCGACTAGTGGGAAAACTCAACCGCTCACCGACAAGGATGTGAAGGCCCTGCAGCAAGACACGCAGGGGCCTCGGTTCTCCTCCGTTACTCCGGTGAAGCAGGCGAGCGCCGTGCTGGCGTTTCAGAACTCGCTGTGGCGGACCAGCATCGTCGGCTCCTCCAGGGAGTACCTCACGGCGTTCCACCGCACCATGGCGGCCGGCAACTTCTACACCGACGGCGATGTGAACACCAGCAACCGAGTGGCGGTGCTGGGCCCGAAGCCGGTGGAACGGCTGTTCGGCGGACGGAGTGTCGACGCGCTCGGTCAGACGATCCGGATCGGCCGGCAGTCCTTCCAGGTGGTGGGCGTGCTGGTGCCGAACGGGCTCAACGATGACATCGCCGTGATGCCGATCAGCGCGACCCGCAATTACCTGGTGGGTGGTGGTGACACGGTCGACCAGATCGTGGTGGAGGCCACCAGCCAGGCGACCGTGCCGCCCACCATGAACAAGATCACCCGAATCCTGATGGACCGGCACAAGGTCCACGACCCAGATCAGAAGGACTTCGAGGTCCGTTCGAATCTGGAGCTGCTGCGGCAGTACACCCAGGTATCGGACGTGCTCACGTTGTTTCTGTTCATCATCGCGGCGATCTCGCTGTTCGTCGGCGGGATCGGGATCATGAACATCATGCTCGTCACCGTGACCGAGCGCACCCGCGAGATCGGCATCCGAAAGGCTGTCGGGGCTCGTCGCAAAGCGATACTCAAGCAATTCCTGATCGAGTCGGTCGTGCTCGCCGGTGTCGGCGGCCTGATCGGCGTCGTTGTTGGTGTCGGGCTCTCCCTGCTCGGCAAGACACTTGGGGCCAGCTTCGGGCAGTTCGCGCCTCCGGAACTGTCTGCCGGGTCAGTTGTGCTGGCGTTCACCGTCAGCCTGTGCGTTGGCTTGTTCTTCGGCGCCTATCCGGCAAATCGAGCCGCTCGGATGCGTCCGATCGACGCTCTTAGGTACGAGTGAGGCGGCCATGACGAGTGATCCACGAGAGGGCAATCGCACGATGCACGCATCGGAGCACTGGCGGAAGACGGCGGATCAGGCCACGGCGAGCGCCGCGCGCCTGGTAGCGACGCGCCGGGGTCGATGGCTGACCATCGGCGCGGTCACCCTTCCGATGGCGCTGGTGGTGGTCGCCTGCGGGACCGGAGCGGGCTTCGAGCCGAGCACGGCAAAGGTGACCCGGGGCAGCGTGGAACGCACAGTGGCGGCGACCGGCGCGCTGCAGGCGATCACCGAGCAGAACCTCGGGTTCGCCAAGTCGGGCAAGTTGGTCCAGCTGATGGTCACCGTGGGCCAGCGGGTCGAGGTTGGTCAGGTGCTGGCCCGGCAGGACGATTTCGACGCCCAGTCGGACCTGCTGGAGGCTCAGGCGAAGGTGCGACGTGAGCAGGCCAGGCTGGACCGGGTCCGGGACGGCAAACGCGCGGATGCCGCGGCCGATGACGAGGACGAGGCCGGGAACGTGCTGGGGGCGACCCGGGACGAATCGGACGCCGTCGACGAGGCCAACTCCGACAACTTGGAACAGGCCCGCGATCAGCTGCGGGAGGATCAGGAAAGCCTGCGGAAGGTACGCCAGGAGGTCCGCTACGACCAGGAGAAGTGCAATCGCTCGCCCAGCGGTGGCTCAAAGCGTTACGACGGGTACGGGGACAACGCGGACTTGACCTCCAAGGATCAGCGCGGCCTGCTGCTGGAGTCTCCGCTGAACCTGCATTCGCCGTCCTGCGAGAAGCTTGAACGCGGCAAGGCCGCGATCGCCGACTACCAGCGACAGATCCAGCGCGACCGTGACCAGATCGCCTGGGCCGAGCGGCGGCACGACATCGACAACGCCCGGCAGCGGGTCGCCGAAGCGAACGCGAAGCGTGAGTCGACGGCCGCGCTGATCCTTGGAGGTCAAGTCCGCGTTGTCCCCGTACCCGTCGTAACGCTTTG
>DATHIT010000071.1:0-9537 GCA_035489915.1 Pseudonocardia sp. | reverse complement strand
GCGGAACCAGAGCCGGAACCCGGATCGGGCTCGGGTGAGGGCCCGGGCCCTTGGGCGGGCGACCAGGGCGAACGCGCCGCGACCTGTTGCGGCTCGGCCGCGGCTGCCAGCCCCGAGGGCGTGACGACCACGAGGCCGACCACCAGCGCGACGATCCCGACCAGCTTGCGGTTCGATCGGCTGCCGCTCATCTCGAAACCTCCCGCCGGTGTGCCGCTCGCGGCGGCGGTACAGAAGCCGGTTCTCCCGCACTCGGCCCGGCCGGCTGCGCAGCAGCGGGGTTCGGCGGTGGAGCAGGTTCCCCCGGCGGCGGTCCGACCGGACTATTGCGCTGCCGGGGAGGCGCCGCATGCCGCCGCCGCTGGGGCGCTCTGTCGCCCGGCCTACCGGGCTCGCGCTCGTCCGGACGCGCCTGCAGCGGTATGGGCAGGGCGTGACCCGGCGGGGGCGGGACCGGGTTGCGGGCACGCGCCGCCGCCGGAGGTGCGCGGTCGGGGCGCGGCTGGTTCGGCAGAGGCGGCCACGACTGGCTCGCTGAGATCGGCCGGGGCTGGGCCGGTGCGGGCGGCCACGACTGGCTCGCTGAGATCGGCCGGGGAGCCGGAGGCGCTTGGGCGGCGTGCGAGGGCGACGCCGGGATCGACCCGGCCGGCTGCTCGGTCCGCACCACGGCCCCGTTCTGTACCGCCACCTGGCGGGTGAGCCAGCGCTGCTTGCGGATGGTGAACAGCGCCTGCAGCTTGATCAGCGCCATCAGCCAGGACACCAACAGGTAGCCGGGTACGAGGAAGAACGACGACGGGCGTCGACGCAGGTGTGGGAGCAGCTTCGCCGACCGGCTGATCTGCCACCACAGCGCCAGCACGCCCGCGAAAACCCAATTCTGGACGATCAGCGAGTAGATCATGAACGCCGGCCCGAACAGCAATGTGAAGCTGCTGATCCCCTTGTCGACCATCGTGTAGGCCAGGAACGGGTGACGCCACACCCAGCGCCGGGACAGCGCGCGCAGGTCCGAGCGCCAGGTGTTACGCGCCCACCGCAGTCGCTGCCGGAAGAAGATCTTCCACTTGTTCGGGAAGGTCGACCACACCTCGGCGGTGCGCTGCATGTAGGTCTTGTGGCCGCGCTCGAGGATCAACGTGGTCAGGCGCTTGTCGTCGCCGGACAGGCACGGCACGCCCCAGAACGTCTCGTTCATGAACTCGTGCTCGATGTCGAGCAGCAGCGCCCGACGGTAGATCGCGGTGCGCCCGGACAGGCAGGAGACAGCCTGGCCGAGCAGGCTCTGGCTGGCGTTCTCGTCGAAGTACCGGTGGTCGAGGAACATGTCGGTGATCCGGGCCAGAAAACCCTTCGACCCGTAGACGTTCTGCCGGGTGCCGACACCACCGATCAGGGGGTCGGCGAACGGCTTGCACACCTCGGCCGCGACGTCCGGGGCCCAGACGGTGTCGGAGTCGACCAGGGCCACCAGCTCGGTGCGCGCGGCGTTCCATCCTCGGCGCAGCGCATCCCGCTTTCCGGGTACGTCGGTGATCAACACCCGCACCGGATATCGGCTGGCCACCTCGCGGCAGACGTCGTCGGACACGTCGATGACCAGGATGACTTCGTCGACCCCGTTGGCCAGCCAGGACTCGATGGCGACGGCGAAGACCTCCGGGTCCTCCTGGTAGACCGGGACGACGATCGTCATCGGGAGCCGGTAGGAGCCGATGATCGGCCGGTAGAGCGCGGCGGGGATGCGCCGGACCAGCCAGCATCCCCACCGGATCAGGCCGAGCATGCCCAGTGGCGTGCCCAGCACGTAGTAGTAGACCGGTAAGGACATGCCTACGCCGACGGACTCAAAAGTGAACGCACGTTCTACTCCTGGGAGCTTGGGGAGCGGAGGAGCTGAGTGACTGTGCATCACTCTTTCGGGGACGTCGCTCCGTGCGTTACCGGTTAGGTCGCTCTCGAGGCACCATCTCGGCGCGGAGTTGATCGCCTCAGTAGCGAACTGGCAGGTCACAGGCCGATAACGGCCCGGCCACGAAAGCTCGAAAAGATACTGTGACTTGGGTCACATCCACTGCCTCTGGCCCGTCAGACCTCCCGCGCCCTGGCCAGGTAGTAGAGCAGCGCCACCAGGGTGCCCGCGCCCAGCAGCTGACCCCGGGCGGCCAGTTGGGGAACCGACGCCAGCGGCACCCAGTCCACCCGCCCCAGTTCGTCAAGGTCGCTCGGCGGCCCAACCTGGCGCGCCTGTCGCCACAGGAACACCTCGGTCGTCGCGTTGACCTGCCCGGGCAGCGGCTCGAAACCCATCAGGCGTTCGGGTTCGCCGATCGGCTGCCAGCCGCTCTCCTCGAGTGCCTCCCTGGCGGCGGTCGCGGCCGGGTCCTCGCCGTCCTCGACCAGCCCGCCCAACAGCTCATAGCCCCACTGGTCGACGGCGAACCGGTGCCGGTACAGCATCAGCACTTCGTCGTCGGAGTTGACGATCAGGGCGATGGCGATCGGGCCCAGGTGCACGACGTGGTGTTCGAAGCGGGCGCCGCTGGCGGTCTGCACGTCGACCAGCCGGATCCGCAGCCACCGGTTGTGGTAGACCGTGCGCTCACCAAAGGTCTGCCACTTCCCGTACTCCCCCGGCACCGGCCTCGCCTCCTGCCCGGACTTCGCGCGCGGTGCGGGCGAAGCGGGCCCGGAACGCTCGGCTGAAGTGCGACGCGTCGACAAAGCCCCAGTCGAAGGCCAGGTCGCTGATCGTGCGGTGGCGCAGCGCCGGATTGCACAGGTCAGCGCGCACCGCGTCCAACCGGCGGGCCCAGATCCACTCCGCGATCGAGTACGGCTCCTCCACGAACGCCCGGTGCAGCGTGCTCACCGAGGTGTGCAGCTGCGCGGCGATCGAGGCCACGGTGAGCCCGGGATCGCGCAGCCGTGCCCGGACGCATGCCTTGACCTGCTCGCGGCGCGCGACCGTGGACGGCTCTGGGACGCCCTGTGTGCCGAGCGAGCTGAGCCCGGCGACCACGATGTGCTCGACACTCTGGGCCACCGCCGCGGCCGCCGCCGGCTCGAGCACCGCGATGTCGGCGGCCAGCGTCCGGATCATCTCGATCATGAGGTGGCCGGCGCCCCGGGCGCCCCGGACCCCACGCGCGGTCAGCCCTGGAGCGTCGCGCAACTGGGAGCGCAGCGCCGGGCCGGGCAGCATCAGGACGTACTGCTGGAAGTCGCCGTCGAAGGCCAGCCGGTACGGGCGGGTGGAGTCGTAGAGCGCGAAGTCCCCTGGCCGTAGCTCGGCGGTCCGCTCGTCCTGGCTCACCAGGCCGACGCCCTTCGTCTGGATGCTGACCAGGAAGTAGTCCTCGGCGGCCCGGGCGATCAACGACGGCGTGCGGTGCACCCGCTGCGCTGTGGAGGTGACCCGGGACAGCTCCAGGGTGGCCAGTGAGTCGACCTGGATGTCCCCGACCACGTCACCGCCGGGGGCGTCGCAGTCCAGCTGTACGTAGGCGTCGGACACCGCCTCGTTCCAGTAGGCGAGGCGCTCCCGCGGATCTACCTCGTCGGTGCTGAGCAGCCGACCCATGCACCGACGGTAGGGACAGGCGAGGCGACGGGCAAGACGGTGGGCTGCCCTGACCCATAGAGTCAACCCGAACGACACGCTCAGACCATCGCGTCGGCCCCGCGACCGGCATGCTCTGCAGGGCATGAGCACCGACCACCCCCGGTTCCGCGCCGCCGCTGTCCAGGCCGCCCCGGAGTTCCTCGACCTGGACGCCGGCATCGATAAGGCGGTCGCCCTGATCGCCGAGGCCGCCGCGAACGGAGCGAAGCTGGTCGGCTTCCCGGAGACCTGGCTGCCCGGCTACCCCTGGTTCATCTGGCTCGACTCCCCCGCCTGGGGGCTGCAGTTCTTCCCCCGCTACCACGACAACTCGCTGGTGTACGGCTCTCCCGAGGCCGACCGGCTCGCCGCGGCGGCCCGGGAGCACGAGATCACCGTGGTGATGGGGCTGTCCGAGCGGCAGGCCGGCAGCCTGTACATCGCGCAGTGGATCATCGGCCCGGACGGCGAAACCATCGCCCGGCGCCGCAAGCTCAAACCCACCCACGTCGAGCGCACCGTGTTCGGCGAGGGCGACGGCAGCGACCTGTCGGTGTACCCCACGCCGCTGGGCCGGCTCGGCGGGCTTTGCTGCTGGGAGCACCTGCAGCCGCTGTCCAAGTACGCCATGTATGCACAGGACGAGCAGGTCCACGTGGCCGCCTGGCCGAGTTTCTCGCTGTACCGGGGCGGCGCATACGCGCTGGGCCCGGAGGTCAACACGGCGGCGAGCCGGATCTACGCCGTCGAGGGCCAGTGCTTCGTGCTCGCCCCGTGCGCCACGGTGTCCCCGGAGATGGTCGAGCTGCTGTGCACCGACGACACCAAGCGGGCACTGCTGCGGGCCGGCGGCGGCTTCGCCGGCATCTACGCCCCGGACGGCCAACTGCTCACCGAGCCGCTCGCCGAGGACGCCGAGGGACTGGTCTACGCCGACCTCGACCTGGGGCTGATCTCGCTGGCCAAGGCCGCCGCCGACCCGGCCGGCCACTACGCCCGGCCGGACGTCACCCGGCTGCTGCTGAACAAGACGCCCGGTGACCGGGTCGTGGCGTTCACCGCCCCGGAGTCCGAAGTCGGCGGAGTTGGCCGGCGCGGCGAGAGCGGTGTGTACCCCGAGCCGGCGGTACCGACCAGAGCCCCGGTCGAGGTCGCCGAGGTGTTGTCATGACCGCCGGGCCGCCCGGCGCGGTCGCCGAGTCCGCCATCCCGGAGCACCTGCGCACCGAGCGCACCCGGCACCGGCGGATCCCGGACGACTACGCCCCGCCGTATCCGTCGTTCGTCGCGCGGTCCTCGACCCAGGTGCGGCAGGTGGTGATGGCCTACCTCGGCCTGCAGTTCACCGGCGAGCTCCCGGCCAGCGCCCTGAACGTCCTGGATGCCGCGTTCGCGGGCGACGACGGGCCCGGCCACCACGACCGCGCCCGCCAGGTGCACCCGGACGGCACCGTGGACGTCGTGTCGATCGCCTACTGGGACGACCCGGCCGCGTTCGACCGCTGGTTCGCCGTACACCGGGAGTCCTGGCTGGGCGATCGCGCCCGGGACGGGTACGGCCGGTGGGCCGAGGTACTGCGCCCGACGGTCGAAGGCCACGAGACGCTGTTCTCCGCGCTCGGCAGCCCGGAGGGTGTCGCCGTGCTGGCCGACGGGTTCAGCGGCGAGATCCAGGAGCACGGCTACTGGGGCGGCATGCGCGACCGGATCCCGCTCTCCCAGACCGACGCGATGGCCCCCGCCGGCGAACCGGTCGTCGAGCGGGACGGCGGCCGGGTGCGGGTCCGAGCGGGGCGCGGGATCTGCCTGATCCGCTCCGGCCAGGACTGGACCGACACCGACGGTGATGAGCGGGCGATGTATCTGGACGACGTCGAACCCGTGCTGCGGGCCGGGATGGACTTCCTGCGCGACGAGGGCCACTCCATCGGCTGCTACTGCAACCGGTACCTGACCGTGCTGGAAGGCGGCGAGCCGGTGGACCGCAGCTTCGGGATGAGCTGGTGGCGGGGCCTGGACGCACTGGAGCGCTGGTCGGAGTCACACCCGACACACCTGGCGATCTTCGGGGCGGCGATGAAGTACCTGACCACGATGGGTCCGGCGGCACGGCTGCGCCTCTACCACGAGGTGTCCGTCGCCGGCGCCGACGAGCAGTACTTCGAGTACGTCGACTGCCGGGAGGGCACGGGCCTCGCCGGCGCCGGAAGCTGACCGCGCGACCGGCCGGTACGCAGCGACCGCGCCCCGAGACGATCGAGCTGTCATAGCCTCGGCAGATGCCGAAGGTGTTGGTTACCGGGATGTCAGGCACCGGCAAGTCGACCGCCTTGCGGGTGCTGGCCGAGCGTGGCCATCGCGTGGTGGACACCGACACCGACGAATGGAGCCACTGGGTCACCCTGGACGACGGATCCAGCGACTGGGTGTGGCGCGAAGACGCGATGGCGGACCTGCTGGTCGGTCACCAGCGGGGCGCGCTGTTCGTCGCGGGCTGCAAGTCCAACCAGGACATGTTCTACCCACAGTTCGACCACGTCGTCCTGCTCAGCGCACCAGCCGAAGTCCTCCTGGCCAGGATCGCCGCCCGAACCAACAATCCGTACGGGAAGCAATCGGCGGAACGAGACCTGATCCTGCGGTACCTGGTGGAGGTCGAGCCGCAACTTCGAGCCAGCGCGACGGTCGAGATCGACGCCTCGGCACCGATCCAGCGGGTTGTCCAACAACTTGAGGAATTGTAGACCGGCACCCGCCGCGCGCTCCGAACTTGGCTCGCAACATGAGAGTGCCGCGGGGTTTCATCGGCCGTCATCAGGGAATCCATAGTTGTCTCATCCAGTCCACACATTCCGCGGGGACAGTGGGAATCGTTCAGCTGTCGGCCGAGGAAAGGGTGGACATGGCCAGCTACAACGGGCCAGCCACGATCGTCTCCCCGTGTGGGGAGATCGAAATGACCGTGGATTTGCAATCGAGCACAGATCCTGATGGCTCCCTAATCTGGCGCGGGCATGTCGATAGCTGCGACCGTGACCACCTGCTCCGAGCGATACACGGGATGAGCGCTTACGGCCTGGTCTTCCGGCTCCCGGACGGCCGCGAGGGCAACTTCCTGCCCAGCGCGGAGAGCACCTGGTCCCGCTCCAGCCTCTGCGTCAGCGGATTCATGCGCGGGTGAGCGGCCCATTGGGCCGGCGACCATGGTCGGCGAATTTTATGTTTCGGCGCCAAGCACCTCGTCCGCAACGATAGAGGCGAAGAGTTAACGGATGGCAATGCGATCGCTAGGACAGTTCCAAGTAGTCGATGTTCATTCGGACAGGTGACAATCTGAGATTATTCACAACTACAGCCGCACGAGCCTCGGTTAGGTCGGCCGCGTGTGCTGAGAGCGCCGACTCAATGTGCTGAGAGCCCCGACTCGCCGGCCTTGTGGTCCGTCCGTCCTGGTCAGTCGTGCCGCATGGACACGGTGAGGGTGGGGATGTCGCCGATCCGGGCGTCGATGCGGTCTCCGGGCTTCAGCCAGCGGCCGCCGTGGTGCGCGGCCGACCCCGCCGGCGAGCCGGTGAACAGGATGTCGCCGGGTGAGAGGGTCATGTACTCGCTGATGATGCTGAGCTGCTCGTCCACCGGGTAGAGCATCTCGCTCGTGGAGGCGTCCATCATCAGCTCATCGTTCACCGAGAGCGTGATGCGCAGGTCGGTGACGTCGGGCATGAACTTCGCGGGAACCAGCACGGGGCCGCACGGTGCCATGGTGTCCTGCGCCTTGCCGCGGGTCAGGTCGACCAAGGCGGCGTCGGCCGACTTGACCAGGTCGCGGCAGGACAGGTCCAGGCCGATGGCATAGCCGGCGATCGCCGCCCGCGCCTCCTGACGGTCTGCGTGCCGCAGCGGCCTGCCGACAACAACGGCCAGCTCACACTCCCAGTCGAACTCGGTGGTCGACCGAGGGATCGACACCGTGTCGCCAGGGCCGACGAGGCTGGTCCGGGGTGGGCGGTGGAAGAACGGCATAGTCGGCCACCGGGTCGGCTCCAGGCCCATTTCTTTCAGGTGGCCCGAGTAGTTCGCGCCGACGGCGAGCAGCGCGTCCGGGTAGCGCACCGGGGTGAGCAGCGCCGCCGCGTCGGGGTCGAGGAACCGCCCGGATCCCGGGGAATCCGCGATCTCGTCGAGGACCTCCTGGGCCGCGGCCCAATCGTCGAGCAGGGCCCGGACCGAGGTCCCGCCGAGCCGGTCGTGGACGAGCAGACGCCCGTCGGCGAGCGCGAGGGCCGGCTGGGACCCCTCGGTGGTCTGGACCGTGGCCAATGCGTAGCTGTTCATGTCCCGTTCCTCCTGCTTGCGGTGCAACACCAGGAGTGTGCGCAACCGTGGGGACATCGGGCAGACACCGATGCAGGTACACATGTGGGTGGGAAACCCACGGATGAGGGGGGTCGGCCGGTCAGCGGTGGGTGAGGCCGGCCTGCGCGGCCTTGTGCACGGCTTCACCTCGAGAGTGCACGTCGAGCTTGGCGTACAGGCTGCGCGAGTAGCCCCGGACGGTCGCGGTTGACAGCCCCAGCCGGCCGGCGATCTGCTTATAGGTGCTGCCCGTGCACAACTCGAGCAGCAGCTCGCGCTCGCGGGCGGTCAGCGCCAAACCGCCGGGCGGCGGCCACGACGGCCCCGGGCGACCGACCGCGCGCGCCACGGCCGGGATGAGCTCGGTGAGCACGGTGCGCCGAGGGACGACGATGCCGGCGCTGTACGGCGACGCACCCACCAGCTCGCCGGCGGCGGCGTTGGTGGAGTCGTCGGCGATCAGCACCAGCCGGCCGGTCGAGGTGCTCACCTGGTCGGCCGGCAGCTCGGCCGACTCGAGAACGGCGGCGTCGACGATGGTGACGTCCGCGTCGGCGACCCGCACGGCGAGCTCCGGGTCCCACGGCCCGGCCGCGACGACGACGTCGGCCAGCAGACCTCGTTCGACCAGTCGGGCCAGGCCGTGCGCGGTGAGCGGATCGTGGTGCACGACAACCACCCGCAGCCGCTCACCAGGCTGGCGGCCGATGCCCAGCCCGAGGGCGATCAGCCCGGCGACCGCGTCAACCTGGGCGATCACCGCTGCCCAGGACCGACCAACCACGGTCGAGCTGAGCAGTACCGCGCCGATCGCTTCCCCGGCAGAGGAGATCGGAACAGAGGCGCCGGACCGGATACCGAGCGCCGCCGCCAGCTGGTCAACGGGGCGGTCGAAGGCGGGTTCGCGGGCCAGGTCGGCAGACGACCACGGCTTGCCCTCGAGCGCCCGGACCAGCCTGGTGGACAATGCCGAGGGGGCGGTGGTCCCGACTGCCAAGAGATCGAGACCAGCAGCGGCGAGCACGGAGCACTCGACGCCCTGGAAGGACACCAGGGCCACATGCTCAACGGCGCAATGCCGCCGGACGGCCTCCGCGAGGAGCTGCGCCACCGAGGCCGAGCGCTGCGCAAGGATGTCGGTGACCGTTGCCACCAGGCCGTCCGCCATGGAGGCAGTGTCCCCCATTGGCCGCGCTCAACGGATGCCCATGGCCGGCCCGCCCTCCTAAGACACCGCGGCTTCGTGCTCGTAGCCGGTGGCCTCCTCGGCGTCGGGGTTGACCTTGCGGGCCTCGTCGAGGTGTTTGAACCACTCCTTGCGCCAGCCCTCGGCGTTGCGGCGCAGGCGGGAGCGCCGGTCGCGGATGGCGCGGAACGCCGGGATCAGCAGGTGTTCGGCGGCGGCCGCGCGCGGTAGTCCCAGTTCGTCGGCAGTGGTGTTGCCGTGGAAGAGGCGGGCGAGCGCGTACATCGCGCGCAATGCCATGCCCTCGGGCACCGAGACGATCTCGTGCAGCGTGCCGGCGACGGCGGCGAGCGTGGCGTGGGCCAGCGCGGCGGACTCCGGGGCCGGT
>DATHIT010000070.1:0-17725 GCA_035489915.1 Pseudonocardia sp. | reverse complement strand
TACCGTGCCGTGAGTACGAGGCTTCAGAGCGAGGAGGGTGCCATCGGTGTCGGCGGGCCGGCCGACGTGCCGTCCAAGCTTCCTCGCTCCTACTCGGAGGCTATTCGGGCCCTTCGCATCCGCCAGCAGTCGATGGAGCCCAACGGCGTCACCGTCTTCGGCAACCTCGGCATCTACCGCCTCCTGGCCACCGGTGACGGCGAACACGACCGCGAGCTCCGCGAGTTCGTCCGCGAATGGCTCGGCCCGCTCATCGACTACGACATCACGCACCGCTACGACCTGGTGACCACGCTCTGGCAGTACTACGAAAACGGCGGCAACTACGACGCCACCGCCCACGCCCTACTGATCCACCGCAGCACCCTGCGCTACCGCCTGCGACGCATCCGCGAGCTCACCGGCCACGACCTCGGCGACGTCAGCACCCGCCTTAACCTCCACATCGCCACCCGCGCCTGGCAAATCCAACACAACCCCAGCTGAGAGTCACGAAGACCGCCGTGGACTAGGCCAAACCTCCTCACCCTGGCGATCATCGGCTGGTTTAGACCTGTCAGGTTGAGTGGCTCCGGCCGCATTTCCACTCCAGTGCCGATGCGACGCGCGCCCGCTGACTGTGACGGTTGAAGCTGTCCATGGAGTATGCGGTCGCTTGTCCGGCCCCTGATCGAAATGGCGAGCGCCGCCGTCCCATCAGTAGGAGGTAGCCGTGACACTGATGCGTTTCGACCCGTTCCGTGAGCTGGAGCGACTCGCCGAGCGGGCGCTGTCGGGTTACGGCGGGCGCACCATGGCCATGGAGGCGGTTCGCCGAGGGGACGAGTTCCTCGTTCAACTTGACCTGCCAGGGGTGCGCGAGCAGGACGTCGACGTGACGGTCGAGCGCAACGTGCTCAGCATCCGTGCCCGACGCGACCCGGTCCGCCAGGAAGGCGACGAGGTTGTTGTCGACGAGCGGCCCTACGGCGAGTTCAGCCGTCAGCTCTACCTGGGCGGGGACCTGGACACGAACCGCCTCGACGCGCAGTTCAGCGACGGCGTGCTCACCCTGCGGATTCCGATCAGCGAGTCCGGCAAACCGCGGCGAGTGCGGATAGGCGCCCGTACCGAGGAGTCGTCGCCAGCCGGCGCACAGGACTCGGACACCGGGCAGTCAAGCCAGCGCCCGGCCAACGTCTAACCGGAGGGATTCACCATGAGCGAGCAACCCGCATCCAGGACAGCGCCACCGACCAGCCGGACGGTCACCCCCGAGGCCCCGGCACGCAGATCCATTGCCACATTCCAGCACTACTCGGACGCCGAACAGGCCGTCGACGCCCTCTCCGACCGGGGCTTCCCGGTGGAGCGAGTGGCCATTGTGGGACGTGACCTGGAGATGATCGAGCAGGTCACCGGGCGGCTGGACTACCCGAGGGCGGCCCTGCGCGGCGCGGCGGGTGGCGCGGTCACCGGTGTGCTGATCGGCTGGATCTTCGGGCTGTTCAGCTGGATCGACCCGTTGATCGGTGCCCTGCTGCTGGCCCTCTACGGGCTTGTCTTCGGCGCGATAGTCGGGGCGGCGCTCGGGCTGCTGCTGCACGCGATGCAGCGCGGACGCCGCGACTTCGCGTCGGCCGCGTTCGTGAAGCCGCAACGCTACGAAGTGATGGTCGACGAGGCTGTCGCCCCCGAAGCCATCCGTCTGCTCGGCTGGGAGACCTGATGGCAAGGGCGGTCGGAATCGATCTGGGCACCACCAACTCGGTGATCGCCGCGTACGAGGGCGGCGAGTCGACAGTCATCCCCAACGCCGAGGGCGCCCGTACCACTCCATCGGTCGTCGCGTTCACCGAGAACGGCGAGCGGCTGGTCGGCCAGCTGGCCCGCCGGCAGGCGATCCTCAATCCGAAGGGCACGATCTACTCGGTCAAACGGTTCATAGGGCGCAAGTTCGAGGAGGTTGAGGAGGAGGCCAGCCAGGTCACCTACGACGTCGTCCCGGACGAGCACGGCAACGCGCGAATCAAGATCCGGGACAAGCTCTACGCGCCCGAAGAGATCAGCGCGATGATCCTGCGCAAGCTCGCCGACGACGCGGGGCGCAACCTGGGTGAGAAGGTCACCGAAGCGGTGATCACCGTCCCGGCCTACTTCAACGACGCGCAGCGCACCGCCACCAAGGATGCCGGGAAGATCGCCGGTCTCGAGGTGCTGCGGATCATCAACGAGCCCACGGCGGCCGCGCTGGCCTACGGCATGGACAAGAAGAATCACGAGACGGTGCTGGTCTTCGACCTCGGCGGCGGCACCTTCGACGTGAGCATCCTGGACGTCGGTGACGGCGTGGTCGAGGTGCGGTCCACCGCCGGCGACACGCACCTGGGCGGCGACGACTTCGACCGCAGGATCGTCGACTACCTGGCGGAGGACTTCCAGCGGGAGAACGGGATCGACCTGCGGAAGGACGCCCAGGCCCTGCAACGGCTGTTCGAGGCTTCGGAGAAGGCCAAGGTTGAGCTCAGCTCGGTGACCCAGACCCAGGTGAACCTGCCGTTCATCACCGCCGACGCCAACGGGCCCAAGCACCTCACCGCGACCTTGATGCGTTCCACCTTCGAGCAGATCACCGCCGATCTGGTGGAGCGCACGAACGGGCCGGTCAAGCAGGCAATGGCGGATGCCAAGGTGTCCGCGGACGACATAGACGAGGTCATCCTGGTCGGCGGCTCCACCCGGATTCCGGCGGTGCAGAACCTGGTTCGCCGGCTCACCGGGGGCGCCGAGCCCAACATGACGGTGAACCCCGACGAGGTGGTCGCGGTCGGGGCGGGAATCCAGGCCGGGGTGCTCAAGGGCGACGTCGGCGACGTGCTGCTGCTCGACGTCACTCCCCTGTCGCTAGGCGTGGAGACCCAGGGCGGCGTGATGACCCGGGTGGTGGACCGGAACACCACGATCCCGGTCCGGCGCAGCGAGACGTTCTCCACCGCCACGGATAACCAGCCGGCGGTGGACGTCGTGGTCCTGCAGGGCGAGCGGGAACGCGCGGCGGACAACCGCGTGCTCGGCCGCTTCCAGCTCACCAACATCCGCCCTGCCCCTCGGGGCGAGCCGCAGATCGAGGTGACCTACGACGTCGACGCGAACGGCATCCTGAATGTCACCGCGCGGGACAAGGACACCGGCGCCGAGCAGGGCATCACCATCTCGGAGACGTCCAACCTGGACCAGTCCGAGGTGGATCGCATGGTCCAGGAGGCCGAGCGCAACCGGTCGACCGACCAGGCCCTGCGCCAGGAGATCGACGCGCGCAACGAGCTGGACGCGCTGGCCTACCAGGTGCAACGGCGGCTGGAGGAGCTCGGCGACTCAGCTCCACCCCACGAACGCGCCCGCGCGGAGATGCTGGTGGCCGACGCGCACCAGGCCGTCTCCGAGCAGGCGCCGATCGACCGGGTCCGAGAGCTGACCGGGGAGCTGCAGGGCGTGCTGGGCGGCCTCCGAGCCGTCTCTCCGGGAACCTCAGGGGCCGACGGCGACGGCGCGGTGGGCGGCGGCCAGGGCGCCGGCGCGCGCACCGGCGCGGACAGTGGCGCGGACAGTGGCGCGGACGACGCCGACGTGATCGACGCCGAGTTCGATCGCGGGTGAGGTGCTGGCCATGACCTCACCGTCACCGGGGCAGCGGCCAGGACCCGCTGGTCCGACGAATTCGGATCCGCGCGAGCCGACGGTGCAGACCTCGGAGCGTCCCGGCCCGGAAGCAGAAGCCGCGGCGCGGGATGCACACGCGGCGGATCGACCCGCGCCCTGCGCCGAGGACGCGGGCCCCGGGGACGGCTCGGCGACCGCCGAGCTGGAGGATCGGTGGCGCCGCTCGCTCGCCGACCTGGACAACCTGCGCAAGCGCTACGGCCGCGAGGTGTCCCGAGAGCGCGCCGCCGAGCGGGACCGGGTGGCCGAGGCGTTCCTTCCGGTGCTGGACAACATCGATCTCGCGCTGCGGCACGCGGAGTCGGATCCAGCCGCCATCGTGGAGGGGGTCCGGGCGATCCGCGACCAGGCGCTGGCGGTGCTGGCCAGGCTCGGCTATCCGCGCCAGGAAGAAGCCGGGGTGCCCTTCGACCCGGCTCGGCACGAGGTTGTCGCCCTCGTGCCGGGTGGCGACGCCGAGGATGCCCCTGCTCCGGGGTGGGTGGTGGATGTGGTCCGGCCCGGCTATGGAGATCCGGATCGGCAGCTTCGACCGGCCTCGGTGACCGTCGCTCGCGACCGGGACAGCTGAGCTTATGGCCCGCGACTACTACGAGGTCCTCGGCGTGCCCAGAAACGCGACCGCCGAGGACCTCCAGCAGGCCTACCGCCAGCTGGCCAGAGAAAATCACCCCGACGTCAACCGCGACCCGGCGGCCGAGGAGCGTTTCAAGGAGGTCAACGAGGCCTACCACGTGCTGGCCGACCCGGAGTTGCGCGCCCGCTACGACCGTTTCGGGGCCGACTTCCGTCAGGTCCCGGAGGATTGGGAGGAGCGGGTCGGGGGTGGCCGGCGCTCCGCCGAGGGGGGCTTCCGGGGTGCGCGTCCCGGCGGTTACTCGGGGCGGACGGTCTACGGCTCGCGGGGTCCCAGCGGCTTCGAGGGCGACTTCGGCGGTTTCGGCGGTGCCGGCGGCATCGACCTGGAGGACCTGTTCGGCGGCATGTTCGGCGGGGGCCGAGCCGGCGGGCCCATCGCCGGCGCCGACCAGGAGGCCGAGCTGCCGCTGACCGTCGAGGAGGCCTACCGGGGTGGGCGGCGCCAGATCACCCTGGAGGGCACGGCCGGCCCTCGCACCTACACCGTCACCATTCCTCGAGGTGTGACCGACGGCCAACGCATCCGACTGGCCGGCCAGGGCGGCCGGGGGCGCGGCTCTGGCCCCTCGGGCGACCTGTTCCTGGTGGTGCGCCTGCTGCCGCATCCTCGGTTCCGGGTGCACGGGCGCGACATCACCGTCGACCTGCCGCTGGCCCCCTGGGAGGCCGCGCTGGGCGCCACGGTGCCGGTGACAACCCCCGGCGGGGACACCAAGGTGACCGTTCCGCCGGGCTCCTCCACCGGGCGCCGGCTGCGGCTGCGCGGGGAGGGCATGCCCAACCCGAAGGGCAGACCGGGAGATCTGTACGCGGAGATCAAGATCATGGTTCCGCCGAAGCCCACCGAGCGCGAGCGGGAGCTGTTTGCGCAGCTGGCCGACGTATCCACCTTCGATCCCCGTCGTGACTTGCAGTCCAGCCAAGGAGACACCGCCGCCGGCGACAACCCGAGACGAAAGGCGGGGAACCGATGACGGTCCGATACCTACCGGTGTACCAACCTCGACGCCGCCTGAGCCACGAAGAGTTCGCCAGGCGCAGCGGCGTGCATCCCGACCTGCTGCGCCGGTTCGTCGCACTCGGCCTGATCCGGGCCAGCCGCGACCTGGACGGCCGCCTGTGGTTCCCGCCGGGTCAGCTCACGGCGGTGGCCCGGATCGAACGGCTGCGCGCCGGGCTGTCACTCAACTACGCCTCGCTGGGACTCGTGCTCGAGCTGCTGGACCGGATCCGCGTCCTGGAGACCGCGCTGCGCCGCCAGCGGGCCAGCGAGCCGAGACCGACCACTCGCGGACGGAGCGCCTGATGGACTTGAACCGACTCACCCAGAAATCTCAGCAAGCGCTGTCCTCGGCCCAGGACCTGGCCACCAGGGCCGGGCACACCGAGGTCGACGGCGAGCACCTGCTGCTCGCCCTGCTGGAACAGCCCGAGGGCCTGGTTCCCCGGCTGCTCACCGGCCTTGGCGTGGACCTGGACGGGCTGCGCGGCGACCTCGAGCGGGAGCTGCAACGCAAACCCAGGAGCACCCAGCCCGGTGTCCAGCCCGGTCAGGTCAGCGTCACGCAGCGGCTGGCGCGCATCCTGGAGTCCGCCGAACGGGAGGCCAAGCGGCTCTCCGACGAGTACGTCTCGGTGGAGCACCTGCTGGTCGCGCTGGCCGAGGAGGGGCAGCGCGGCCCGGCCGGGCGGTTGCTCGAGCGCCACGGCGTGACCAGGGACAAGTTCCTGGGTGAGCTCACCAAGGTGCGCGGCAACCAGCGGGTCACCTCGGCCACCCCGGAGGGGACCTACGAGGCGCTGGCCAAGTATGGGATGGACCTGGTCGCCTCGGCCCGCTCCGGCCGGCTGGACCCGGTCATCGGGCGGGACGCCGAGATCCGCCGGGTGATCCAGATCCTGTCCCGCAAGACGAAGAACAACCCAGTGCTCATCGGTGATCCGGGCGTGGGCAAGACCGCCATCGTGGAGGGGCTGGCCCAGCGGATCGTGAACGGTGACGTGCCGGAGGGCCTGCGGGACCGCACGGTGTTCGCCCTGGACATGGGCCTGCTGGTGGCCGGGGCGAAGTATCGGGGTGAGTTCGAGGAGCGGCTGCAGGCGGTGCTGTCCGAGGTCAAGGCCGCCGAGGGCCGGATCCTGCTGTTCATCGACGAGATGCACACCGTGGTCGGGGCCGGGGCCGCCGAGGGGGCGATGGACGCCGGCAACATGCTCAAGCCGATGCTCGCCCGCGGTGAGCTGCACATGATCGGCGCGACCACCCTGGACGAGTACCGCAAGCACGTGGAGAAGGACGCCGCCCTGGAACGCCGGTTCCAGCCGGTGTTGGTGGACGAGCCGAATGTCGAGGACACCATCTCCATCCTGCGTGGTCTGCGCGAGCGGTTGGAGGTGTTCCACGGCGTCCGGATCCAGGACAACGCGCTGGTCGCCGCGGCCACGCTGAGCCAGCGCTACCTGACCGATCGCTTCCTGCCGGACAAGGCAATCGACCTGGTCGACGAGGCCTGCGCCCGGCTGCGCACCGAGATCGACTCGATGCCCGCCGCACTGGACGAGATCACCCGCAGGGTGATGCGGCTGGAGGTGGAGGAAGCCGCGCTCGCCAAGGAGACCGACCCGGCCAGCGTCAGCCGGCTCGACCAGCTGCGCCGCGAGCTGACCGACCTGCGCGCCGAGGCCGACGCGATGCGCGCCCAGTGGGAGGCCGAGCGACAGGCCATCAAGCGGGTCCAGGAGCTACGCGCCGAGCTGGAGCAGCTGCGCCACGACATCGCCGACGCGGAACGCCGCTACGACCTGAATACCGCCGCGGAGTTGCGCTACGGCCGGCTCACCGAGCTGGAGCGCAAGCTGGAGGCCGAGCAGCAGCGGCTGGCTGAGAAGCAGGGCGGGCAGCGGTTGCTGCGCGAGGAGGTCACCGCCGAGGAGATCGCGGACATCGTCTCGCAGTGGACCGGGATCCCGGTCTCCCGGTTGACCGAGGGTGAGCGGGAGAAGCTGCTGCGTCTGGACGAGGTGCTGCACGAACGCGTGGTCGGCCAGGACGAAGCGGTCCAGGCGGTGGCCGACGCGATCATCAGGGCCCGCTCCGGGGTGAAGGACCCGCGCCGGCCAACCGGGTCGTTCATCTTCCTCGGCCCGACCGGCGTCGGGAAGACCGAGCTGGCCAAGACCCTGGCCGAGGCGCTGTACGACTCCGAGGACAACATCGTGCGCCTGGACATGAGCGAGTACCAGGAGCGGCACACGGTGTCCCGGCTGGTCGGCGCGCCGCCCGGATACGTCGGGTACGACGAGGGCGGGCAGCTGACCGAGGCGGTGCGTCGCCGCCCCTACTCGGTGGTGCTGTTCGACGAGATCGAGAAGGCCCACCAGGACGTGTTCAACACCCTGCTGCAGGTGCTCGACGACGGCCGGCTCACCGACGCCAAGGGCCGCACCGTCAACTTCCGCAACACCGTGGTGATCATGACCTCCAACATCGGGTCGCAGTACCTGCTGGACGGAGTCACCCCGGACGGGCACCTCAAGCCCGACGCCCGGGACGCGGTGATGGCCGAGCTGCGCGGGCACTTCCGGCCGGAGTTCCTGAACCGGGTGGACGACACCGTGCTGTTCACCCCGCTCACCCCGGCCGAGATCGAGCACATCGTCGAGCTCATGCTGAATGACCTGCGCCGGCGGCTGAGCGAGCGCAACCTGACCGTGGAGATCACCGACGAGGCCCGGCACTTCATCGCCAGGGAGGGCTACGACCCGGTGTACGGGGCCCGCCCGCTGCGCCGGTTCATCGCCAGGGAGCTGGAGACCCGGATCGCCAGGGCGCTGCTTCGTGACGCGGTGCCCGACGGGGCCACCCTCCAGGTGGAGCTGCGCGAGGGCCAGCTGGTGATCGAGCATGTCGATCGCCCGGTGGGGAGCACGGCGTGAGCGCCCCGCCCCGGCAACGCGCCGCCGTAGTCACCTGCCCGAACTGCGGTCGGCGCAACCGGGTCCCCTCGGCGGCGAACGGGGTGCCCAGGTGCGGGAACTGCCACCGCCCGCTGCCCTGGATCACCGACGCGGACGACACCGACTTCGCCGAGGTGGCCGAGCGCGCTTCGATCCCGGTCCTGGTCGACCTGTGGGCCACCTGGTGCGGACCCTGCCGGATGGTCAGCCCCGCGCTCGAGCAGCTGGCCACGGAGCTGGCCGGCCAGCTCAAGCTGGTGAAGGTGGACGTGGACCAGTCGTCGGCGGTGGCGGCGCGCTTCGAGGTGCAGGCGGTGCCCACGCTGATCGTGCTGCGCAATGGGCAGGTCGCCGCGCGCCAGGCCGGCGCGGCGCCGCTGAACACGCTGCGGGGATGGGTGAGCCAGGTCATCGGCGCTCCCGACGGCTCGGGCTCGGCCGGCCAGGATTCGGCCGGCCAGGGCACCCGGTGAGCGAGTCGCCGCCGTCCGACGACCTGGGCGGAGCGCCCCAGCCGGTCGAGACGCCGGATCTGTACGGCGGCTTCCCCCGGCTGGAGCCGGCGCGGATCGAGATGCTGGCCACCCGCGGCCGCCGGCGACCCACGCGGCGGGGCGAGGTGCTGATCAGGGAAGGCGAGCCCGACCCGGCGTTCTATGTGGTGCTGCGCGGGATGGTCGAGGTCGTGGAGGGCTACCAGACGCCGGAACAGCGGGTGGTACGCGTGCACGGCCCTGGGCGTTTTCTCGGCGAGCTGGGCCTGCTCAACAGGCAGGCCTCGTTCTTCACCTCGGTCGTGGCGGTCGCCGGCGAGGTCCTCGAGGTACCGATCGAACAGATCCGGGCGCTGGTCAATCAGGACGTCGCGTTTGGGGACGAGATCCTGCGCGCCTACCTGATCCGGCGCAGCCTGGCCATCGGGGTGGGCGCGGGGTTCCGGATCGTCGGCTCCCGCTACTCCGCCGACACCGCCCGGCTGCGCGAGTTCGCCGCCCGCAACCGCCTTCCCCACCGGGTGCTGGATCTGGACTCGGACGCCGAGGCCGAGCAGCTGCTGCGACAGCTAGAGGTGCCGCCGAGGGACATCCCGCTGGTGGTGTGGGGGCAACAGATCCTGCGCAACCCCAGCAACGCCCAACTGGCCGAGTTGATCGGGCTGCCTACCCCGAATCGCTACAGCGGGGGGGACTGCGACCTGCTCGTGGTGGGTGCCGGGCCGGCGGGGCTGGCCGCCGCGGTCTACGGCGCCTCGGAGGGGCTGCACACCGTGGTCCTGGACGCGGTGGCCGCCGGCGGGCAGGCCGCCCTCTCCCCGCGGATCGAGAACTACCTGGGGTTCCCCGCCGGGATCTCCGGCGCCGAGCTGGCCGAGCGCGCGGTCATCCAGGCCGACAAATTCGGTGCCCGCGCGCAGGTCCCGATCGCCGCGACCGCGCTGTGCCGCGCCGACGGGCACTACCTGGTGGAGCTGGACAACGGCGGCCAGGTCAGCACCCGCACCGTGGTGGTAGCCACTGGCGCCCGGTACCGCCGACTTGCCGTCCCCCGCTTGGAGGAGTTCGAGGAAACCAGCGTCTTCTACGCGGCCACCCAGCTGGAGGCTCAGATGTGCGCCCGGGACCCGATCGTTGTGGTGGGCGGTGGCAACTCGGCGGGCCAGGCGGCGCTGTTCCTGGCCGAGCACGCGAGCGAGGTCCGGATGGTGGTCCGCGAGAACACCCTGGACGAGTACATGTCCCGCTATCTCGCCGACCGCATCCTGGCCGATCCGCGCATCGAGGTGTTCGTCCGCACTGAGGTACGGGAGCTACTCGGTCACCGGGGCGTGCTGGAGGCCGTGGTGGTCGAGGACACCGCGACCGGGCAACGGCGGCGCCTTCCGGCGCGCGAGCTTATGGTGTTCATCGGGGCCACTCCGTGCACATCGTGGCTGGGCGACATGGTCGAGCGGGACTCCGGGGGCTACCTGCGCACCGGCTCGGCGGTGACCGAGCACGCCGCCGAGTACGCACGCCTGGGCCGCGCCCCGCTGCCGCTGGAGACTAGCGCCCCGGGTGTGTTCGCCGCCGGGGACGTCCGCAGCGGCTCGGCGCAGCGGGTCGCCGCCGCGGTAGGCGAGGGCGCGATGGCCGTTCGTCTGGTGCACGAGCACCTGGGCGGACTGACCGCGAGGCCCACGGCAGGCCAGCTCGCCGGCGTTTTCGCGCAACTCCACGATTCCACTGAGCACACCGCGGATCACCAATAGTGGGACGTGCGGCTCGGTGGTGCCAGGTCCCTGGCGGCAGCCCCGGCATCAGCAGTTCGTGGACGAAACGAGGGAGCTACCCTTGACCGGGTGACCCGCTCCCCACATGAGGGCATGACCCGAACCTGTCCCTGGTGCGCAGAGACCACCGTCGTCGCGTTCACCGAGGAAAGCCTCGTCCGCGCGCTCGCCCGCCACCTGGCGAGCTGCCCGGGAGACGCCGACGACCAATGACCGTCCATCCACTCGTACCGGTCCCGTGCAACCACTGTCGCGCCGACCGGCGGGCGCAGCGGGTCGGTCCAGCGGGTCGACTCGCGGTACGCGAGGGCGCGATGGCCGTCTGGCTGGTCCACGAGCACCCCGGCGGCCGAGCAGGTGCATGCCGCCACCTGATCCGGCGGGCCGAGCGGCGCCTGCCGATTTCGGCCTCCCGGAACGCGGATCGGCCGCACGGCCACCGATCAGACTGAGGGTCCCCCACGATTCCGGGAGGGCCATGACCACCACCTCGAGCCGACCGGCCGGTTCACAACCCTTGCTGCACCAACATGGCGGGGAGGTGCAGGCCTTACGACAGTTCGTCGGTTCCGATCGGAGGCGGACGCCATGCCCGTGACCGCACCGGGGCGGCTCCGCCTCCAGCTCGCCGTGTGCGCGGCCGCGACGGCCACCCTCGTTGCCGGGTGCAGCGGCGGACAGACCACCGCCACCACGCCGGACGCTGGTGTGCTCACCGAGCTGCAGAAGAGCTATACCGACGTAGTGAACCGTGTTCTGCCCAGCGTCGTGGAGATCAAGAGCCCGTCCGGGGTGGGATCCGGGGTGATCCTCGATCCGGCCGGGAACGTCGTGACGAACGCGCACGTCGTCGGACGGGACACCGAGTTCCGGGTGCGATTGTCCACCGGCGCGGAGCTCCCTGCCTCACTGGTAGCGACCTTCCCGCCCGACGACATCGCGGTCATCCGGATGCGGGGCGCGTCAGGCCTGGTCCCGGCCTCGTGGGGCAACTCCTCCGAGCTCGAGGTCGGTGACATCGTCATGGCCATGGGCAGTCCGCTGGGCCTGGAGTCGAGTGTGACCGACGGGATCGTCTCCGCCGTCGGACGCACCGTCCCGGAGCCGCCCGGTCCGGCTGGCCCGGGCACCGTCCTGCGGCAGGTCATCCAGACCAGCGCGCCGATCAATCCCGGCAACAGCGGCGGCGCACTGGTCAACGCCGCCGGACAGGTCATCGGCATCCCCACTCTCGCCGCCGTCAACAACGAGCTCGGGTCCGCCGCCAACGGGATCGGATTCGCGGTGCCCAGTGATGTCGCGCGCGACCTGGCGAACCAGATGATCACTCATGGCAGGGTGGTCAACAGCCGCCGCGCCGCGCTCGGTATCACCACCACGACGGTGACCGACGCCAGCGGTGCCCCGATCGGAGTCGGCGTCGTCGCCGTGCGACCCGGTGGGCCCGCCGCGGCGGCTGGGTTGCGCCCGGGCGACGTCATCATCGCCATCGCTGGCGAGCCGGTGACCGACGTGCTCGCGATGCAGGATGTGCTCGCCAGGAGGAGCCCCGGTGAACGGGTCGACCTCACGGTGAATCGAGCGGGGACGGTTCAGACGGTCTCGGTCGTACTCGAAGAGTTGGCGACGACCCAGTAGCCGGCGCCTACTGTCAAAACCGGCGCTTCGCCCACTGTTGCGGCCTGCTCAACATCGAATCTCCTTGCTGACCCCGTCCCGGCCGACGTCCACTGTGGTCGTTTGTCCCGACGGTGGCATCGATCCGGCGGGCGCAACGAGCTCCGTGCCAGCCGGCGCGGACCCGGCGGGACCACTGCCGCGACGGACCGTCGCGCCACGGGGCCGACGCGTCGACCGCTCCGGTCCGGGATCGTCAGTGGGACGGACGGCCGGCTCGATTCGGGCGCCGAGCGCGCCCGGCCGGTCGCGCCGTCACGATCGGGAGGTGGGGTCATGGTGGTGCCCGAGGACCGGGCCGCCGAACGGCAGGCGATCACGAATCATTTCCTGACCGCGCTGGAGCAGGTGGTGTGGCGCTACCGTGCGATGGAGCCCCCGTCCGAGGACGGGGGTCTCTACGCGGAGGTGGTCACCGCGGAGGTCGCCCACCAGCTCGCGGTCGCGCGCAGTGCGCTGCGGCGCTGCCCGGCCCGCGGGCTCGGCCGCTAGCGGTCGCCGGCGGGTGGTGAGCGGGCACGCTCCTACCGCCGGGCGCGGGAGCGGGCGCCGAGGCGCAGCGCGAACCAGTCGCGGGCGAGCTCGGTCACCAGCCGCACGGCCGGGGGCTCCTCGCGCAGCACCGAGGCGCCGGGCACGAGCGCGACGCGCGCGGTCCGGGGGAACTCCGCCTCCGCCCGCTCGTTGACCTCCCGCACCGGGCCGTCCGTCTCGCCGACCACGAGCAGCGCCGGGCAGCGCACCAGGCGGACGAACTCCCCGGCGAGGTCCGGCCGGCCCGCCCGGGAGAACACGGCATGCGTCCAGTTGGGCCGGGCGGCCGCCGCGACGAGGGCGCCGGCGGCCCCGGTCCCGGTGCCGCACAGCGCGCCCCGCAGCCTCGCCGTCGGGCCGTGCACCGCCAGCTCGTCCGCCAGCGCGACCACCCGGGGGCCGAGTGTGGTCGGGTCGAAGCGGTCCTGGTCGGCGCCCGCAATCTCCTGTTCCGCCCGGGTGAGCAGGTCCACCAGCACCGTCGCTAGGTGCTGCTGGTTGAGTGCCCGGGCGATCAGGACGTCCGTCGTGTCGTGCCGGCTGCCGCCTCCGGCGTGCACGAACAGCACGACGCCGCAGGCCTGCTCGGGCACGGCGACCGCCCCCTCTAGCTCCAGTCCGATCACCTCGAATACCGTCTTCCGGGGAACCGTGTCCACGGTCGCCTCCTGTGAGGTTGTCGTCGGCGTGCCGGTCACTCGGGCGGGAGGTCGAACCGAAGCGTGGCTGCGGCCAGGTGCTCGCGCAGCGGGGTCTCTGCCTCGATGTGCCGGATCGACCCGCCCCACTCGATGACCGCCTCGGTCAGTTCGTCCAGGACGTCGGGGACGGGCCGCACTTCGTGTCCGCACCGGGTGCAGCGCGGGCCCTCCAGCCCAAGCCAGCCGCAGTAGTTGCACACCACGCCGGGCAGCTCGGCGCCCTCCTCGACGAGCAGGGTGTCGATCGCGGTCAGGGCGCCGGCCCACAGGCAGGGGGCGACCCCGAGCGTCGCGCGCCCGCCGGCGGCCGCCTTCTCGACCACCTCGGCGACCCGACGCCTTTGCTGCTCGTCCTCGTAGGTGCGCAGCACCTCCGTGGCGCGCTCGCGGATGTGCGCGAGCTCGGTCGGGTGGGTGTCCAGGGTGAACGTTCCGGCGATCCGGTCGCGCAGGTGCCGGGGCAGCTGATCGGCGAACCGCGGCGTCTCGTGCGGGTGGCTGCCCAGCGCGAGCAGATCGAATCCGTCGGTCCGGAACAGGCCGTCCACCATCGCGGCCACCTCGCGGAAGTGTCGTTTCGTGTGCTCCTCGGCCTTGTTGCGCACCCGGTCCTCGTCGAGGGCGGGCACATGCCGCGCGTGCAGCGGCCGCTCTCGCCTCGTGCCCAGCTCTCGGAGCTCGTCCTGGTACATCTCGTACACCCGGGCCCGGCCTCGCTCAACGAACACGACGCACATCCGGCGGTACTCGTCCAGCACCGCGAGCAGGGACCGCACCCACGGTGTCGCGTCGAGCACCACCCGGTCACGGACCGCCCTCGGCAGCGCGACCTCCTCGAACACCTCGTGCGCCGAGCAGGAGAACAGGGCCAGGGTGCCCGGCCGCCAGGTGCGCCCGTCGGCGAGGTGCTTCTCGACCCGCTCGATGTCCGCGCGCACGGACAGCCGCACGGCCCGGTCGACGGAGTGGTCGGACCCCAGCGGGCGGATCTCCGAGAGCAGGCTGTCCACCCGGGTCTGCAGCTCGCGGCTGCCCCCCGGGCCGGCCGGCACGCGCGCGTACAGCGACAGGATCGGCACGTCATTAGCGTGCAGCCGCAGGATGCGGGAGATGTCCTCCTGACTGATCATGACCGGTTCACCCCTCCAGCCGGGCAGCGACGGGACGGTCCCTTGCCGTCGCTATGGTGCGGCGGCGCGCCGGCCCGACGCTTCGGCCCCCGGACGCGACATCCGGGGGTGCGGGCCGACCCGGGAGTGTCAGGCGACGTGCACGACGGGTCGGCGGAGGCGGTCTGGCTCGGTCTCCCGCAGCACCTCGCGAGTGACCAGCGCGACCTCCCCGACCCCGAAGGCGAGGTAGCGGACGATGTTGAGCACTGGATTCGACTCCGTACCGCCGCCGGCATACCTCGGCGTGACCGACCGTGGCGGCGGGTTTCGCACCGCGGGGCCGGTCCGGCCGGGCCGCGCCGCGCGGACGATGGGCGGACTACCTCGGGAAGGGAGTCGCACCGCCATGCACACGCCGAGCACGCTCGACACCCCGTCGCCCGGCCTCGCCGGCCCGGCCACCCCGCTGTGCCCGCAGGTGGTGGTCGTGCTGGGTGCCACCGGCGATCTGGCCCGGCGCAAGCTCTATCCCGCGCTGTTCCACCTCTGGCAGCTGGGCCTCATGCCCGAGCGGTTCCGGGTGATCTGCTCCAGCCGTGACGTCACGGGGGCGGCGGAGGACTGCCGGACCCTGGTCCGGGAAGCGGTGCGGGCGTTCCGCGGCGAGGTCGACGACGCGAGCTGGAGCGAGTTCGCCGAGGGGATCAGCTGTGCGCGCGCCGTGGAGGGGGACGCCGCGGAGCTGGGCCACGCGGTGCGCGCCGCCCTCGATGAGCTGGGCCCCGGGGCGCAGCCGCTGTTCTACCTGGCGGTGCCCCCGTCGGCGACCGAGTCCGTGGTCCGCATGATCGGCACCTTGGGCGTCACCCGGGACGCCAAACTGGTGCTGGAGAAGCCGTTCGGCGTGGACCTGCACTCGGCGCGGTGCCTGAATGCGGCCGTGCGCGGCGTGTTCGAGGAGCACCAGCTGTACCGGATCGATCACTTCCTGGGCAAGGAGGCGGTGCAGAACATCCTGGCCCTGCGGTTCGCGAACGGGCTGTTCGAACCGGTGTGGAATTACCAGAACGTCTGCTACGTACAGATCGACGTACCGGAGCAGGTGGACATCGCGGGCCGGGCGGAGTTCATGGAGTCCACCGGCACCTTCCGGGACATGATCTCCACCCATCTGTTCCAGCTGCTCGGCTTCGTGGCGTTGGAACCGCCGGCGCGGCTGGACGCGGAGTCGCTGCACCACGAGATGGTGAAGGTGTTCCGGGCGTTGCGGCCGCCGGACCGCGACCGCGTGGTGTTCGGCCAGTACGAGGGCTACCGCGACGAGGCCGGCGTGGACGGCTCCTCGGTGGTAGAGACCTTCGTCGCCATGGAGTTCTTCGTCGACGACTGGCGCTGGGTCGGCGTGCCGTTCTACCTGCGTACCGGGAAGGCGCTGGCGCAGAGCCGGCGGACGATCACGCTCGGGTTCCGGGAGCCGAGGCTGAAGATGTTCCCCGGGGACGTCGACGACACGTGCAACGAGCTGGTCCTGGAGCTCACCGACGACCCGCGGATCTTCGCCGACGTCCGCGCGAAGGTCCCCGGCCCCGAGCTGCGGCTCGGTCGCGGGCGGATGCGCATCGACCTGCTGGAGGAGTTCCCCGGGGCCGAACCCCTGGAGGCGTACGAGCGGTTGCTGCTGGACGTGATGCGGGGCGACCCGATGCTGTTCACCAGTACCCGGGAGGTCGAGCTGATCTGGGAGCTGTGCGATCCGCTGCTGCGCGATCCCCCGGCGCCCCGGCTCTACCCGAGGGGTTCGTGGGGCCCGGCCGAGGCGCTGCGGCTGCCCACCGAGCGCGGCTGGCGGTTGCCGGAGTCCTGACCGCCGGCGCTCACCGGGCGCACGGCAGCTCGGGGGCGTCGGAGTCCAGCGGCGCCGGAGCGGACCAGGCCGAGCTGGACGCACTGGCGGGTCAGCATCGCCTCCAGCACCCAGTCGACCAACGTGCGCGGCCGGTTCGCAGGAATCGCGGCCGAGGTCGCGCAGGACAGCGCCTCCGGGATGCGCCGGAACCGGTGCGCGATACGGGTGATCCCGGGGATGGGCAGCAGCTTGTTGACGCTGCCGACGGCGACCACCAGCCGGTCGTAGCCCATCCGTCGAGCTGACCAGCGTGATCCGCGCGCCGCGCCGCAGGAACCTGCTGAGTGACCGGGCGGCGTGGTAGCCGGCGAAGCCGCTGCCGACGACCACGATGTGGGGGGCGGTGCCCGTCATTGGCAGGAGGCAACCGCGTCGCGCGGGCGGCCGGCATATCCCCGCACGGCCCGACTGGGCCGCCCCGGCTGGTGCCACCGGATCTAGCGCGAGCGCAGCGGTCGGCGGACGGGCCGGCGGTCCGCCGCCCGGAGGCGCGGCCGATCGGCCACCTCCGGCCGGGCGGCCTGCCGCTCGTCCACGGTGAGCCCGCCCCACACGCCGTCGGACGGCTGGATCCGCTGCGCAAAGGCGAGGCACTCCAACCGCACCCGGCAGCGGTCGCACACCGCTCGCGCGGCGGCCGCCTGTTCGTCGGCGAGCTCACCGGAGCCCACGGGGAAGAACAGCTCCGGGTCGACGTCCTGGCACGCCGCGCGGTCCATCCAACCGGTCATCTGCCGATGGTCGGACAGCCCACCCGCCGTGGGCCTCGACCCGGGTGGCCCAACGCGGACCGGCGCCGTCGTGCCGGTGCAACCAGTAAGGCCAGGTCAGGAGTCGGTTGCCGAGCCCACCACGAGGGCCGCGGCGATGGCCGCCAACCAGACGTCCTTGGCCAGCGACAGACGGTCGACCGGTCCTGTCTCTGACACGATGACCGGATCCTTGTCATCGGGCGCACGTTGGCCCTGCTGCGCGACAACCGCGGCTTCCTCGCCGAGGCACCAGCCACGACCAACGCCGCGGCTTGACACGATCATTGAAACTCCCCGTGTTGGTCGGATGTGCCGCGTTCGTCGGTCAACAGCTCGGCGGTGAGCCGGGCCAGCTCGAGCTCTTCCCTCGGCTCGACGACCAGTACCTGGCAGTTCGGGCCGAGCAGGGTCAGGCCGTCGGTGATCTGGTCGCGGACTTCCGGTTGGTCGAACCCGATCTCGCCGGTGAATACCAGGGC
>DATHIT010000069.1:0-11851 GCA_035489915.1 Pseudonocardia sp. | reverse complement strand
TGGTCACCTGGGGCGAGCGGGCCGGCGCCGAGGTGGTGCGTGGCGCGGAGGGCGCGGACCCGGCCAGCGTGGCGTTCGAGGCGGTCAAGCGGGCGGTGGAGTGCGGCGCGGATGCGGTGCTGCTGGACACCGCGGGGCGGCTGCACACCAAGACCGGGCTGATGGACGAGCTCGGCAAGATCAAGCGTGTGGTGTCCCGGCAGGGCGATGTGGACGAGGTGCTGCTCGTGCTGGACGCCACGACCGGCCAGAACGGGGTCATTCAGGCCAGGGTGTTCGCCGAGGTGATCGACGTGACCGGGATCGTGCTGACCAAACTGGACGGCACCGCCAAGGGCGGCATCGTGTTCCGGGTACAGCGCGAGTTGGGCGTTCCGGTGAAACTGGTCGGCCTGGGAGAGGGGCCGGACGACCTGGCCCCGTTCGAACCCGGCGCGTTCGTGGACGCGCTGCTCGCCTGAGCGCCGCCGACTGAATCACACACGGTTACGGATACGGCGCGGAGGGTGCTGAGAATCGACTGAGAGGCCCACTTAACCTGGCTGTAACGGATAGTGCGTGGTCGTTCACTCCAGCGCAACATGGAGCGCCTTTCAGCGAAACATCGTACCCAGATCCTTTTCGCCAACCTGGCTGACAGGAGGGCAAGAAGGTGATCAACGCAGGAGATACCGCTTGGGTGCTCGCCAGCGCGGCGCTGGTGATGCTGATGACCCCGGGCTTGGCGTTCTTCTACGGCGGCATGGTCCGAAGCAAGAGCGTGCTGAACATGCTGATGATGAACTTCATCTGCTTGGCAGTGATCAGCATCCTCTGGACGCTGTATGGCTACAGCTGGGCGTTCGGCAACGACGCGTTCGGCGGCCTGGTCGGCGGCAATGAGTTCGCCGGGCTCGGCAACTCCATCGGGCACTTCGTCGGGGTGGCTGTGACCGGCCCGCCGGAAATCCCGTGGCCGGGGCCGGACGCGCTGCCCGCGACGGCGTTCATCATGTTCCAGCTGATGTTCGCGGTCATCACTCCGGCGCTGATCTCCGGCGCGATCGCGGACCGGGTCAAGTTCTGGTCGTGGACGCTGTTCGTCGCGGTGTGGGGCTCAATTGTGTACTTCCCGGTCGCGCACTGGGTGTTCGCCTTCGACGGCTTCACCGGGCCGGACAACACGGGCGGCTGGATCGCCAACGTGCTGAAGGCCGAGGACTTCGCCGGTGGTACCGCGGTGCACATCAACGCCGGTGCCGCCGGGCTGGCGCTGGCCATCGTGCTGGGCCGGCGCAAGGGCTGGCCGCGGGAGCCGATGCGCCCGCACAACCTGCCCTTCGTGCTGCTCGGCGCCAGCCTGCTGTGGTTCGGCTGGTACGGCTTCAACGCCGGCTCAGCACTGTCCGCCAGCGATCTGGCCGGTCTTGCCTTCACCAACACCACGGTGGCGACCGCCGCCGCGGTGCTCGGCTGGCTGGTCGTGGAGCAGATCCGGGACGGCAAGCCGACGACGCTGGGCGCGGCGTCCGGGGCGGTGGCCGGCCTGGTGGCGATCACTCCGGCCTGTGGCTTCGTGAATCCGCTTGGCGGCATTGCGATCGGCCTGATCGCCGGCGCGGTGTGTGCATTGGCGGTCGGCCTGAAGTACAAGTTCGGCTTCGACGACTCGCTCGACGTGGTCGGAGTGCACCTGGTCGGCGGCATCATCGGTACGCTGCTGATTGGTTTCTTCGGCACCAAGAGCGTGAACACGGCGGCGCTGGGCGAGGACGGGCTGTTCTACGGCGGCGGCTTCACTCAGCTCGGTCGGCAGGTCCTGGCCGCCGGCGCGGTGATGCTCTACTCGTTCATCCTGACCTTCATCATCGCCCTGATCATCAAGAAGACGATCGGGTTCCGGGTGGACGAAGAGTCCGAGGTCACCGGCATCGACGAGGGCGAGCACGCGGAGACCGGGTACGACTTCTCCACCCTCGGTGGCCGGGCCGCAAGCGGTCTTGGTCAGCATGCGGTCGGCGGCGGGGCGGACACGGACAAGGTGAGCACCAACTCGGCCGCGACCGTCACGAAGGAAGGCTGAACGGAAATGAAGCTGGTCACGGCGATCATCAAGCCGTTCGTGCTGGAGGACGTCAAGGGCGCTCTGGAACAGATCGGCGTGCTCGGCATGACGGTCAGCGAGGTGCAGGGCTACGGCCGGCAGAAGGGCCACACCGAGGTCTACCGGGGTGCGGAGTACTCGGTGGACTTCGTGCCCAAGGTGAAGATCGAGGTGGTCACCGACGACGCCATGGCGGACAAGGTGGTGGACGCGGTGGTGGAGTCCGCCCGCACCGGCAAGATCGGTGACGGGAAGGTCTGGGTGAGCCCGGTGGACACGGTGGTGCGCGTGCGCACCGGGGAACGCGGCTCGGACGCGGTCTGATCAAGAAGATGGGGTGATCGCGGTGTGCCATGGGGTGACCGCGATCCACCCATTGCCGGCTAAGAGGCAACACAGCGCCGCCCTGGTGATATCGATGACGCCGGGGCCGGCGCTGTTTCATGACGGGCTGGCGCGGTGATAACCACGGCGCTGCTGGCCGGGTCGTGAGATCGGGGGCGGCCTCGCGGACAGCCGAGGGGCCGGGACAGGAAGGCGTGATCCGATGAAGTTGGTCACGGCGATCATCAAGCCGTTTGTGCTGGAGGACGTGAAGGGCGCCCTGGAACAGCTGGGGGCGCTGGGTATGACGGTCAGCGAAGCTTCCGGCTACGGCCGGCAGCGGGGGCACACCGAGGTCTACCGGGGCGCCGAGTACAACGTCGACTTCGTGCCGAAGGTGCGGATCGAGGTCGCGGTGGACGACGAGATCGCGGACAAGGTCGTGGACGCGGTGGTTTCGGCCGCGCGGACCGGCCAGATCGGTGACGGCAAGGTCTGGGTGACCAGCCTGCAGACGGTGGTCCGGGTGCGCACCGGGGAACGCGGCAGTGACGCGCTCTGAGGGTTTCCACCTCCGGCGGTTGAGCGGGTTGAGGACACGCCGATGAGCACGACGGCGGGCATCGCCGACGATCTCGTTCGGGCGCGGGCGGTGCTGCTGCACCCGGGCCCGGGGCAGCGCAGGCTGGCACCGGAGGCACTGCGCGGGGCGCTGGTCGACCTGCACGATTTCTGGCTGGCCTCGCGGGCGGCCACGATCGGGCTCACCGAAGGGGTGGCGCTGATTGCGGTCGGCGCGCTCGGCCGCCGGGAGTTGGTGCCCTACTCCGACCTCGACCTGGTGATGGTGCACGACCGGCGGCCGGATGCGGACCGGCTGGCCGAGGCGATGTGGTACCCGCTGTGGGACGCAGGAATCGGCCTGGACCACTCGGTGCGCACTCCCGGGCAGGTGGTCGAGGTGGCGACCACCGACCTGCGCGCTGCGCTCGGCCTGCTCGAGGCCCGGCACCTGGCCGGCGAGCGGGCGCTGTTCGACAAGGTGAACTCGGCCGTGCGGCAGTCCTGGCGGGCCGGCATCCGCACCCGGTTCGACGAGCTGGTGGAGCTGACCAACGTGCGGTGGGAGCGCAACGGCGACGTCGCGCACCGGGTGGAGCCGGACCTGAAGAACGGCCGTGGCGGGCTCCGGGACGTGTACCTGCTCGACGCGCTGGCCGCCGCGCAGCTGATCGACCGGCCGGGGCTCGAGGTGGCGGCGGCCCGGCTGCTGTTGCTGGACGTGCGCACCGAGCTGCACCGGCTGGCCGGCCGGAACCGCGACGTACTGCGCGCCCAGGACGCCGACGAGATCGCCGCGCAGCTGGAGATGGGTGACCGGTTCGACCTGGCCAGGGCGCTGTCCGGGGCAGCCAGAACGGTCGGTTACGCGGTGGACGTGGCGCTGCGGGCGGCCAAAGCCGCGCTGCCTCGACGGGGGCTGGCCGCGCTGCGCCGAGCACCGGTGCGTCGGCCGCTGGACGAAGGCGTGGTCGAGCACAACGGCGAGGTGGCGCTGGCCAGGGACGCGACGGCGGCCAAGGACCCGGCGCTGGTGCTCCGGGTGGCGGCCACCGCCGCGCGCACCGGGCTGCCGATCGCCGCCGGCACCCTGGCCCGGCTCGCCGACACCGCTCCGGAGCTGCGCATGCCGTGGCCGCGGGCGGCGGTGGCCGAGCTGCTGTCCCTGCTGGGCTCGGGCCGGGCGCTGGTGGACGTGGTGGAGGCGCTGGACCGGGGCGGGCTCTGGGGCCGGCTGTTTCCGGAGTGGGGCGCGGTGCGCGACCTGCCGCCGAGGGACCGGGCGCACGTATGGACGGTGGACCGGCACCTGGTGGAGACCTGTGCTCAGGCCGCCCGACTGACCACCCGGGTGGCCCGCCCGGACCTATTGCTGCTCGGCGCGCTGCTGCACGACATCGGCAAGGGGCGCGAGGAGGACCACTCGGTGGTGGGGGAGGGCCTCGGCGCGCAGATCGGCAGCCGTCTCGGGCTGCCCGAGCGAGACGTGCTGACCCTCGCCGCGATGGTCCGACACCACCTGCTGCTCCCGGACACCGCCACCCGCCGGGACCCGGAGGACGAGGCCACGGTGACCAGGGTGGTGAACACGCTGGACGGCGACGCACAGCTGCTCGAGCTGCTGCACGCGCTGGCCGAGGCGGACTCGCTGGCCACCGGGCCGGGTGTGTGGAGCCCATGGAAGCGCTCGCTGATCGATCAGCTGGTGCGGCGGTGCCGGGCGTCGATGATCGGCGAGCCGATACCCCAGCCCGAGCCGCTGGACGAGCTGCGCCGCGAGCTGGTCGCGCGGGTCGAATCGTCCGGCCGACCGCGGATCAGCGTGCGGCCCTCGACCGACGGCGCCCGGGATCGGGAGGCCAGCCCGGACGAGCCGTCCGAGGTCCTGGTGGCGCTACCTGATCTGCCGGGCTCGCTGTCCGTGGCGGCCGGCGTGCTGGCGCTGCACTCGCTGGAGGTGCACGTCGCCGAGCTGCGCTCGCACCGGGGCATTGCGGTGGATACGTTCACCGTCTCGCCCCGGTTCGGGCGCATGCCGGACCCGGCGGTGCTGCGCGAGGACCTGATCAAGGTGCTGGACGGCAGCCTCGACCTGGCCGAAGCGCTGGCTCGCAAGGAGCGGGACTATGCCCGCCCGGTCGGGTTGGAGGAGCGGGTACCGCCGAGGGTGCTCTGGTTCGACGACGAAGCGACCGGCGCGGTGGTACTGGAGTTGCGCGGGTCGGACCGGATCGGCCTGCTGCACCGGGTCGCGGTCGCGCTGGAGAGCTGCGGGGCGGACGTCCGGTGGGCCAAGGTGGAGACCTTGGGTTCGTCGGTGGTCGACTCGTTCTGCCTGGTGGAGGTGGACGGCGAGACGTCGCTGCCCCGGCAGGTGCGGCGCAAGATCGAGCAGGCGGTGCTGGAGGCGGCAAACTCCTGAATGCCCCGATTGACCCCGCGGCCGGCCACCACGCTGGCCGATCCGTAGTCGGACCAGCGTGGTGCCCAGCTCGGCGGAGCCACCCCTGTCTCAGGGTGTGATCAGGCCGGGGGTCTGGCTGCGGGCGGCTTGGAACCGGGCGGCCGCGTCGGACCAGTTGACCACGTTCCACCAGGCGGTCACGTAGTCCGCCTTCACGTTGCGGTACTGCAGGTAGAAGGCGTGCTCCCACATGTCCAGCAGGACCAGCGGGACGACCCCGGCGGGCACATTGCCCTGCTGGTCGTAGAGCTGGAAGATCAGCGGGCGCTGGCCAAGGGAATCCCAGCCCAGGATGGACCACCCAGAGCCCTGGATGGCCAGTGCGTTGGCCTGGAAATGGGCCCGGAAGGCGTCGAACGAGCCGAACGCGTCGTCCAGCGCGGCGGCCAGCTCACCCTCCGGCTTGCCGCCCCCGTCCGGGGACAGGTTGGTCCAGAAGGCGGTGTGGTTGACGTGGCCGCCCAGGTTGAACGCGAGTGACTTCTCCAGCCCGCCGAGGGCGCCGAACTCCCCCTTCGCCCTGGCTTCGGCGAGCTGCTCGAGGGTGCTGTTCAACCCGGTGACGTAGGTCTGGTGATGCTTGCTGTGGTGCAGCTGCATGATCTCGCCCGCGATGTGTGGCTCGAGTGCGCCGTAGTCGTAGGACAGATCGGGCAGGGAGTACTCGGACACGATTTTCCTCTCCTCGGGAGCCTGGATCCTACTGCCATAACTTTGCATCAGCCTTACTTTCGCACCCGATCGGCCGGGTCGCCCGGCGGAACGATTGAGCCGCCCCAGCCGTTAACCCAAGGTGACGGTGATGGATGGCGGCCCGGCCGTTCTGAGTGTGCCCAGGCGGTCGTTCGTGCTGGTCGCGGGCATACCAGGGGCGGGCAAGAGCAGCATGCTGGCCCGGCGGCCGATCGCCGCGCGAGGCGCCGTCGTGCTGGACTCGGACCCGATTCGGGAGTGGCTGCGGGCGAAGCTGCCGGACGGTACGCCGTACCGGTGGTACCGGGGGCTGGTGCACCTGTGGCACCGGGTGCAGATCGTGCTGGCGGTGCTCAGCACCCTCGGGCCGGTGGTCGTGCACATGCCGGCCACCGGAGCGTTCACCCGGCTCGCGCTGGTGTCCTTGGCCATGCTGGCCTGGCGCCGTCCGTACCTGGTGTGGGTGCACGCCGAACCGGCGGAGGCCAGGCGCGGCCAACGTGACAGGGGCCGGGTGTTGCGCCGCTCCTGCTTCGAGCGGCACGCTCGGCTGGGCGCGGCGTTCGTCGCGCGACTGCGGGCCGGGCATCAGCCGCCCGGCTGGCACCGGGTCATCCTGGTGGACCGCCGCCAGGCGAGGTACGGATTGGTGCTGGACACCGAGCCGGCCGGGAAGCCGACCGATCAGCCAACCGGTCCGCCAACCCGTGAGTTGCCCGCCCGCCCGGCCGCTAGCGAGGTCAGTGCGCCCGCCGAGCGAGCCGCCGGATAACGGCCACGTCCGTCGCCCGAACGGCCCGGATCCACCCACCGGCGCCAGCGGACCCCTCGGTCCCTCGTCTAGGCTCGGTAGACAAGGCCCGATCGTCGGCGAGCGTACGGCCGCCCGATCCGGAACGACGAGCTGGAGCGATGAGTCACCGTGTTCGACACCCTCTCTGAGCGCCTTACCGGCGCGCTGCGCGACCTGCGCGGCAAGGGTCGGCTCTCCGAGTCCGACATCGACTCCACCTGTCGGGAGATCCGCATCGCGCTGCTCGAGGCGGATGTGGCGCTGCCGGTGGTGCGCAGCTTCGTGGCCAAGATCAAGGAACGGGCCAAGGGCGCCGAGGTCTCCGCCGCACTGAACCCGGCCCAGCAGGTCGTCAAGATCGTCAACGAGGAGCTCGTCGCCATCCTGGGTGGCGAGACCCGGCGATTGAACCTTGCCAAGCAGGGCCCGAGCGTGATCATGCTCGCCGGCCTGCAGGGCTCCGGCAAGACCACGCTGGCCGGCAAGTTGGCCAAGTGGCTGGCCGGCCAGGGCCACACGCCGCTGCTGGTGGCCTGCGACCTGCAGCGGCCGAACGCGGTCACCCAGCTGCAGATCGTCGGCGAGCGCGCCGGGGCGACGACGTTCGCGCCCGAACCGGGCAACGGCGTCGGCGACCCGGTGGACGTGGCCGGCCGAGGCATCCAGCACGCCGTCGAGAAGCAGTACGACATCGTGATCGTCGACACCGCCGGCCGGCTGGGTGTGGACGCCGAGCTGATGGCGCAGGCCGCCGCGATCCGCGACGCGACCAACCCGCACGAGGTCTTGTTCGTGGTCGACGCCATGATCGGCCAGGACGCGGTGGCCACCGCGCAGGCGTTCCGGGACGGCGTCGGATTCACCGGCGTGGTGCTCACCAAGCTGGACGGCGACGCGCGCGGTGGAGCGGCGCTGTCCGTCCGGGAGGTGACCGGGGAGCCCATCCTGTTCGCCTCCAACGGCGAGAAGCTGGAAGACTTCGACGTCTTCCACCCGGACCGGATGGCCAGCCGGATCCTGGGCATGGGCGACGTGCTCACCCTGATCGAGCAGGCCGAGCAGGTCTTCGACGCCGAGCAGGCGGAGGCCACCGCTAGCAAGATCACCAGCGGTGAACTGAGCCTGGAGGACTTCCTCCAGCAGATGCTGGCGATCCGCAAGATGGGCCCGATCGGCAACCTGCTTGGCATGCTGCCCGGCGGCAACACCGGGCAGATGAAGGAGGCGTTGTCCCAGGTCGACGACCGCCAGCTGGACCGGCTACAGGCCATCATCCGGGGCATGACGCCGGCCGAACGGTCCGACCCGAAGATCATCAACGGGTCCCGCCGGCTGCGCATCGCCAAGGGCTCCGGGGTGGCCGTGAGCGAGGTCAACGACCTGGTCAACCGCTTCTTCGAAGCCCGCAAGATGATGAAGCAGATGGCCGGTCAGTTCGGCTTCGGCGGTGGAGGGCGGCGCTCCAAGACCCGCAAGGGCAAGAAGAACGCCAAGGGCAAGGGCCGCGCTGTCGGCCAGGGCCGCCCCCGCGGCGGAATGCCCGCGCTGCCTGATCTGTCCAAGATGCCGCCCGGGCTGAACGAGCTGCCACCCGGCCTGGCCGGGCTCGACCAGCTTCCCGCCGGGTTCGACCCGTCCCGGTTGAAGCTGCCCAAGTCCAAGTGACCCCCTACCGCATCCGCGGCGTGCTGCTCCCGGAGCAGCGCGACACGGAGCTGTGGATCACCGCTGACGGGCTGGTCAGCGCCGAGCCCATCCCCGGCGCGGAGACCCTGGCCGACCGGGGCTGGATCGTACCCGGCCTGGTGGACGCGCACTGCCACATCGGCCTGGGCGCCACCGGCGCAACCACGCTGGACGAGGCGGTGGAGCAGGCGGAGGCCGACCGGGACGCCGGCACCCTGCTGGTTCGGGACTGCGGTTCGCCGCTGGACACCCGGCCGCTGCAGAGCCGCGCCGACCTGCCGGTGATCATCCGGGCGAACCGGCACGTGGCCCGGCCCAAGCGCTACGTACCCGGCCTCGCGGTGGAGCTGGACGACCCGGCCCTGCTGCCCGACGAGGTCACCGCGCAGGCCCAGAATGGGGACGGCTGGGTCAAGCTGGTCGGCGACTGGATCGACCGGGGGGAGGGCGACCTGGCCCCGCTCTGGCCGGACGACGTGCTGGTCGAGGCCATCGCGGCGGCGCATGCGGCCGGGGCCAGGGTGACCGCGCACGTGTTCGGCACCGATGCGCTGTACGGGCTGGTCCGGGCCGGCATCGACTGCATCGAACACGGCACCGGGCTGACCGACGAGCTGATCGCGGAGATGGCCGAGCGGGGCACCGCGCTGGTGCCGACCCTGATCAACGTGGAGAACTTCCCCGGTATCGCCGCGGCGGCCAGCAGGTACCCGGCCTATGCCGCGCACATGCGGGCGCTCTACGACGTCGCCGACGATGTGGTCCGCCGCGCGGTGGAGGCCGGCGTCCCGGTGTACGCGGGCACCGACGCCGGTGGCGGCATCGAGCACGGCCGGATCGCCGACGAGGTTCTCGCGCTGCACCGGGCCGGGATGTCTGAGGCGGCCGCGCTCGGCGCCGCCAGCTGGGCTGCCCGGGACTGGCTGGGCCGCCCCGGCCTGGCCGAGGGCGACCCCGCCGACCTGATCGTCTACCCGGCCGACCCGCGCACCGACCTGAACACCCTCCACGAGCCGAGTCACGTGCTGCTGCGCGGGCGGCCGGTCACGCGGTAGGTCCGCCGCGCGGTGGCGGCGCGGGGGCGCGTCCGGGCGTTGATCGACGGCGCTCGCGGCGCGTGGCCGGTAGCGTCGCGGGCAGATACCAGGAGGTGGGTGTGAGCACATCCGGTCCGCCGGAGGCGGTTCGTGAGCCGTGGGAGCCGCTGCCGGCCGGGTCGGACCTGCCCGCCATCCCCGGTCCCCGGGAGGAGCTCGCCGGTGGCCCGGCGCCAGCCGAGGACCTGCCGCCCACCGCCGTGCTACCGGGTCCGCCGGCCGACGCGCCGCCGGGCCGGCCGCCGCACCGATGGGGCCTCGGCGCATACCTGCTGGTCGAGGCGGTGTTCCTGCTTACCTCGCTGCTGCTGGTGCTGCCGTACGTGGGCCCGGACAACGGCTCCCCGCCGCCGGCCATGCTGCTGCTCAGCCTGACCGTGCCAACGCTGCTCGCCGCCGGGGTGGCGCTGCTGGCCACCTGGTTGCGCGGGAACGGCCCTCGGATCGACCTCGGCCTGCGCTTCGAGCGGGCGGACCTCACCCGGGGTCTGGCCTTCGGCTGTGGCGGCCTGGTGTTGACCATCCCGGCCGCCGCGGTGTGGTCCCGGGTGGTGGGGCCGGAGGCGAACTCGGCGGTCGCCGAGCTGTTCGCTGGCCAGCGGTTCCCGGTACCGCTGGCCATCGGAGTCTTCCTGGTGGTGTGGCTGGTGGCGCCGATCTGCGAGGAGATCGTCTACCGCGGCCTGCTGTGGGGCGCGGTGCAGCGGCACGTGGCCAGCCGCTGGTGGACCTTCGGGCTGACCACTCTGTGCTTCGCGCTGGCTCACTTCGAGTTCACCAGGACGCCGTTGCTGCTGATCATCGCGGTGCCGATCGGCCTGGCGCGGCTCTTCACCGGACGCCTGGGCGCCAGCATCATCGCCCACCAGCTGAACAATCTGCTCCCGGCGGTGGCACTGCTGCTCGTACTGCTCGGGGTGCCGATGTGAACGCGGAGGCGAGGCAATGAGCGGGGTACTGGATCTGAACTCTGACCTGGGTGAGGGGTTCGGCATCTGGCGACTGGGCGACGACGACGCGTTGCTCGAGGTGGTGAGCTCGGCCAACGTGGCCTGCGGGTTCCACGCCGGGGACGCCTCGACCATGCGGCGGGTGTGCGTGAAGGCCGCCGAGCAGGGGGTGGTGGTCGGCGCCCAGGTGTCCTACCGCGACCTGTCCGGGTTCGGCCGGCGGTTCATCGACGTGGAGCCGGGCCAGCTGGCCGACGAGGTGCTCTACCAGATCGGTGCCCTGGAGGCGTGTGCCCGGGCGGCCGGGACCCGGGTCGGATACGTCAAGCCGCACGGTGCGCTCTACAACACGGCGGTGCGGCATGCCGGTCAGGCCGCCGCGATAGCCGCCGGGGTCCGCGCGTTCGGCGTGCTGCCGGTGCTGGGGCTGCCCGGCTCGGAGCTGCTCGCGGCCGCCGAGCGGGCCGGGTTGGAGCCGGTCTTCGAGGCGTTCGCGGATCGTGGATACACCCCGGAGGCCACCCTGGTGCCCCGGTCCCAGCCGGGTGCCCTGCTGGGCTCGACGGCCGAGGTGGTGGAGCGGGCGGTGCGGTTGGCCACCTCGGGAGAGATCGTCGCGGTGGACGGCACGGTGTTGAAGGTCGGCGCGCGTTCGCTCTGCCTGCACGGGGACACCCCCGGCGCGGTGGAGATGGCCCGCGCGGTGCACGACGAGTTGACCGCACGTGGCGTCGCGGTGCGCCCCTTCGTCGCCGGCTGACAGCCGCGCCCCCGGTAGGCGGAGCTGGTGACCCGCCCACGTGGAGTATCTGGCACAATGGTCGGCTGACCGCCGTGGCCGGACCCTCTCCCCGCGCCGTGGTAGATATCGAGCTGGTTTAGCCCGTTCCCCACGCGGGTGTCGCCGGATCGGTCGTCTATGACCTGAATGAGCAATTCGATCCGCGAGGAGCAGCTACACCCGTGGCAGTCAAGATCAAACTGATGAGGCTCGGCAAAATCCGGGCTCCGTACTACCGCATCGTCGTGGCCGACGCGCGCAACCGTCGCAGCGGCCGGGCGATCGAGACCATCGGCAAGTACCACCCGAAGACCGACCCGAGCTTCATCGAGGTCGACTCCGAGCGCGCCCAGTACTGGCTCGGCGTCGGCGCCCAGCCGACCGACCCGGTGCGCAACATCCTCGAGATCACCGGCGAC
>DATHIT010000068.1:0-4447 GCA_035489915.1 Pseudonocardia sp. | reverse complement strand
GCCGCCATCGGCTCCGGCGATCGATAGCCAGCGCTGCTGTCCAGCATCCCAGCGTTCGAGCGTGCCGTTCTGGTAGCGGTTGCCGCGGGCTTTCTCGCCGCCGCCGACGGTGGGTGGGCCGTCGGGCTGGCCTCCCGGCCGGGTGACCGCCGGGTTGTTGGTGTCGGGGCTGGAGGGCTGCCCAACCTGGCGCGGTGTGGTGGGCACGCTCGGGCCGACATCAGTGCCTGCGCCGGAGCGGGGCCCGGTGGCCGTCGGATCCGGCGCGGGCAGACGTGATTGCCCACCCGGGGCCGCGTCAGGTGCCGGACGGGTGTTCGGGATCGGCCGGGCCGGTGCCGGCTCGGCGATCCGGGGGGCTTGCGGGCGACCAGGTGCGATCCGGGTCCCAGGGGTGGTGAGGGCTTGAGGTGACTCGGGGCCACCGGTCGCGGGCCGGGGCGCCCCGGCGCCGATCGGGGCCGGTTCACGGTCGGTACGCGGACCACCGACTCGCTGGCCGGGGCGGCTGCCGGCCGGTCCGCTGGGACGGACGTCGGCACCCGCCCGGGGCCGCCCGGCCGGGGCCACGCTGGGCGCGGGGCGTGGCGCGGGCCGGGCCGTGCCGTCACCGGGAGACGGGCGGTTCGGGCGGGGCAGCACCCGGCCGGGACCGCTGCCGGCGGCGGGATCGCTACTACCGCCGTTCGACGCCTGTGGCGGGGTCTGGGCGCGCGGCGGGACTGGCGCGGCCGGCCCAGACCCCACCGCGGGTTGCTCGGCTGGGGTGCGAGCCGGTGTGGGCCGGGCCGCCGGCGGTGATGAGGGATGCGAGTCTTGCCAGGCCTTGACCCCCGCCCCGGCGACCTCGGCACCCAGCTTGACGCCCTTGACCGCTCGCCCCACTGGCAGGACACCGAGGACCTCGGCCTCGGGTTTGGTCAGGTCGACGAACCTGGCCTCGCCCTCATCCACCTTGGCCGGGATGCCGTCGTGCGCGGGGACGTAGCCGCCGCCCGTGTTGTGTTCGTTGGGGTCGGGTTCGAGGCCCACCCACTGCCCGAACCCGTGGACCGAGCTGACAAAGCCACTTTCCTGCTGGGCAGGAAAAGGTGGAACGGTCGCGCCGGGTCGGGCGAACTGGCCCAGCCCTGGCACGGAGTTCGGATCGTTACCGGTGGCGGTGTTGCTGGTGGTCGGGCGTCCTGGGGCTGTCGGGCCGGCGATGGTGCCCAGAGCGGTACCGGAGACGACCGGGTCAAGGCCGTCGGTCGCTGCGCTGCTCCTGGTGGGCACGGGTTTGCCCGGTGCAGGCGTCGGGGTGGGCAGACCGCTCTGCTGGCTGGGGTCGGTGGTTGGGGCGGGGGGCCCACGGGCGGTGTTCGCCGACTGGTTCGGGTCGACCGTGTTCTGTCTCGGGCCGCTGGTGACGGGTCCGGTGGTATTCGGGTCGGTCGATCCCGCCGCATTCAGTCGGGCCGCCCCCGAGCCACCGGCGTGTCCGGGGCCACCAGGGCCGCCGGTGCCGGCGTTGGACGGGCCGAGCGGGGATCCAGGGGCGGGCGGGGTGGCCGGCGCCGGCGTGGGACAGCCATTCGCACCGCACGAGGTCGACGAGCCACCTCCCCGCGTTGCGGGCGTCGGGCTGTGCACGCCCCCAAGAACGGACCGGTCACATCCCGGGCCGCCCGCGCCACACACCGACGCATCCGCGACACCAGTGGCGGGTCTGGCCGGTTTCGGTGCCCCGGTGATCTGCGGGCTGGTCGAGTTATCGGTCACCGGGACGGTCTTAGGCACAGCGCTACACGCAGCACCGGTGGTGCCGCACGCGGTCTGGGTCGCCGCGCCCGGGGTGGGCGTGATCGGCTTGGGTGCCCCGGTGGTCGGGGGTGTGGCAGTGGTGTCAGCCGCGGGCCGCGGCGGCTTGGGGCCCCCCGGGTTCGCGGGCGCGGCACTGGCGTTGGCCGCGGGTTGTGCCGGTGGCGGGGCCGGTGTCGCGGTTGGTGCTGTGGTGTCCTGGGCCGCCGGGCTGGCCTGAGGCGCTGGTTTCGCCGGAGGCGATGCCCCACTGTTCTGTGGTGCCGCACTTGCGCTGGGCGCGGGCTGCGCCGGCTTGGGTGTCGCCGAGCTGTCCGCGCTCGACCCACTCGACCCGGAGGCGGAGCTCGAGGGTGTCGCCGCCGGCTTGGGCGCGCTCGAACCACCACCCGAGTCCGAACCCGAACCGCTCGACGGGGAGGAGCTCGCCGGCTTCGGTGCCACGCCACCGCCCCCGCCCGAGTCACCCGATGGGCCGCCGGCGACATCGGCCACGGTCCGCACGACCACCGATGGAGCCGACACCGCCAGCGTGGTTGCTGAGGTGGCTGTGGTGGCGTTCGCGGGCGACAGCAATGTCCCGAGCAGCCATACCAGGGCGGCGGCACCGAGAAGCACCGACACCGATCCAGCACGCCACATCCGAGACAGCACCGCGGCCGCTACCTGGACTGGCAACGCTCGCGACGCGGCCGGCACCGAGACCGGGGGCACGGCGCACACGCGCCGCCCACCAGCCGAGGCCACCGACACCATTACAAACGCTCCGCGGGTTCTACCGACACCGCGACGGCCAGCTCTCCCCGGTCACCGGCCGACCATGGCCTAGAGACTCAAAGGGGCAGCGCCCTCGCGCATGGCGATTCCAGAAGGGGGTTTCCGGGGCTCGCAGGCACCCAGCTCCGGCCGAATCGCCAGCCGCGGTCACATCACGCAGAGGCCCAACCCAAGCGCGGAGCACTCAGGTCATCGGCACTGGCGCCCGCCACGATCTACCGGGCGCAGATCAAAAGCTAACACGATGGTCACCTGGTGCAACCCAACTTCCGGAAATCCCCGCAACTCGACTTCCCCAGCCTCATTGACCGCCGGCCGCTCCTGATCGCGGTCAGCGTGGTGTCCTGAGGGCGCACTCGGCTCCGTCGGGCGGCAGGGCGAGGTCGGTGAAGTAGTTGTTCACGATGTCGTCCACGCAGTTGCTGCCCTGCAGGGCCACGGTGTGCTGGTTGCCCTGGACGGTGAGCAGCCGGGCGTTGAGGTACTTGGCCAGGTTCACCCCCGCCTGGTAGGGGGTGGCCGGGTCACCGGTCACCGAGATCACCACGACCTGTGGCAGCCCGGGGGTGTGTGGGACGTGCGGGGCGCTGGTGTTGGGCGTCGGCCAGAACGCGCAGTAGTCCCGGGCCGGGCTCGGGCCGTGCCCGTTGTCCTGGAACGGGGCCACCTCGATCAACCGCTTGCTGATCTCCAGGGCCACCGCCGGATCGGTAATGCGCCGCATGTCCTGGCAGTTGACGGCGATCAACGCGTCGAGTGCGTAGGTGTAGCTGCCGTCGGCCTGGCGGTTGTAGTACACGTCGGCCAGCAGCATCATGATCCGGCCCTGCCCGCTCCGCAGCTCCTGCAAGCCCCGTTTGAGCGCCGGCCACAGCCGGGTGCTGTACAGGGCCTGGATGGTGCCGGTCAGCGCGTCGGTGTAGGACATCTTCCGACCGTCGGCCAGCGGGACTGGGTGCTCGATCACCGGCAGGACCAGCTGGCGGTAGTTCTGCGTGGTCGTGGTCGGGTTGGCACCCAGCGGGCAGTCCGGCCGCGCGGTGCACCAGGCGGCGAAGGCGTCGAAGGTGCGCTGGAAGCTGGCCGCCTGGGCGATCTGCCGGTCGATCTCGTCCTGTGCGGGGTCGACCGCGCCGTCCAGCACCATCGCCCGCACGTTCCGCGGGAAGTCCTCGGCGTAGGTGGTGCCCAGCTCGCTGCCGTACGAGTAGCCGAGGTAGGTCAGCTTCTGGTCACCCAGCGCGGCGCGCAAGATGTCGATGTCTTTGGCCGCGTCCCGCGTTCCCACGTTCACCAGTACGGGCTCACCGCCGCTGCGCTGAGCGCACTTGCTGTTGTAGTCCTTCTCCTTGTTCTCCAGCCGGGCGACGCCGGCCGGGGAGGTGTCCACCACCACGTCCAGCCGGTCGGCGTCCCGCTCCGGCGGCGTGTAGCACTTGATCGCCGGCTGGCTGGCACCCACGCCTCGCGGGTCGAAACCGACCAGGTCGAACCGCTGCGCCAGCACGCTGTTGTCGATCTGTTGAGAGATCCCGGCGGCGGCGCTGGTGCCGGACGCGCCAGGGCCGCCGGGGTTGATCACCAGCGAGCCGATCCGCTGGGCCGGTACGGATGCCTTCTGCCGCAGCACGGAGATCTTCGCGGGCGGCCCGTCCGACTGGCCGTAGTCCAGCGGGACCTGTAGGTAGGCGCAGTCGAACTTGGCGTCGGCGAACGTCTTCCTATCGTCGTCGGACACCGCGAACGACGCGCAGCTCCCCCAGCTGAGCTTCTGTCCGTAGAACCGGTCCAGGTCGCCGGGTCCGGGCCTCGTGCCTGGCGAGCAGGCCGCGGACAGCAGCACCACCGCCAGGACCAGGCCGCGTCGGCG
>DATHIT010000067.1:0-2045 GCA_035489915.1 Pseudonocardia sp. | reverse complement strand
GTGTCGCCGGCTCGGGCCGGGGCCGCCGAGGCCCCGTTGCCCCGGCTGGATCCGGAGAACCTGGCCTACGTCATGTACACCTCCGGCTCCACCGGGCAGCCGAAGGGCGCGATGATCCGCCAGCGGGCCATCGCCAACCGGATGCTCTGGCAGATCGGCCTGCTCGATTTCGGGCCGGACGACGCGGCGCTGTTCAAGGCCCCGCTCGGCTTCGACATCTCGATCAACGAGATCTTCCTGCCGTTGGTGTCCGGGGCGCGCCTGGTGATCTGCGAGCCGGGGCTGGAACGGGAGGTGGACGAGCTGGCCGGGCTGATCGCCCGGCAGCGGGTCACCTTCACCTACCTCCCCTCCTCGATGCTGGAGCTGCTGCTCGGCACGATCGCCGCTACGCCGGGCCAGCTCGGCTGCCTGCGGCACGTGTGGTGCGGCGGCGAGCTGCTCAACCCCGAGCTGTACGCCCGGTTCCGGGCCCAGGTCGGCGCGACGCTTTACCACGGCTACGGGCCGGCCGAGGCGACCATCGGGGTCAGCCACGAGGTGTACCGCCCCGAGCATCATCGGCGCGGGTCGACCATCGGCACGGCGAACCCCAACACCACGATCTACCTGCTGGACGGGCAGCTGCGCGCGGTGTCCACCGGCGTCCCCGGGGAGATCTACCTGGGCGGGTTGCCGCTGGCCCGGGGCTATGTGGGGGAGCCGAGGCGGACGGCCGAGCGGTTCGTCGCCGACCCGTTCGGCGGGCCCGGATCCCGGCTGTACCGCACCGGCGACCTGGCCCGGTGGCGGTCCGACGGGGTATTGGAGTTCCTCGGCCGGGCGGACAACCAGATCAAGATCCGGGGGATGCGGGTCGAGCTGGAGGAGATCGAGTCGGCCATGGCCCGCCACCCGGCGGTCCGGCAGGCCGCCGTGCGCGTGCACGACGCAGCGGCGAGGCGGCTGGTCGGCTACCAGGTGCCGGACCCTGCCGGTCCCATGGACGGCGAGGCGCTGCGCGCCTGGCTGACCGGCCAGCTGCCCACGCACATGGTGCCGGACACCATCCTCACCCTGGCCGCGATGCCCACGCTGCCGTCCGGCAAGGTCGACCGGGGTGCGCTGCCCGCTCCGCCCGCCGCACGGGCCCGCTCCCGCGCGCCCCACGGCGAGCCGGAGACCCAGCTGGCCGAGCTGTTCGCCCGGGTACTCGACGTACCAGGGGTGGGTGCGGAGGACGACTTCTTCACCCTCGGCGGGGACAGCATCCTGTCCATCCAGCTGGTCTCCACCGCCCGCGCCGAGGGCCTGCGGTTCACCGTGCGCGACGTGTTCTCCGCGCCCACCGTGGCCGGCCTGGCAGACCGGGTGTCCCTGGTAGCCGCCGAGTCCGTGACGATTCCGGCGCAGCTGGTGGACACCGCCGGCACCCTGCCACTGTCCCCGCTGCAGCGGGGTCTGGTGTTCCACTCGCTCGCCGACGAAACCGAGGCGGACGCCTACCTCGCCCAGCTCGCGTTGACCTTCACCGGGCAGCTCGACGCCGACTCGCTGCGCGCCGCGCTGGCCGCCGTGCTGGACCGGCACGAGAGCCTGCGCGCCGCGTTCCACCACGACGGCCTGGCTGAACCGGTGCAGACCATTGCCGCCCAGGTGGAGCTGCCGTGGCGCGAGCTGGACCTCACCGAGCGTCCGGTGCCCGAGCGGGAGGAGCGCTGGACCGAGCTGCGGCACACCGAACGGGCCACCCGGTTCGCGCTGGACCGGGCCCCGCTACTGCGCGCCACGCTGGTCCGGGTCGCCGAGGGGGAGCACCGGCTGCTGCTCACCAACCATCACCTGCTCTTCGACGGCTGGTCGCTGCCGCTGCTGGTGGCCGACCTGCTGCGGGCCTACCCGGCCGGGCAGCTGCCGCCGGCGGAGGGGCAGTACTCGGCGTACCTGGCCTGGTTGGCCGAGCGGGACACCGCCGAGGCGGACCGGGCCTGGCGGGACGCGCTGGACGGGGTCACCGGTCCGACCCTGCTCGCCGGCGCGGAGGGCTCCACCGCTTACCAGCCGTC